>NZ_CP048020.1:0-331131 GCF_010365865.1 Treponema vincentii | reverse complement strand
GGACAGCCGGGGGCGGATGCCGTTACCCTGACCTTCGGCGTAACCGGCGACGTACACGGACGACTCTATGCCTATGACTACGCAGTATGCGAGGAGACACCCGCTGCCGGTTTTGTAAAAACATACGTATTGGCGCAAGAGCTGCGCGCACAAAATCCCAACACCGTTTTAATCGACGTCGGCGATACAGTGCAGGATAACAGTGCCGATCTGTTTAACGACCTTGACACCCACCCCATGATTCAAGCGCTCAACTACATGAACTACGATATTTGGGTTTTGGGCAACCATGAGTTCAACTTTGAAAAAGAATTCCTTGCCCGTAATATCCGCCACTTCAACGGTTCGGTATTAAGCGCCAATATCAAAAACACAAAGGACGGCAGCCATTTCGTACTACCCTATCAGCTGTTTGACATTGAAGGAGTCCGTGTTGCCGTTATCGGTATGGTGCCGCCTCATATCCCGATGTGGGAAGCTGCCGCACCGTCTCACTTTAAAGGGCTGGAATTTGAAGATCCGATAGCGGTTGCACGCAAAACCGTCGATTCCTTAAAAGGGCAATACGATGTCTTAATCGGTGCGTTCCATCTTGGGCGCAATGGTGAATACGGCACCAACAGCGGCGTTATCGAAATGGCAAAGCAAATCCCTGAGTTCGATTTAATTTTCGGCGGACATGAGCACGCTCGGTATGCAACCCTTATCGACGGTCAGAACGGAGATAAAACATGGATTATTGAACCGGGCTGCTATGGTTGGGCTTTAGCGGTAGGCGAAGTACAGGTTAAAAAAGATAACGGCGCATGGAAGGTCGTTTCCGTAAAAGCGGAAAACCGCGAAACCGCTAAGATTGCTGCCGATAAAGCGATGGAAAAAGAGTTTGGCTTTGTGCATGACAAGTCCGTTGCAGATGCAAACCTCATTGTCGGAAAAGTTACTGCGGACTTTATCCCGCGTGTTGACTACATCACCGGACAAGATAAAGTTACCACCATGCCTACTATTCAGCTTGAAGATACCGCACTTATCGACTTAATCAATGATGTGCAGCTTTATTACACGAAGGCTGATGTTGCTGCCGCTGCCGCTTTCCGCTTGGATATGAATTTAAAGAAAGGGGATTTCAAGAAAAAGGATGTTGCCTTTATCTATAAATATTCCAATACGCTGATGGGTGTTAATATGACCGGTGAGAATCTGTTAAAATACATGGAGTGGTCGGCTTCATATTACAACACGGCAAAGAAAGGCGATGTAACGATTTCGTTTAATCCCAATGTGCGCGGTTATAACTACGATATGTTTGAAGGTATCGATTACGACATTGATATTTCAAAAGAGGCTGGGAATAGAATCACAAACGCCAAGATAAAAGGGCAAACCCTTGATCCTAAAAAGGTGTATAAGGTTGCCGTCAACAACTACCGTTTCGGAACGCTGCAAAGCTTAAAACTTGCGACACCCAAAGATGTGTACTACGACTCGTATGAAGTCATGCAGGATGCAGGGCGCATACGCGATCTGATTGGTGCGTATGTAAAGAAAGTCGATAAGGGCGTTATTACTCCTAAGGTGAATTACAACTGGAAGATTATCGGCTTTAATCCGAATGTTGCCGAACGGGATAAGATTTTTGATGAGATTAGAGCGGGTACTATCATGATTCCTCGATCTGCAGACGGCAGAACCCCGAACATAAAATCCATTAATATTTACGAATTGAAGAAGTAAAAAATAATAGGCATCTCTAAAAAACTGATAAGATTTTTAGAGATGCCTTATACAATTTTCAGAGGTTTAGTTAAAAAACCGCGGGCGCCTAGAGAGCGGTAATTGCTGCTATTAAACCGAAAATAACGCCCGGTGCATTTGCCGCTGCAAGCGGATAATCTCGTTTATCTTTCAGCAATGCGTATAAAACCCATATTGTACAATTGACGGCTGCTGCTAAGGGCTGAAGAAAAACGGTTTTATTCCCACTCAAGTTGTCCATAATCTGTGGGATATAAGATATGTACATAGTGACCGATAATGCAGTTCCTATCCATCCTAGAATCTTCAATTTATTTTCGCTCATTGCGGCTCCTTATATATTAATTCATCATTAAGAATTGTGAATTAATTAGTTTACTATACCTGTTTTATTGGTGTTGGGCAATATTCGGGCATATCGGATAATCGCACCGGACATATTGTCGACTATCCGCAGCTTATTCGCTCGGTTCGTTGAGCTTGTCGGTAATTTCTTTTATTTTTGCAGAATGAGCAAGTACATAGAGGATATCGTTTTTTTGAATAACGGTATCGCCTCTCGGGAAAATGATTTTTCCCTCGCGTACAATTGAACTGATAAGCGTATCCTTATCAAGATGAAGCTCGCTGATCTTTTGACCGATGCTGCCGGAATGATCTTCAATATAAATATCGAAGATATCAATATCGCTTGCTTTAAGCGAATACAGCTCGACCGAATACAGCGATTCCGGTTTTTTAGGGTTGGTAAATTTCAAGAGCCGAGCAAGCGGAGCAAGCGTGGTTCCCTGAATAATACAGGAAAGGAAAACGGCAAAAAAGATAGAGTTAAAAATAAAGCCGTCCTTATCCAACCCGTTTGCAAGCGGATAGGTCGCAAGAACGATCGGAACCGCACCTTTAATCCCTCCCCACATTAAAAAAAATTTTTCCTTCCGTGTATATTGAAACGGAAACGTGGAAACCAACACGGCAAGTGGACGGGCGACAAACATCATAATACCGACAATAATGAGCGCTTCTTTCCAGATATGAACAAAATGGTGTGGAAATGACAAAAGCCCCAGCATAATAAAAAGTGTGATATTAAAGATTGTAGAAATGCTTTCGAGAAAATTTCCGACGCTGCGCTTTGCAGGAAAAGCGGTATTGCCGATCCAGTACCCCATAAAAAACACTGCGATAATCCCGTTTGCTTGACAGAGCTCCGCCGCGCCGTATCCAAGCAGCACACATCCCAGTATCAGCACATTATAGTTTCCTCTGTTATCCGACTGCAGCCGGTTAAACAGCCATATCGAAATTTGAAAAGCAAAGTAGCCGATAATGATACCGCCGACAAATTGCCAAATAAGCTCTGCTACCGCCAAGGCTGGGGACTTAAAAGCCCCTGTTGCAATATGCACAAAGGTGAGGGTAAGCAAAATCGCCATCGGGTCGTTCGCAGCGGATTCAACATTGAGCGTTGCGGCAAGCTTATCCTTAATCGGATTGGACTTGGTAATCATAAAAACACCAGCGGCATCGGTAGAAGAAATAATAGAAGAAATCAGCATCGAATAGGTTAACTCTAGTTTAAGGATAAAGTGAATTAAAAATCCAAGCGTCACGGAAGTAAGTGCAACACCGAGGGTTGCAAGCGTCATCGACGGGCCGGCAACTCTTTGAAACGTCTCCTTTGTAATGCAAAATCCGCCGTCAAAAATAATAAAGATCAGCAGGATATCAGCAATTTTTTTTGTTAAAAGGGCATTATCAAAATAGAATAAATTTAAGACATCACCGCCAACAAGAACACCGATAAGAATAAAACCGATAAGGAGCGGCAACCCGAATTTATCGCTGATTTTGGTCGACAGCATTGCCAAAATGATAAGAAACGAGATAAACAGAATCATAGAAACCTCAAAGTTGGAGCTATGCCGATTGTACCGATTTTGACAGTAAAATCAACAGAGGCAATCGCTGATACCGTTTACTTCTAAAGCAATCAAACTATCTTGCAAAATCAATGACCTTAAAATCCTGCAGCATTTTTTTTCCGCCCAATTGAAGCATCTGTAAAAATCTTTGAGCCATACCCTGCGGTACATTTCTACCTGCTTCCCAAGCCTCTACAGTTTTTGGAGATACGCCAAGCACACAAGCAAAATTTTTCTGTGTAAGATTTAACTCCTCTCTAATCTGCTTTATTTCTTTACAATGATATGAAGGTAAGTCTGCAATAGTTATGGTTATTTTCCGCGCCTTATTGGGTTTTCCTTTTGCATACTCAAGACTTTCTGAAAGTCCATTCATAATACTTTCAAATACATTAACTTCTTCCATGGGTTACCTCCTTTTCTGCATTTTTTATAGCAGTTACTAAATGCTTCATCTGATTTCTTTCTTCTTTACTGAGGTTTTATATACCCCTATCCAATAGGGTGTCAAGGTTTTTGTTAAATTTATACGTGAGGTAAATACGGCTTCATTTCGTTTTCTAAAAAGAGCGGCCGGTATTGCTCGAAGAAAATATTGATGAATACGGTTGCCGTAACACATCCCGGAACCTGCAACCATGGCAGAGGCGGTAATTATCTTCTTTGTATTTGACGATGATAATAAAAGACACCTGATACAAGCCGGTGCTGCTAGCGCTTTTTAGAGGAGAAATGAGTGAAACGAACGATACTATCTATTGTCTGTGTATTGATTCCGGTCATTGCGTTTACAGAGAACGGAAGAATTACCATTTCGGAGCGCGCCGACTATTCGGTTTATAAAAACGATACTTATGCAGGGCTTACCTATCGAGAAGCCTATATCTACCTTGATGAAAAAAGCTACCGTTTATAATGACGAGCCGGCCTATCGGTATGAAGGAGAAGCCTTTGTGCTGGAAGAAACCCGCAAGAATATGGTCGGCACGGCAAAAAAACTTGATGAAATCAGACCGATTGCTTTTACGCAGTCGGCCCATCGGGGAACGGACGGCACAAAGATAGCAGCCCTTCACTTTACACAAGATACCGGCTATCCGCTGCTGCGGAATTTCCCGACAAGTCCTACGCAGCGACTCGAACAACAGGAAAGCGGAAAAAAAAATGGACAGCTGAAAGCACTATCGTAGTGTGTCCGCAGCAAGGGAAAAATCCTACGAGAATACCGGTGTTGGCTGAATATCAATACATCGGCAAAAAGAAGTACAATGGAACCGATACTCATTATGTAAAGGCAGTATTCGCCTTGCGGTACCACGGTGAAGATCATTTAGGGGATGCTGATATGCTTCGTTCGGAAGGAAGCAGAACGGCGGATATTTATCTGGATGATCGGAATCGCCCGCTCTTTATTCGGGAAAAAATCGATGAAACATTTTTCTATAAGGGTGCTGAATCGATTCGGCAGCGCGGCTTTTTACTGCACTTTTACAATTACGGGCAGCATACCGTTTACAACGGTGGTTCCGTACCGACAACGGCATTACTTGATCACTCCAAGAATCCGGTGAAACCGGAGAGCTCAAACAAGGAGCGCATAAAAGATAAGGGAGACGGTATTTTTAATGTGCAGGAAACACCGCGCGGCATATTATTAAATTTGAAAAATTTACATTTCGTTGCGGATAAGGCGGAGTTGTTACATGGAGAGGATAAAAAACTCGATGAAATAGCCGCCGTATTAAAAACGCTAACCTTTAAAAACCTTTTTGTTGAAGGCCATACTGCTGATGTCGGTGACAAAAGCACCCAACACGGGCTGTCCCTCCGGCGGGCAAAAACGGTTGTCGATGAACTGACCAAACGCGGCATCCCGTCCGGTGTATTCATCTATAGCGGAGCAGGTGGCTCAAAGCCGATCTCATCGAATACAACCGAAGCGGAACGCGCACTAAACCGGCGTGTCGAAATCACTATCATGGAGTAAAACGGTGCCTCTACCTCTGATACCGTCTAAAAAAATCTCTTTGCGATTTGTTAATTTAATGCTATAATCGTTCTATGCAAAAATTATATCGATATGGATTACTATGTATCGGCTTCTGCCTTGTTGTTATGGTGAGTAGCTGTATTTCTACCGCCTCAGCAGGAAAGAACACCACGAGAAATAACCAAAACCCTAATAGGGATGAAAGAGATATACTGCTTATCTTTACCGGTTCCGATTGGTCAAAGGAAGCAAAAGATTTTTCCAAAAACATTCTTACCGAATCATGCAAAACGGAATTGGCGCAGCTCTATGCCGTCCGCTTTATCGACTTGCTGCATAACCCTTCGGAAAATGAACGGGAAGCAGCTCAAAAGAACTATCTGTTGTTTTCCGAATATGCAGTACCTGATATCCCTTTTATCATACTGCAAACAGCCGAACAGGATATGTATGCCTCTGCTGTTATAGAAGCGGATATAAAAACCGAAGCTCAGCTAATAGAAAAAATTAAAGCATTGACTGCGCAGCGGACGAAGGTGATTGAGGCACGAAAGCATATCAATACTACAAAAGGACAGGAAAAAGCACGAGCAATTGACACCTTTTTAAACACGGTCGGCAATGCAGAAGCACACCGCTATGATTCTCTGCGTATGCAAGTACCGGCGCTCGATCCCGATAATCGATCCGGCTTAAAAGGAAAATACGTGTTGATGAGTGCCGACATACGGGCAAAGAGCTTTGCACAGCAGGGGAATTACCTTAAAGCGAGCGATGAATATAAAGCCGCCGCAGAAACCGGCGACCTTTCACCTGCCGAATTACAGTTAGCGTGGTACTTAGCGGCTTATTCCTACTTAATGACGGAAAATACTGAGTCGGAAACCGCTATCGAGTATTTACACAAAGCTATCGAAGCAGACCCTCAAAATGCCGCGGTGCAACGACTCAATCAGGCAATACATAAGTTGCAAAATGATGTTCAGTTAAAAAAATAATGAGAGATAAAGGGAATTACACGATATGATGTCCAAACACACTCTTGCGATGCTGCAGCAAATCGCACACGGTATCGCTATCCACTTTGGTAATAATTGTGAAGTACTTGTGCATGATCTCACCGCCGACTATACCAATAGTTCAATTGTCATTATAGAAAACGGTACTGTTACGATGCGGAAAATTGGCGACGGGCCGTCTCATGTAGTGCTTGAGGCGTTGCATAGTGATCATAAAACGCTGGAAGATAAGCTCAGTTATCTGACAAAAACGAAGGATGGGCGCATTCTTAAATCGAGCAGTATGTTTATCAGAGGCGAAAATAATGCAATCGAGGCAGTGTTTTCGATTAATCTTGATATTACACCGATGCAGATGGCAGAGAACGTGTTGCAGCAGCTGATTTCGCCTATCAGTGCTAAAAATGAACCTGAAAATATTCCGCAGAATGTCAACGATCTATTGGACGAACTTATCGAACAGTCTGTCCGTATTGTGGGTAAACCGGTTGCATTGATGAATAAAGAAGACAAGATCGCAGCGATTAAGTTTTTAAATGGATCCGGTGCTTTTTTAATTACAAAATCCGGCGATAAAATTTCAACCTACTTCGGCATTTCCAAATACACACTCTATAGCTATATAGACGCCGGTGCAAGCGGGCATCAATAATGCCAAGTCATATTTTGTACCGGCAGCGGTAATAGGCTATCGCATTTTCTGCTATTTTCTATGGCAAACCCTAAACTATTTAGAACAATTGATAAAGCTGTTTCCGAATATAATATGATAGAAGAAGACGATCGTATTTTGATTGCCGCTTCCGGCGGGAAAGATTCGACCGCTCTTGCAGAATATTTTGCAGCACGGCTCCATCGCCGGCATCCGGTTTTTGAAGCCGCCGCACTTCATATCGCCACGGATATCGGGTCAGCGTTCGCGCCTGAATTGGCGGAGCGGTTTAAAAACTGGGGAATTGAGTTAAATATTAAAACCATTTCGGTGCTTGAGCGGCTTAAAACCGGCAAAAAGATGAACTGCTGGTGGTGTTCCAGTCAGCGCCGGTTGGAGCTGAGCAAATACGCGCAGGAGCACGGTTTTAATAAAATTGCGCTCGGCCACCACTTGGACGATATCCTCGAAACGGCACTAATGAATGCACTGACAAAGGGAGAGCTTGCAGCAATGCCTCCGGTACTGAAGTTCGATAAATTTCCATTGACCTTTATACGCCCGCTCTGCCTTGCCGACATTCCGATGATTATCCGTCATGCAGAAATGCAGGGGTATATTTCTTCTACCTGTACATGCAGCTATCAGGATAATTCAGGCAGAAAAACCGCTCGTTCTCGCTTGGATAAGCTTACGGACGGTAACTATGAGTTAAAGCGTAAGCTCTTTGATGCGTTGCGGAATGTTAATACAGCATACCTACCCTAGTAACACCTTTTGAAATATACGGTGCATCTGCGTTGTCGCTTAACAAAAAACAGTCCTCGACGTACAACAAGTACGCCTGCGGGTGTTTTTTGTACGCTCCTAGCATCTGCATCGTCTATTTCAAAAGGCTTACGGAAAATATGTTTTACGATATGCCACTTCTGAACATATTCAACGTATCAAAACTGTCAAGGATGGCAGTGGGTTTATACAGGAGCGAGATTTGTGTTATGCACAAATCTCGTCGTCAGAACGCCCAAGGATGGGCGGGGAATAAGTCAGAAACAAGTTTTGGAACAAAACTTGTCCTCTACCGATGTACATGGACGTACATCGGTAGAGAGGTACACGGATGTACAATTGCTTAACAGTCTATTTCAAAAGGCTTACGGAGAGGTTTTACAGTATATGCCGCTTCTGAAAATACTCAACATATCGCCTGCCTTGCGAAGCAATGTTAGGTTGAAGCAGTGGTTGGGTGATTTTTTTTATTAGCACGTTGCAAGATATCGAGCCGTATTAACATTTCGTATTGTCATATCTTTATATACTTTATGCGATATTACTTTATTTAAATGGCTTTTATTATAATCTTCTCGCCGAACACTCCAGATTAACGCACCCTTAACATATATTAATTGTATATATTCTTTTCTTATTGGTAATTCATTTATTATGTTTTCATTATCTATTGAGTCAAATAAATAGGCTACATCAGTCTTTTGAGCATCATTATTTTGCCAATCACAGGGGATGCTCTTTGCTATTTTTACCATCTCACTTTTTGGTTTTACTAATACTTTTACTTCATTCCCGGTCGTTATATGCAATGCTTGTTCAATATTCTCTGTGATACTATTTTTCGCGTCATGTGATTGAAAAATGACATTTCCGGAATTGATATATGTTGAAACGTTTGAAAAACCGCATTGCTCAAATAATGTTTTCAATTCTTTCATATTAATTTTTACAGAACTTCCAACATTGATACCTCTGAGCAATGCTATATAATCCATATATTCCGTATCAATTCCGCCATGGGATGGCGGGGTATTCAAAAGAATATCTAATTACCCCGCCATAATTGCTATTTTGCGATGCGCGATGCGGCGCTGATAGTGCGGTGGCGTTCTTCCCAGGGGGAGGCAACGCGGTTTACATCGGAAACAACGAGGAAGCACTGAGTCGCCTTGCCGAACCAGTCTTTATTGGTTGCATCTTTGCGGAGTACATACTGGCATTTTTTTCCATCGGTAGAGAACGAGCGGCATCCGTTTACCGGTTTCCCCGTTGCATCGATCATCGAACCCGAATCGCGATAGTATTCTTCTCCCGGCACGTCAAAATAGAAATAAGCATTTTTAACCCGCGGATCGTTAACCGAAAAGATAATCTCTATTGTATCGGAATCGCGGGAAACGGATTGTATAACCGGCATTGTAAGTGCTTGCTGTTCGTTTTCTGCTTTCGCAGCAGGGACAATAAGGAAGAGAACTTTTCCTTTTGCGGCTCCTTTAGTAGACTTATCTTCCATAACGGTTTTGCCGCCGATTCCGGTTACATTCAATTCTTTTTCAAACGGCTTCTGCCCCTCAAGTGTAACCGATGCGAACCACTTTCCAAGAGCGGCCGCTCCCTCACCTTCACCCGAAGACAGATGTTTCAGCATCAAGAGTTTCTCTTTTTTATTAATCTCCATCAGCCCCTTTGCACTTTGCTCATCAAGCCCCCACACATCAGCGGGTGAAGCAAAGAAAGCTTCTTTAAAGTCTTGAGCTGTTAGATCACCTTTGTATTTTGCAAGCATAGTAACAAAGATTTTTCCCTTACCTTTATGCTGTTTTGAAACAAAGGACGCATCAGCCTGCTCAATCATCCATGAAATGTCGGTAATTTGAGCTGCTGCCGTTTGAGCAGCTGGTTCTTTTGTTTTAGCTTCAGCCTTTTTGTTTTGAGGCTGTTTTGTAGAAACAGCCTTATCACCAGCCCCTTGCTTGGTCGAGGCTATCGTTTTAGGAGCATCTTTCTTAACTGACTTCGTAGATGCCGGTTTAGGTGCCTCTTTCTTAACCGCTTCCGGAGATGCAGACTGCTTATTATTTTTTGCGGTTGCTTTAGACTTTGCCGTTTCTTGTTGTTTCGGATCTTGTTTAGCGGGCTTTGTCTGAGCATTTTTTGCTTGAGAAGCGGTTTTGTTTTTAGAAGCGCTTCCCGATTGAGCAACAGCCTTTTGTGGTGTTTCCTTCTGAGTAGATTCTTTCGCCGGTGCCTTTTGGGGTGCAGTCTTTACCGATTGCTTAGAGGCGTCAGTTTTTGCAGCCGCTGCTTTTTGAGGCGTTTCCTTCTGAACAGACTCTTTTGTCGTCGCTTTTGAGGGCGTAGTCGTTGCCGATTGCTTAGGCGTGTCGGTTTTTTTAGCCGATGCGCCGGATGCATTTGACTTCGCAGTTTTCTGCTGTGCCGACCCCTGTTTAGCGGGCTTTGTCTGAGCGTTTTTCGCTTGAGGCATGTTTTTAGCAACGCTTCCCGATTGAGCAGTCGTTTTTCGAGGTGTTACCTTCTGAGCGGGTGCTCGCGTCGACGTAGACGTTTTTGCTTCAGCTTTTTGAGGCTCGACTTTTTTAGGTTCGACCTTTTCTGAATCGGAAGGCATGGCCGCAGTAGCCGAGTTTTGCATTGTCTCTGATTTGTTTTCAGTCTGTACTACCTGTACATCCGAGGCAGACGCTTTTGCAGTTTCTACGGGCGTAAGTTTGGGAGTTTTATCTTCCGGAGCTGTTTTACATCCTGCAGCGATTATGAGTAAGCAAAATAATATAAACGATAATAATGATTTTTTCATCCAAGATCCTCCTTAACGGTAAGGCGTAGTAAGAAAACAAATAGTAGGGAACCTCTAAAAATCTAACCGAGTTTTTAGAGATACCTTGTCTTATGGAATGTATCGGTAATTATATCGGAAAGCCTAAAAAGATACCAGAGGGCTATCCCGCAACAATCTCGCACCGATCTTGACTTAACGAGCAAATGTGATATAGTTCTCACTCGTAGATATTTTCATAATTGAGGAGTATAAAATGGTAAAATTAGCGACAATTGCCGGTTCCGATGCATCCGGAGGAGCAGGGCTTGAAGCGGATTTAAAAACATTTCAGGAGTATGGCGGATACGGTATGGCAGCGATTACTTTGGTTGCTACCATGAACCCCCATAAGGATTGGAGCCATGAGGTGTTCCCGATCGGTGAAGATTCACTGCGGTCACAGCTCGAAACCATTTTTAACGGTATCGGCGTTGATGCGGCAAAAACGGGAATGTTGGCAACTCCATACGCAATCGAACTTGCTGCCGAGTATCTCGGTAAATATAAGGTAGAAAACTATGTTCTTGATCCGGTAATGATCTGTAAAGGCGGGAATTTGCCGCTTAATCCGGAAATCAATGAGCTGTTGATTAAAAAACTGTTGCCGCTTGCAAAGATTATTACGCCGAATGTGTTTGAAGCAGGTCAGATTGCTCATATCGATACGCCTTCGACATTAGAAGAAATTAAAGATGCCGCAAAACGGATTTACGATATGGGCGCCCCGCATGTATTCATTAAGGGAGGCTCAAAATTGAAAGATGCAGAGACATCCATCGATGTTTTCTACGATGGTAAGGATTTCCGCTATCTCGAAGCTGAGCTGATTAAAACCGAATGGACTCACGGGTGCGGTTGTACCGTTGCCGCTGCAATTACTGCGGGCTTGGGTTTCGGGCTTGAACCGTATGAAGCAGCCCTCCGCGCAAAGAAATTTATCACGTTAAGTTTACGGAACGGTTTTGCCCTCAATAAATGGGTTGGCCCGGGTAATCCCGCCGCGTGGCGCAAGGCCTTCAATTAAAAGAGGAAGAAAAACATGCGTGCAGTTGATATCATTATGAAAAAGCGCGGGTTTAGAGAAACCGGCGCAGGAACGCTCTCTCGGGAAGAAATTGCCTTTTTAGTGAACGGATATGTGGCCGGAGAGATTCCCGACTATCAAATGGCCGCATGGCTGATGGCGGTTTATTTTAACGGTATGACGTTTAATGAAACCGCCGTTCTTACCGACGTCATGCTGCATTCCGGAGCGGTTATGGACTTGTCGGGGATTGAAGGTCCCTTTGTCGACAAACACTCCACCGGCGGTGTCGGAGATAAACTTTCTTTACCGCTTGCACCTATCGTAGCCGCTTGCGGGGTGAAGGTTCCGATGATGAGCGGCCGCGCACTCGGGCACACCGGTGGTACGCTCGATAAGCTTGAATCGATTACCGGATATAAGACCGGCCTTTCCGTTGAACAATTCCGAAATTACATTAAAAAAACCGGCTTTGCAATGACGGGGCAGACAAAAGAGATTGTCCCTGCCGACCGGCTGATTTATGCCCTGCGCGATGTTACGGCAACCGTTGAATCGGTACCGCTCATTACGGCGAGTATTCTCTCCAAGAAAGTTGCAGAAGGCGCCGAAGCGCTGGTATTCGATGTCAAATGCGGAAGCGGCGCCTTTATGAAAACGCTGCCCGAAGCTGAAGCGCTCGCAAAGAGCCTTGTCGGTACCGGCACCGCGATGGGGAAAAAAGTTATCGCGATGATAACCAATATGTATGAGCCTTTAGGAAATGCAGTCGGTAACTTCTTGGAAATGGAAGAAACCTACAATGTTCTGAAAGGCACAGGGCCTGAGGATGTAACCAACTTAACATTACAGCTTGCAGGCTGGATGCTCGTGCTTGGTCATAAGGCTGCATCAAAAGAAGAAGGAATTCAAAAAGCGCAAGAGGCGCTTCGCAGCGGCAAAGCGCTTGAGCTGTTTTTAGAAAACATTACGCTGCAAGGCGGCAATGCAGAGCAGTTTGTGGCCGAATGCGGAAAGCGCCGCAGCCCGCACACCTGCCACATTAAAGCGGAACAGGACGGCTTTATCGCGGATATCGATGCGTTCAAAATCGGTATTGCCGGAGTTAATCTTGGGGTCGGCCGCAATAAAACTACCGATGCGGTGTGTCCCGATGCCGGTATGATTCTGCATAAGCACGCAGGCGATGCCGTAAAAAAAGGCGACCTCATCATGGACGTATACGGTAAGGATGCGGAGTGCCTTCCGGCTGCTTCCGATATGATCAAAACAGCGATACGGTATGCAGCGGAGAAGCCTCAAATGCGTCCGCTGGTATTTAAAGAAATTTCTGCGGCCGACTTATAGCCGCGCTTCCGGTACCATACAGTGAATTGGGAAAAAAAAGATATAGACCCTAATGTTGTCCGCTCCATGGCACAGCAATACGGCTGCAGCCCGCTTGTTGCATCCATTTTGCTGCGGCGCGGCATTGCCGAAGGGAGCGAGGCGTTTTTTCACCTTGAAAACGATCTGCGCTATGTGCATAATCCCTTTCTTTTTGTAAATATGGAGGATGCCGTTGACCGGATCCTCGATGCAAAGGAAGAAGGTGAGCGGGTGCTTATTTTCGGAGACCGTGATGTGGACGGGATTACTGCCGTTACCGTGCTCTACGAGGCGCTGACCGATTTAGGCATCCCGACGACATGGCGTATCCCCACCGGCGACGAACCGTACGGACTTTCCTGCGAAGCGATTGATGCGCATGAAGCCGACGGCGGTACCCTCATCATTACCGTAGACTGCGGTATTTCCAATATTCAAGAAGTCGCCTACGCTGCGGAGAAAGGAATTGATGTTATCGTTATCGATCATCATACCCCGCAGGATACGCTTCCCGATGCCGCAGTAATCATTAACTGTAAGGTGCCGGACTCAGGGTATCCCAACGAACATCTTTCCGGATGCGCTACGGCGTGGAAGGTTGTTACTGCCCTGCGCTTCGGACTTCTCGACATTTATAAACAGCAGATTTGCCTGTTAAATGTCCGCCCCGTCAACGATGCATTCGCAGTGGAAGCTATCCATACGGTCAATTTAGTTGAAACGGCTCGAATCACCGAAACGATTATCCCCGGTATGGTTCCGTTTTCAGATACTCGGCTCGGCAGATTTTTGCAGGGGCAGCAGATTTTTGTCTGGGATAAAGAGTTGCAGCTCAAGCAGCTGGAAAAAGTGTTCGGTAAGTCGGTTGAGTTTTATGTGAGTGATTTTAGACTTGAATGCGCAAAGATTGCGCCTCAGCTTGCCGAGTTAAGCCTTTTGCGGTTAAAGAATTTATCGCGGATTGGCAAGTACAACGACACGCCGATGTCCGAACTCGACGGCTTTTTCAATATCTTTATTACGCTCGTTCAACAAGCGCATAATATGTACGGTGAAAAAGGAAAGCGTGAATTACAGCTCGTCGCGCTTTCGCTGCTCGCAGACTTGATGCAGCTGACCGGAGAAAACCGGATATTGGTAAAGCAAGGCTTAGCAGCCATCAATGCCGCGCCGCGTGCCGGTCTTTCCGAGTTGATGATAAAACAGGGGCTTATCGGTAAGCACATCGGCACCAACGATATTGCGTGGAATATTACCCCCGTTATCAACGCAACCGGACGGATGGGTAAACCGGAAACGGCAATCCGGCTCTTCCTTGAGCAAAACGCAGCGGTACGCAATGAACTTGCAGATGCGATTATTGCAATGAACGAGGAGCGGAAAGAACTCGGAAAGACCGGCTGGGCAATTGCCGAACCGATTGCGCGGGAAAGTCTTGCAAAATATCGCGAAAAACTCACCGTTGTTGTAAGCGATAAAATCCATCGCGGCATTACCGGTATCCTTTCAAACCGGCTTGCAGATAGGTTTAAGGTGCCCAGCATGGTTATCTGTCTTATGGAAGACGGAACCGCAGTCGGTTCGCTTCGTTCCGCCCGCGGCTATCGGGTGCTTTCTTTGCCGGAAGCATATCCCGATTTTTTCCTCGACTATGGCGGTCACTCATTTGCGGCAGGCTTCAGCTTAATGCAAGAAAAACTTGCGCCGTTTTTAAAAAAAGTTCAGGAATTTACCGCTGCTATCGAATTTGACGAAAACTCTGAAAACCCTCCGCTTTCCATCGATGCGGAACTTCCGCATGACTATTTAACGCCCGAACTTTTAACCGTGCATGACACCTTTGAGCCCTATGGCGAAGGGTTCCCAGCGCTGCAATTTGCCGCTAAAGGAATAAAAATAGCCGCCGCCTCAATTATGGGTAAAACCCAACCGCAGCATTTGCGTCTTACGTTCGACTGCGGAACATATAAATGGACAGCGGTGTATTGGCAGGCAGCGGATAAATTGAACGTTGAATTTAAGATCGGTGACAGTATCGATGCCGTCTTCACGTTGAGCCGGAATACCTTTAACGGCAATACGGTGCCTCAAATGGTTATTCAGGATATGCGGAAGACGGGCACGGGTATTTAAGCAGCGTTTCTCTTATACACAAAATTTTGAATAAAATTTTGTGTAATTTTTTTACGACGGCGGGGCAAGCGTAGAGGTTCAATTCTGGTTGAACAGCTCCGCTTTTTCTGCGGGAATATTAAACAAGCATCTGATTCGCTTGCCCTGCGCTTCGTTGGTGTTAGCGCCCTTGCCGAGACAAGGTAAGGTTTGCCAGCTCTTTGGGTAAGTCGCTACCGCGCAGTGTGAGCGTATTATCGTCATTGCGGGTATACTGGAGCTTCCACACTGCGTTCATGCTCCCTCAGTTGAATGGACTTGAAGTGTTGCGGCGAATCAGGAAAACGTCGAATACGCCGATTATTTGCTGCAGCTGCCGTGATTCCTAATTATTTTGCGGAGCTGTTAAAAAATCGCCTAGTGTATTTACCCTGGCACGCGGGGCGTTCCCTTGACAAAAGATGTCGAGAATATACACTATAAGCGATAATTAACATATCGACAGGCTGTTGAAAGATATCCTTTTGTGTTATAAGCTATTCTAAAAATATAGGACATTGAGATGCGTGTAATCGAAGACGAAAAGTTAGAAACAGTACATAAACAGACCGTAGAGTTCCCCTACAAGATGCAAATTGTCTCTCTTGTTATTTTTGTTGCGCTGATATTCTTACCTTTTGGTATGGACAAAATGGATCTTGTTAATCATACGCGAACGCCGCAGCTTCTCTACCCTTTTACAGTTTTATTCTCCGGCTTAGTGCAACAAAATTTTCTATTTTTTTATGTAAGTTGTTTTTCATTTTTTTTACTGCCCGTAGCATTCCTCATAATATTTATATCAATCTTTAATAAGAGAATAACACAGAATATCGTTATTATCTCTGCATTTGTTGCTGTAACGTGCTATCTTGCGGCTGCCATCTCAGGGATGACGGTATTTGCAAACACCATACGCTGGTTCCAGTCGCTAAGTATTTTGGTGTATATGGCCTTTTTTTTGGCACTTACGTTCCATATTTTTTTAATCAGCTATGGCATTGCATTAATAAAAGCGAGAAATGAAACGTATTCCGCATACAAACAACTTATTTTAGAAAGTGAAAAAACAGAGGAGTCGGATAAACAGCCGGAAAACAAAGAAAAATTAAATATAAAACGACAAGTTCAAGAGTTGATCGATCGCATAAAGGATCCTGAAAAGAAGACACACCTAAAAAATAAAATAGCCGGCGTAATTCTTATCGCAATTATTATTATTATCTCAGTCTTTATTTATACGGATTTAAAGAACTATAAATTGCTTTTAACGCAAAATGTGAATACAACCGGTAAGAACCAAGCCGAACAAGTGGCGGCAATCTACGGATTTTCCGACGGGCTTCATGCAAAAATAAGCGCCTTTCTCGAAGGAATAAAAAAAACGAATGCATCTTCCCCGTTTCCGCACCGGCGCGTAGATATTATTACAACGGACAGTAAAGAACCGGTATTTCTTGATAAGATTGATAATACTACAGTGCTTCCCGATTTCAATGTATTCTCCTATACAACAGAACAAGGGGCGGTGCGCAATATACCCGCAGAAGAAAAACGCATTACTGCGGAAGAAGCTGCTCTTTACATAAAACATTTTCAAAATATAAATACCCGGAGCCAGCCTATTTATAAAGCGGACAAGCGGATGTGCCTTTATGTACACCCCATAACCTTTTCACGCAAAGACGGCCAAAGACTCGTCGGGTTTTCCGTCGTAACATATATGAAAGAGATACTTGACCGGCCATACTTCCAAGCAAAAGTATTTATCTTTGCACTTGCAGCTATTTTCTTGTATGCGGCGATAATTATTACACTTTTTCTTGCCGATTTTATTGCCGAGCCTATTATTCAGCTTTGTGTAAATATTAGAAAGACGACTAATATATTAAACGAAATATTTTCAGGAAATGCAAAGATCGATGCACACAAACTTGTGTTTGATGATAATCTTAAAACGCGTGACGAAATAAAAACGCTTTCAAAAGAAATAAAAAATATTATTACGCTTGTGCGTGGTATGCTTCCATATATTTCGTTCCATACTCTTAGAAATGCGGAAAAAGATGTCGGTTCCAAAAGTATCTCGCGAAATCTTTGTTTCCTTTTTACCGATATCAGAGGCTTTACAAAGCTTTGCGAAAAATTGCCGGCGAGAGAGGTCATATTGATGTTAAATCGCTACCTAAACATCGAAACTAAAATTATTTTTGATAACGGCGGCGATGTCGATAAGTATGTCGGAGACGAAATGATGGCTTTTTTTGCAGGTCCTAAAAAAGAGATCAACGCTTGTAAGGCAGCGATGGAAATACGGGAAGCACTCTATCGCGAACAGCTGGCAGCTCTAAAGGTAGGGAGAGAAACAATTTCTCTCGGCATCGGTATAAATACGGGCTACGTTATATTCGTCCCTGTCGGTTCCGAAACGAGAAAAGATTTCACTTCTATCGGTGATACGGTTAATTTGGCGGCACGGCTTGAAGGCGCAAATAAACAGTATGGATCAAAGACTATTATTTCTGAGGCTGTCTACAACAATCTGGGAAATGCATTTATTTGCCGTGAGCTTGATTATATAACGGTTAAAGGGAAAACGGAGGTTGTACGTATTTTTGAAGTGCTGCAAGAAGCTAAAAAAAATACCGGCGATAAAATTTATGATTTAAAAAAGCTTTTTGAAACGGGGCTTGACTATTATCGGCAGCGGAAATGGAAAACTGCCGAAAAATATTTTTTGGAATGCGTAGAAAAATATAACGATAAACCGGCAAAAGTTTTCTTAGAAAGAATCGAACATTATCGGAGTTCTCCGCCGCCCGCAGATTGGAAAGGCGTTTTCGTTATGCGAGTGAAATAATCGGTTGGAGCCATCCTTTACAAACATGGGCAGGCAATACGTATAAAGAACGCCGATTAATCCTGATGGGTTAATCGGCGTTTTCCTTTTTTAGCTTCTATTAAAACTTATAACGTAAGGTCGATAGTGTTTGCCCTTCACGTAATACATCGAACCATACTTCTTTTTTGAGCTTTGATAATTCACGATAGAATTCGCGCATATTCGCTACCGATACATCGTTTACCGCAGTAATAACGTCGCCGGATTTAAGCCCGATAATAACGGCGGGTGTTTTATTGGTAATGTTGGTTACCAGTACTCCCGTTTGCTTTTTATCGAGCTTTAATTTATCACGTATTTCATCACTGAGCTCGTAACCGATAAATCCCGGCCAGAGTTTTGACGAATCGGTAACGATGTTTTGATCTCGATCTTCAATTTTTACGGAAAGCGTTTGTTCTTTGCCGTCACGGATAACTACAAATTCTGCTGTCGTTCCGCTGCGAAGATCACCGACATCGCGGACAAGTTGATCGACACTCTTTACTTCTTTGCCGTTCAGCTTAACGACAAAATCGCCCGGGCGGATGCCGCCTTTAAACGCAGGAGAACCTAAAAATATATCGATAGCCAATGCTCCGGTTTTTTCACCGAGCCCTAGGGCTTTCATAACCGTTTCGTCGGCGCTCGTCAGTTGGACACCGACCCATCCGTATTTCAATTTACCGTCGGAAATGAGCGAGTCGATTGCGCCTTTGACGTTGTTGATCGGAATGGAAAAGCCAAGCCCTTGGGATCCGCCGCTCGACGATGCAATCCAAGTATTAATGCCGATAACTTGCCCATAGATATTCACGAGCGGGCCGCCGGAATTCCCCTGATTGATTGCCGCATCGGTTTGGATAAAGTCGTTGATGTTATTATTCGAGCCGCCCGACCGTCCTACCGCACTGACCATACCGCGGGTAACCGTCGAAACATACCCGAGCGGAGAACCGACAGCAAATACGATATCGCCGACTTCTACTGCGTCGGAATTACCCAATTCGGCAATGACAATATCTTTTTCGGTGGATTCAAACGAAACCAATGCGATATCCCGCCGCTGGTCACCACCGACCAATTTTCCTTCCGCAGTATGTCCGTTATACAACTTGACGATAATCTTTTCAGCCGTACCGGTAACATGCTGATTAGTCAGCACATAATAGGTGTTACCGCTCTTACGAACGATAACGCCCGATCCCATACCTTCTGATTTATATTCCTGTTCGCCGCTATCTTTTCCATCGGATTTTTCGCCGTTCTCCTGATTAGGCATTCCGAAGAAGAACCACGGGAAACCGTCACCCGAAAGCGGGTTTCTGACTTTCTTAATTTCGGTAACCGAAAGCGTTACCACAGACGGTAAAATCGCTGCGGATACCTGCCGGTTTGCGCTTTGCAGTCCTTCCAACAACGTAATCGTCTCTTTTGTAATTGCATCCGAATGCTTTGTATCGGCATAAACCGTTGTTGCCGAAGCAGGACTTGCAGAGCATGATGATACAAAGACCATCACAACCATGCTTAATACTGTCGCGAATGACAGTAGTGTTTGAAATCTTTGTCTTAAATACATACGTTTACCTCCACCATTAGAAGTTTTCAATTACTTCTTAAACATATAACATACTATTATGATACACCCATCGGCAATAATAACTTGACAGAGGTTTTATATTTTGTTTGTATGTACGGATGATACGGTTAGTAAACGTAAACAAACGGTACGGAGAACTTCAAGCGGTGGATAATATCAGCCTTGAAATTCCTTCTCATACGATTTTCGGTATTATCGGAAAAAGCGGCGCGGGAAAATCGACGCTCGTGCGACTGATAAGCCTTTTGGAACCGGTGGACTCGGGAGAGATTTACTACGGCGACTCCCGCGTAGATACCTTGACGGGTAAGCTCTTACGAAATCAGCATAAAAAAATCGGGATGATTTTCCAGAATTTCAATTTATTTGCATCGCGCACGGCTGCGGGCAATATCGCCTATCCGCTTGAAATTGCGGGAATGCCGAAACGTGCTATCGCAGCAAAGGTAGAAGAAATGCTGAATGTTGTCGGGCTTGAAGGACGCGGTGATGCGCGGGTAAGTACCCTATCCGGCGGGCAAAAACAGCGGGTGGCGATTGCCCGTGCCTTGGCTGTTTCTCCCGATATCCTCTTTTGTGATGAAGCAACGAGCGCACTTGACCCGCAGACAACACGCTCAATTTTGGAGCTGCTCAAGCGGCTTCAAAAAGACATGAATTTAAGTGTTGTGATGATAACGCATCAGATGGAAGTAGTACGCGATTGCTGTCAGCAAGTGGCCGTTATCGATAACGGCGCCGTGGCAGAAACAGGTTCCGTGCGTGAAATCTTTTCTGCACCGAAGTCGGAAGTAACCAAAGACTTCTTAATGCATATCAACCCGCTCAATCCCGAAGACACGCAGCTTATCCGATGGTCTAAAAACGGCGGCGCCTATACGCTCCGGTTCTCCGGCGAGCTCACGAGTGAGCCGGTCTTAAGTAAAATTTCCCGCGATTACGGTATTGAGTTTAATATCTGTGCAGGCGGTATGCAGAAGGTTGGAGAAACGGTGGTCGGAACCCTCTTTGTCGATATTAACGGTTCACACGAAGATACGCAAAAAGCGTTTGCTTATCTCAACCAAAACGGTATCAAAGTAGAGGAGACACATCAATGAGTTCATGGTCAACGTTAGTGCAGCTGGTAGGAACGGCGACGGGGCAAACGCTTATAATGGTATTCTTTTCTACGCTTTTTTCTTTTATACTCGGAGCGCCGCTCGGCGTGCTGCTGTGCATCACTGCGGAGGGGAACCTTATGCCAAGACCGGTGTTGCATCAACTTATCGATCGGGTGGTAAACGTATTACGCTCATTTCCGTTTATTATATTGATGATTTTACTCTTTCCGTTTTCGCGGCTCATCATCGGTACCAGCATCGGAACCGCCGCAACGGTCGTACCGCTTTCCATCGCCGCCGCCCCCTTTGTTGCGCGGGTTATCGAAAGCGCCTTGCTGGAAATTGACCGCGGTGTTATCCAAGCGGCTCTCGCGATGGGCTCTTCTACGATGGAGATTATCTTTAAAGTGATGATACCGGAAGCGCTGCCGCCCCTCGTTGCAGGCATTACGCTCACTATTATCAACCTTATCGGGTATTCGGCAATGGCGGGCGCAATCGGCGGCGGCGGCCTCGGTGATTTGGCAATCCGATACGGCTATCAGCGGTTCCGCAGTGATATTATGCTGGCGGCGGTCATCGTCATTTTAGTGATGGTAGAGCTTATTCAATTTATCGGCACGAGGATCAGTACGGCACTTGCAAAACGGCGGTAATAACATTAAGAAGAAAAACATTGCGGGGATGCCGAAAAAGTAACTAACTTTTGATACATCCCTAATATTGGAATACAACTCTGACATATTGCCTTCTTTCCAATGTCTTGTTTTCCATGTCTTGTTTTCCAATTGACCTTTCACCGATAGTATGCGAAAATAAAGAGTTGTTCCCCATCGTAATCAACCAAATCTACAGATGAGGGCAAGAAGGAGTATGAAACCTATGTTAAAAAAATTGGTTAGCATTCTGTCTGCGGGACTGATGATTGCGGCTCTTATGTCGTGTGCGCAGGAAAAAAAGGAAGAGGGACCTATCACGCTTCATTATTGGACGCATGAAGATCCCGCCCGTACCGAGCTTGAAACAAAGCTTATCGCCGAATTTGAAAAAGCAAATCCGAATATCAAAGTAGAGCGGACAACTCAGGGCGCTGCAAAGCTGATTGAGCTGGTACAGACCGCTTTTGCAGCTAATCAAGGGCCTGATATTTTCAATTTATCTATCGAAGATGAATATTCTTATGTTGCAAATGGCAGAGTCGCTCCGGTCGATCCCAAAGCCGCCGGTTATGCCGATCAGGCAGCAATCTATGACAGCTATTTGCCGGAAATTCTCAATGCCGTAACAAAAGACGGAAAACTATATGGTCTGCCGTTGGAAATTACCAACTGGTGTATCTATATCAATAAGAAGATTTTCCGCGATGCCGGTTCGGATCCCGAAAAAGATTATCCCAAAACATGGGAGGATATGGTTGCCGTTTCCGAAAAATTGGTTATCCGCGACGGTGATATTTTGGTACGCAGAGGGTTCGATTTCCGCTATCCGTATTATCTTGTTGCCTTTGTTCCGATGGTGGAACAGCTCGGCGGTCAGCTGATCAGCGATGATGGAAAAAACAGCGATTATCGGTGATGAAGCATGGATCAAGTTCCTTACCTTTATGCGCGATTGGGGGGACCCTCCGGAAAGAACCTCGGTTCTCCTACCTACAAGAGCGCACGTAACCTGTTCAATAAAGACAATAACGACATTGCAATGGCGACGACCGGTTTATACCAGCAGGGACGGATCCGCAAGGATAATCCCGACTTCTATAATAGTGGTGAGTGGATGGTTGTTCCGTTCCCTCAATTTAAGAACGCAGTTAAAGAAGTTCCCGCTTGCTATTACGGACATTTCTTAATGGTTAACAACGATATTTCCAAGGCGAAGCAGGAAGCTGCATGGAAGCTTATCGGCTTTTTACTCAAGCACGGTGAAGACTACCTACGCGAAGGCGGTAACATTATTCAGCCGACCAAAGCGCTGCTCGATTCGCAGACACTCAAAGATATGCCGTATTCCGATGTATTTATCAACGATATGAACAAAGGACACATGGTGTACTACGGAGCGAACAGTGCTGAGCTGCAAACGGCAATCCGCTCGGCAGTTGAGTCGGTTATGCTGTCCGGCGTAGCTCCCGAAAAAGCGCTTGAGTCTTTGCGAGCAACGGCTCAAGAAATTCTTGACGAAGAAAACAAATAGTTAGAACAGTCATTAACAGCCTCTAAAAAACGGTATTTTTAGAGGCTGTTTCATTCATGCGGAGGGTTTAATACCCGCCGCCCTCGGCAACGCTCTGCGTCGGAGTTGTTGATTAAACCTGTTCGGAAACTTCCGTTTCGACAACCAAGCTATTGAACAGGTCTAGTATTCATCGGTAAAAGGAAAAGCGGTTATGTCTAACTCAAAAAAAAGCGGCGGTATCGAAAAAAAGATCGCACGGTGGGGTGTTATTTTTGTTATTCCCGCAGTGTTATTTTTTGCCGTATTCAGTTTTTATCCTATTATAAATGCGTTCATCGAAAGTTTTTTCGATAAGCGCGTACTCAGCAATATTCCCCCTAAGTTTGTAGGGCTGCAAAATTATTTCTATATTTTTGACGCTTCCCGATACGATAATCCGATGTCATTCTTAAATTCGCTGCGTGCAACAGTCGTGTTTACGCTCGGAACATTTATACCGCTTGTGATATTAAGTCTCTTGTTCGCGGTGCTTATCAGCTCATTGCAGCGGAACAGTTTAAAAAAAGGTTTTCAGATAGCGTATTACACACCTGCCATTCTATCGTCTGTTGTTGCCGCGGCTATTTGGCTGCTGATTTTTGACCCCCGCGGACTGGGAAATTACTGGATTAATAAGCTCCTTTCCACGCCTGGTATTGACCATCAATGGTTGCTAAACAGTACGATGCTTCAACTTTCTACAATGATTGTATATTTTTGGAAATATATCGGATACTTTGTTATTCTTTTTATTACCGGCCTTTCAACCATTCCTCCGGTGGTGTACGAAGCGGCTTTAATCGACGGTGCAAATAGATTCCAAGTCTTTTGGTCGATTACGCTGCCGCTCCTTAAACCGACGGTTGTATTGGTTTCAATTATGGCGATGTTGCAGTGTTTAAAAACGTTCAGCACCCAATATCTCTTTACCCAGAATGGAGCGTCGCTCGAGCCGATTAACGTTATCACGTTGAATATCTATCAGACCGGTATTAAGCTGCAGCGGATCGGCCGTGCAAGCGCGATGAGTATCGTATTATTTTTAATGATGCTCCTTTTAACATGGCTGCAATTCCGCTCGTCAAAACCCGACGAGACGGATTATTAAAAGAGCGCCGTAAGACACATAGGAGTTAAATATGAAACAATCTATGACGACGGGAGCGCTTTCGGTTATTAAACTGGTATTATTGCTGGCGCTTGCTGCCTTTACCGTGATGCCGCTTATTTTTATGTTGACCGCTTCATTTATGTCGGGAAAAGAGATTATGCAGATGCCGTATAAATGGATTCCCGAAAGCTGGCAGTATGTCAACTTCATAACGGCAATGAAAGGTAACGACGGCAATTACATTTACGTTCGAAATATTATCAACTCGTTTATCGTGGCGATTACCGTATCATTTACTACAGTTCTCCTCGCATCCATCACCGGTTACGGACTGGCTAAATTCAGATTTCGCGGACGGAACCTCATCTTTATGCTGATTATGGCAACGATGATGATTCCGTTTGAGGCTATTATGATACCGCTGTACATGATTGCAACGAAGCTGCATATCCAAAATACATACACGGGTTTGATACTGCCCTTTATGGTGAGCGCATTCGGTATTTTTATGATGCGTCAATACCTTATCACCTTTCCCAATGAGTTTTTGGATGCGGCGCGCGTGGATGGAATGCATGAGTTTTCCATCTATTCGCATATCGTACTGCCGAACTGCAAACCTGTTATCGCGACGCTCGCGATCCTTTCGTTTAGAACGCAGTGGGATAACCTGCTGTGGCCGCTGCTGGTTTCTCAGTCCGATACGATGAAAACCATTCCGCAGTACATCACCTCATTTACGGCCGAACGGAGCACCGACGAAGGCGCAATGATGGCAGCCGCCGTTATTGCCAGCATCCCGATGATGCTCATCTTCTTCGGACTTTCCAAATATTTTATTGGAGGGTCGGTGGTTTATGAATCCCGCAAAGGCTAACCACCTTTTGAAATATACGGGGCATCTACTTCGTTGCTGCGCACAAATTAATCCTCAACGTACAGTAAGTACGCCTCCGCTTCGCTTTTGCTAAACTCCTTGTAGTTTCAGAACGGACATGGATGTCCGTGGTAATAAACAGGAGCGAGATTTGAGTTATGCACAAATCTCGTCGTTGAACAGTGTACACGGACGTACACTGTTCAACGGGCTATTTTCAAAAGGCTTACGGCAAAAGCTTTTCAGAACCGCCACGGACGGCGGGGGTATGAAGCAGAAACGAATTTAGACGTAAGGCTAAATTCGTAGCTAACGAATGTACATGGACGTACATTCGTTAGCGTGCCTGCGGGTGTTTTTTGTACGCTCCTAGCATCTGTATCGTCTATTTTCAAAAGCGCTGGCAGGGGGATACCCTTTTCGTTGCAGCGCACAAATTAATCCTCAACGTACAGTAAGTACGCCTCCGCTTCGCTTTTGCTAAACTCCTTGTAGTTTCAGAACGGACATGGATGTCCGTGGTAATAAACAGGAGCGAGATTTGAGTTATGCACAAATCTCGTCGTTGAACAGTGTACACGGACGTACACTGTTCACCCCCGCCAAGGACGGCGGTGGTTCCATGCAGTAGCAAGTTTTTCGTTAGAAAAACTTGTCGTTGAGAAGCGTACACGGATGTGCGCTTCTCAACAGGCTATTTCCGCTTTTTGTAGGCAGCGGCGGAGCCTGCGCTAACGGGATGTTTCTTTCTCGTGTCTTTGTCGCGGAAAAAGGCTTCGCGCCGGTTCCCTTCACGCAGTTTTCGTGAAGGGCTTTTTTTTGTATAGCCGGCTGTATGCGGGCTTTTTTCGTTTACGCTATCCGATTTTGTGTCGATGTGGATATGCGGCATGTTGGCTTTTTTCTTTGAAAGCCTCAGTGCCTCGTGAGCAGCGTCGGCCGGTAAATCCGCGAGCGAAAAACGGTCGAATAATTCGATGTGGTCAACCGCGTGTTCGGGAATGGAGAGCAGCGTACTAAAAAACTGCGCGAGGCTCCGCTTGCTCGTTCCGTCCTTTCTACCAAGACCGATATAGAGCCGGATGGTATTCCCGCCGGAGAATTTTCCGCGCTTGTCTTCGGTGCGGGGGACTTTGATATTTCTGTAATGGGATGCCGACAGTACCGAACCGTAATGCAACTGTAGCACGGCGGCAAGCACTTCGACGCTGCTAATATTCTTGACGCCGGATACCGCGGTCTCAGCGCCGAAGGCAACGGCTTCATCAATGTTTGCAGTATTTGCAACAGCAGTATCGGTACCATCGGCGGCGTTTTCTTCTGCTGTGGCGAAGCTTGCTTTGTTTTCGGCTAAGAGTTCCCGGGCGAGTTCGATAAAAGGCTTGTTGACCGTATGTTCGGCACGGACGGTATCCAGCTTCCGCCGCAGATCGGAAAAGAGCCGCTCCTGTTTTTGCGCGAGGACTTTTTCTATAGAAGGAATTTTCCCTTCCTGCAGCTCGCCTCGTGCATGGCGGCGCAAATAGTCGATCCTGCGCCGTTCATTCGGGCGGATAAAACTTACCGCCGTCCCCTTCGCTCCCGCCCGTCCGGTTCTGCCGATACGGTGGGTATAGGTGGAGCCGTCATACGGAATAGAATAGTTGACAACGTGCGTAATCCCTTCGATATCGATACCGCGGGCGGCGACATCGGTTGCAACGAGAATACGGGTTTTCCCCGCCCGAAAACGGCTCAAGATTTTTTCGCGCTGCCCCTGCGGGATGTCTCCATGCAAAGCGGCGGCTTCGTAATGCCGTTCGTCAAGCTCTTTCGCAACCGCATCGGCGTCAACCTTAGTTTGGCAAAAGACCAGCCCGTAAAAGTTTTCGGCGGTGTCGATCAGGCGCACCAAGGCCTCGCTTTTATCTTCTTCCCTTACCATCCAAAAAAACTGTTCGGTAAGCGGCAGCGGTTCTTCCGATGCCTCTTCTTCTACAATTTCATATTCGCCCATAAAGTCGGTAGCGATTTTCAGAATCTGCTTGGGCATCGTCGCCGAAAACATCAGTACTCGTGAATCGGGATTCGCCTTTTTGAATATCGTTTCGATATCTTCGATAAAGCCCATGTTCAGCATTTCATCAGCTTCATCTAAAATAAAATAGTCGATACTGTCCAAATTCAGTGAGCCGCGCTCTAAATGATCGATAACACGGCCGGGGGTTCCTACGACAATTTCGCATCCGCGCTTTAAGTTTCGTAATTGTTCGACAATCGACGCGCCACCGTATACGGTCGTGATACGGGGATGGGTTCCTTCCTTAAACGATTCTATTTCCGAAGCGACTTGCAGCGCAAGTTCGCGAGTAGGCACCAATACCAACGCACGCGGTTTTTCCCGCGGTTCCCTCAATTCCTGTACAAGCGGCAATCCGTAGGCGGCGGTTTTACCGGTACCTGTTCTCGCCTTTGCAATAACGTTCGCATCGCCGTTTAAGAGGCGCGGAATTGCCAACACTTGAATGGGTGTCGGCTCTTCAAACCCTTTTGCCGCTACCGCATTCAACACGGACTCATCGAGTCCCAAATCTCTAAAAGATATATCCATAATCGGTGCGAGTATATCAGATACGAAGATAAGTTCATAGCCTGCTTTACAAAGGAAAGCTAATATGTTATAGTGCTTATCTTGGAAGCCGGCGTGGTGAAATTGGTATACACGATAGACTCAAAATCTATTGGGGGCAACTCCGTAAGGGTTCAAGTCCCTTCGCCGGCATGTTCTTCAATTCACCACTTGTTAATCCACCGGTCTTCAATCTATCAAAACTACTAAAAATGAAACATGGAACGAAAAGACGCAGAACTTGCATTTTTATTGCAATATGAAAATGTCGCATGGTATGAAAAAGGGTGTGTCAGAATCCTTGACCGGCGCATCTATCCCGAAAAAATAACGTATGTCGAATGTTCTTCGTGGCAGGAAGTCCGGCAGGCGATTGCCGATATGGTAACCCAGAGCGCTGGGCCGTACACGGCTGCCGCTATGGGGATGGCGCTTGCAGCATATCAAGTGCGGAATGAAGGGGCGGAGAAGCAGCGGTGCTTTCTTGAAGAGGCGGCACAAGGGTTAGCTCATGCCCGGCCGACGACGGCAAACAGAATGGGACAGATTACGGCGGGCAGTCTTGCTGTGGCTAAAGGCGCTTTGAACGCGGGGCAAGATATAGTAACCGCCCTTTTTAACACTGCAATAGACTCACTGAATCGGCGCTACGGTATAATGGAAAAGGTTGGAAGCTATCTTGCAGAGCTTTTTCCGCAAGGGGGCGGCGTTCTTACCCAGTGCTTTGGGGAAACGATTGTCGGGATGATGCTGAAGGCAGCCCGTGCGCGCAATAATCCCGTTAGAATAATCTGTGCTGAAACACGGCCGTTCTTGCAAGGCGCTCGCTTAACCGCAAGCTGCGCCGCCGATATGGGGTTTGACACCACCGTTATTACCGATAATATGGTTGCCTATATGATGCAGCAGGGACACGTCGATCTTTTTACCTCGGCAGCGGATACTATTACGCGGGACGGGCATATCGCAAATAAAATCGGTACTTTTCAAATTGCCCTGCTTGCGGATAGGTTCGGGATACCGTACTATGTAACCGGTATACCGGATGCAGATAAAAATGATGCCGCCGATATCCGCATCGAACAGCGTAATCCTGAGGAAGCGCTTTCGTGCCATGGGGTGCGGCATACTCATCCTGCGGTAAAAGGAATCTATCCTGCGTTCGACATTACGCCGCCTCAGCTTATCAGCGGAATCGTAACCGACAAGGGAATATATCACCCCCAAGAACTCGGTGCGTATTTCGATACGCCGCAGGAGCGATTCTATTAGATTATTACGAGATTGCTAGGTTGTTACTATGGATATACAAAAAGTTCCTTACACCCGCGTTATTACTCCGGCTCCACGCCGCCCCATCGAAGATGCAGTACCGCTGTTTGGGTCGTACTCGGGGATGTTCCGTACCTTTGACATACGGGGCGTCAAAAAGCCGTTTGGGAATTTGCCGCTCCCGTCGTTCATTACTGACACTCGCATAACAGACACATTGCGGCTTCTTTTTTGCGACGATAACCTTATCGGCGAAATTGAATTTTTTTACGGCGGATATTTTGCCTTTATGGAGACAACACTGTGGAATCGGCGCACGAACCGCTTGCTTGCCTACCGGCAACTTTTGCCGCTGGGGTTTGTGCACCTGCCCAAATACATTGCGTACAGCGTTGCAACCTGCCGCGTTAAACGGCGGTACGTGCGTATCTTTTCCCGCCTTTCCAAAGGGATGCTCTATGCCGATTTTGATTTTCTTGCTGCCAACGATCGGCCGTCATGCGAGGGGCGGCTCGATTTTGATTCGCGTTCACCGCAATGTACCGACTATTCTGCCGTTATTCCTGCTTTTGTGAGCCGCCGGTGCCAAGCCGTATATTTTCGCTCGTTTGCCGTAAACGGATGGGTTACTTTTGGGCATAACCAAGATATACAGCTGAGTAAGGCAAGCGGAGTCGGCTTTTTAGATTTCAGAAAAACGTATACGTCTCCTCATACAAAGCGAAGCGTTGTTATCGGACTGGGATTTATCGAGGGAGCTCAGGTTTCTTTTCATTTAAGTGATTCCATCGCTCCGGACAGCTACAGCTATAACGACAATATTTTATTTTACGGCGGAAAACGAATCCCGTTACCACCGGTGCGTATTACATACCCGTTCGGATCTTCCAAAAACTGGATTATCCAAGATACCGAAAATATGGTCGATTTAACCTTTACACCCGGTGCAATTTCGCAGCGGAGCTTGAACATACTCGTCTGGCGGCGGGATTATAAGACTATCTGCGGTACTTTTGAAGGCTCTTTTTTAATTGAAGACGGAGTTGTACTCAAACTAAAAGGATTTCCCGGCATTGCAAAAAAAGTCCGGATGCGGATGTAAGCTTTACTGTATGGGGAACCTCTAAAAACTGCAAGCCTATCAGCTTGTTCTGTAAGGAATAATCATCGTATCTGCTAACGCGGACTGCGAATCAGTTTTGAGAGGTTTTCCTTAGATTTAATTTGCGTTATGAGTTACTATTCCTCTTCCGTGTTCCGTGACTTTTGAAATTGATAGATAAAATCGGCAATGGGTTCCAGACCGTTTTGGATATGCATCATATCGATTTTCTTTTCTATAGAAGCCAGTAGTGAATCATCGGCTATTATTTCTTTTACTTTTTTTATTATTTTACGCGGTTTTGGAATATACCAACCGAGGTTGTTATTAACAACATAGAGCATATTCCCGAGTTCCTGCCCGCGCACATAGCTCGCAAGGATTAACGGCTTACCGGCGGACAGTGTTTCCATAACAGTAGCAGGGCCACCTTTAGTGATAACGCAATCGGACACATTGATTAGATCGGGCATACAAGCGACAAACCCGAACACCTGAATATTAGCGATGCGCGTGGTTTTAAGCAGGATTTCCAGCTGCGTTTTTAACACTTTATTTTTACCACAAATAACAATTAAATGAGCTGGGCAGCGTTGAAAGATAAAAGCGTTGACAATAGCAAGCGTCGCTTTTAACCCTTCTCCGCCGCCGACAACCATCACGATTTTTTTATCAAGCGGGATGCCGTGTTTTTTTTTAGCGGCAATTTTTTCGTCGAGCGTATACCGCCGGTCAAAATTCCGCGAAAGCATAATAGGAAATTGATGTACTTGTTCCGGTTTAAAGCCGTAGTACGAGATTGCTTCTCTTTGCAACTTCCGTGAAAAGACGATAAGCTCGGTATCTTTTTCATAAAACCACAACGGATGCGCGGTGAACGGATCCATCACAATGGAAATAAGCGGGATGCTAGGGTTTACTCTATTAATGGCAATCCGTGCAAGCGGGATAAGTATTTCGTGCAGGCAAACCAGTTTTGTAATTTTTTCGGTTTTAAGAAACGTTATCAAATTTTTTACAAGAAAAGGGCGCAACAGCCATTTACAAAATGTTAAAACGGTTTTCGACTTCGTTAATTGATAGAATGCGACATAACCGAGTTCAAAGTAGTTTGAAGTTGCAAGATACCCTTTTTCACAAAAAATACGTGCAACCAAATTAGTGCTGTTAAAGCCGTTTTGCGGTATATATTCGGCATTATCCGGATATTTTTCCTTTAAGCGCGCTACTAAGGCGTTCGCACCGGAAATATGTCCGCCGCCTGTCTTTAGGTATAAAAAGCCGATACGTTGTCTCATTATAGACACTATATCAAAAAGAGGTTATAAGCGTAAAGACGATGGGATTGAAACGCTGTAACCAAGTTTTTCTACCGTCGCCATAAATCGGGTGATTTGCTAGCGGATTGATGTCTTGACAAACTATATATTTTGCCGATAGCATAAAATGAGTATTTTTTAAATAACACGGAGTGATGCCCGGTGGTATCTAAAATGAGGAGAAACCTATGCATTTACATAAAAAAGCAGGTGCGGTGGTATTATTGACCGCCATTGCTATTCATTTATATGCGTTCGATTCCGGCTTCACGCTGGGGCTAAAGGCGAATTTTTCAGGTTCGTACACAGATCCTCATATTGGAAAAAAAGATATGGAGTATCTTGGCGCCCAATTTATGCGGGGTATGGTTGGGTTTGTTATGTCAGGAGAAGCCGAATTAGCTTATGCTTTCGATGCTGTGCGTTACTTTAATTGTCAAACAAATGACGTCTTTAGCGGACTCGGGCTGGCCTTTAACCTTGGTATCGGACAGGGGTTTTCCGGACAGATTTCGGGTAGTAATGGTGTTGAAGTCTATTGCCGCGTCTATATGACACCCATAGTAACTTTTGGGACGGCGGTAAAAGCGATGTTTTTTCAGAATAGGTTTGCACTCGGTTTCGGCTTGGGCGGAAAGATGCTCGCGGATCCTCAGCCTACGTATGAACTGTATACAAACTTGAACGAAAAACAGCTAAAGGAACTGAAACAAGAAGGTGCTGATTTTTACCCCGAAACGGGAACACTCTATATCCCTAAATCCATGATGGAAAAGATGAATCCGCTTGGGCTTACATTAAAAACCTCAATAGAATACAACCAGCCCGTCATTTCCCGAATGGATCTTACCGTCGGCGCCTATATGTCGTATACGATTTATAAGCCGGGGTATGTTTCCTTGCCGAGAAAACTTATGGAAAATGCAAAAAAAGTGAATCCTAAAATCGATTTTGAAAAGGACAAACTAAAGTCTTTCTATATGAATAATTTTGACTTCGGTATAAGTTTGGGGCTATTGTTTAAGGTGTAATGAGAGCTGAAAGCTTTTTTAGGCGCTTAAAGACCGCCTGTAAAAAGTGTTTAGGAGGAGAGTTTTATGCAAATTAAAAAGATACTTATTTTAAGCTTAACGGTTTTTGCCGGTTGCCTGTTTTTTTCATGCCAACCGGCTTTAGGTGCCTCGTGGTATAAACGTTCCGTTAAAGACGGCGAAGATAAAAAAATGCTGACCGTACAATCGATAACGGTATGCGGAGTAACGCTGTACCCCGAAGTCAACGGGGAAGATTTTATAGGAAAAGTAAATGCAAAAGATGCAATACTTTATCCCGACGATATAAGTGCCGCTGTAAAGGATAATACCGGCACCCCCGTTGGAGTTTCGGTAACGATAAAAGGATCGGGCGGGCAGGCCGCTTTAAAAGAAGGGGAGTCCGTAACCGTTCCTATCAGAATAATAGACGAACAAAACCCTGCCGTCGAAGTACAAAAATTCCTTTTTTTGGAACAAGACAGCTCGATAAATAACGGTAGTGCTGATTATAACCCTAAAGACCCGCATGGTAATAAAAAGTTTATCGTAAAAATTAAAACTGAAGCTGAAGAGGTAGATCCTTGGGTGTACTATAAAGAAGGGGAACCCGATGAGCGGGATACGGATAACTTTAACTCAAACAAATTCAATGAATGGGTTGTATATATAAACGGTTTTAACAACGCTGACAATGTAGCAAGTTACAAATTTAAAGATGCTGTTTGGCTGCCGGACGGAGCTTATGGAGAAAAATATCATGATCCTAACTTCGGTTCCGGTATTAAAGAAATGGAAAATGTATGGTTTTACTGCTATAAATCTCGTCCAAATAGATGGAGTGGAACGGTTCCTCCCTTGTATGATGCAGAGAAAGAAGAGCGCTTCTATTTTTATCGCTTTACAAGTTCGGGTGCGCACTTCTTATCGAAGGGTACATCGCTTGATAATTCAATGTTTTGCGTAGATAGGTATTCAAAGTTCCTCTTTTATTACAGTGACCCTAAGGATATAAGCGGTTTAGGTGTTCCCTCCGATTGGACGGATTATGCACAGCCTAGTGAAAATAGACATATTCAGTTTCCTGAACCTTTTTATATGACTGACCCCGTCGGCTTTGTAAAAGAAGACGGCTCGGTGGTATTGTATGACTGGATAAAAAAGAATATAAAAGCAAATAATTATCATGCGCAAAAGGATGCTGCGTTTAAAGAACCTGCTGAAAAAAAGTCTTCTAAACCGGGCTATTCTCCCTATAGAGGACAGGTTAAAGTAACCAGAAAAACCGTTACCAAGGATAAAAATCCGAAATACACGGCAGTTAAACCCGTTATTTTGGAACAGCCCAAAGACGGTTATGCAAAACTGAACAGCCCCGAACTCGTTTTTGAGGTAAAAACGGAACCTGTACCTGAAGGCGAAACGCTTTCGTATCAATGGTATAAGGCCGATATGCGGACAGGAGCCGGTACGAAAATTGATGACGCAACGGAAGCATCATACAAAATAACCGATACCTCAACCGAAACAAAATGCTATTTTTATTGCATCGTCAAAAATACGAATACGGACAACAATAAATCGGAACAAACTGAAAGCGAACGGGCAAAATGCCACATAACTGACGGACAAATTCAGTCCGACGCTTTAAATCCTGAAATAACTGAACAGCCTAAGAGTAAAACTCTTCGTCTTAACAGTACGGAACAGCTTACCATTAGAGTAAAAGCCGTATCCAAAGACGGCGGCACCTTATCATATCAATGGTACAAGGCTGCCTCGCCTGTGGCAGAAGGAATGCCCGTAACGGATGCCGATAAAGCCGAGTACACCTTTACACCTGACGCCTCCGCTGCCGGCATAACATACTATTATTGCCTAATTACGAATACTAACAGTACGGTTCAAGGCGAACAGTCTGCAAGCAAAAAAAGTGCTTATGCTGCAATCGAGATCGAAGAGTCTTACAAGGTTGAATTTTTCGTAGATGGAGATGGCGGAGCCCTTACTGCCTTGCATAATGGGAACCCCATTAAATCCGGTGATTATGTAAAAAAGGGTGAGATGGTCAAATTTATCGCAGCTCCGAAACGCCGGTACATTGTTAAAGAATGGGAAGGTGTTACTCCCGAAGCATCCATTGCTGACAAAACATATGCCATATTAACGGTTGGAGCGGCAAATGCTGCCGTTTCCGTCTCTTTTGAGCCGAAGATGCGCCTTACCGTAACACCTAAAATACAGAATGTAGATTTACAGTCGTGGAGTACGGCAGACGGTGATCACTTCAAGCATAAATATATTGATGGGGTTCATCTTTCTCGTAAGAATGCGGTTCAGGTAACCGGTGGAAGTAATATTACAGAATCGTGGGGTTACATGTTTTCCATTGAAAACAATAGTGGGAAATGGATAAAGGTTAAGTCGGAAGATTTTATCAAAGTAGGAGCCGAAAAATCCGCAGATGCCGCTTGGTTGACAACCGAATTTTCTTCGTTTTCTGACTTAAAGATATCTCTTTCCAATTACCTGATTAAAGCAAATCGACACGATTATTGGTGGGCGGAATGGACGACATGGGGAGGTGGGAATGTATATCCTCTTCAAGCCATCGACGACAACAGTATTTTTCCTTTGGTATACAATGAAACTACGGGAATGTGGACGGTAGATAAGGCCAATGTTAATATAAAACGCTCAGACGATATTCCGTTGCCGACCGAATTTGCGGGTACAAAACCGAATCCTAACCGAAAAATTTCCTATAAGGGCGTAACGATTACCTACGACGAAAACTTTACCCTTGCCGACGGCGAAGAAAAAGACTTTGTAATTACTTATACGGTAGATAACCATGATGAAACTCGCTCAAAGGGAACCATAAAGGTTATTTACACGATAGGGTGGAAGTAATCACTAATTGGTAATTATGAATTAGAGAAAAGACCAGGACGCATAAAGGATACAGAGGTGAAACGTTAGTTCATTAATTGCGCCCAGCTAAAAGCCGTTTTATGTTGAAGAAATTCTACATAAAATGGCTTTTTTTATGGGTAGGCGCGATCTGCTCCTTTAGTAAGGTTTTGGCAGCGGGGTAGGACGAGCCGGTTTGGCGGTTGTACCGCATCCGAATAGATTGAAGATGTAGAGCGTTCTATGATATTATGAGAAGAGAGAAGAATGCTCTAAAATTGTAGCAGGAATCTTTTGATGGTTATGAGTGCAATAAACAGCGGAGGTAAGCTCTATACAATAGGGTGTTCGATTCATACTATCGAATCTTTCATTGATATTCTCAAAAAACACGAAGTTAATGTCGCCATTGACGTCCGATCTACTCCCTATAGCAAGCATACGGCTCAATTCAATAAAGAGAATTTACAGAGAGTGACAAGTCACAATCGTATCTATTATTCATCTTTTAGTAAGGAATTCGGTGCTAGGCGTAAAGAGAACTGTGTTTATACAAACGATACTGTCAGTTTTGATAAAGTAAAGCAGCTTCCCATATTTATTAATGGGGTAGAAAGAATTAGAAAAGGACTACAAGAAGGATATCGTATTGCTCTTATGTGCACGGAAAAAGAACCTGCCGACTGCCATAGATTTAGCCTTGTTGCTAAAGGCATTTCAGAGAGAATCGGTGTTTATGCAAACCATATTTTATATGACGGCAGTCTAATGACGACTAAAGACATAGAGCAGCAGCTGCTTAAACAATATTCAATTGAGGCAGAATTATTTGACGGCAATGATGATCCGCTTGTTCAATTATATAAAATACTTGAACATAAAGTTGCCTACAGTTTACATAGCAGTGAGGTAGAGATTGAAAGATAAAATTTATACAATCAGATTTTCAAAAAAAGTGCACAAAATTTTTTTTCATTATTAGGTCAATCGACAGCAAATAAACTTATTGATATCAGACTTAATAATGCCTCTCAATTGGCAGGATTTACAAAATCAAATGATCTGGAATTTTTTTTAGAAAAGCTCTTAAATTGGCAATATATTTATAAACCATTATTAGCTCCTACAAAAGACTTGTTACGTAATTATCAAAAGAAAGAAATTACCTGGGCAGATTATGAAGTTGAGTATTTAAGAATTATTGAACAAAGAAATATACTGAATATCATAAAAAAAGACGAGATCATCAACGGTGTATTACTTTGTAGTGAAGATCGTCCCGACCAGTGTCATAGAAGATTATTAGCGGAATATTTAGCACGAAATTGGGGAAATATTGAAATAGTTCACTTATTTTAATATGGGGAGTAGACATTACTTTAAATTTCGAAATATATGCCTCAGCGTAAAATGATATTTGTTAGACTTAATCACTGCGCTGAGTACATTCATAGGCTTCTATCTGGAATAGTCAATGATTACTAATGTGCAAGAATGTATAAAACCTAACAGCCATTTCAAATAAGATAGATATTACGGAATCGGCAATTTGAGCGGAATATTGATAGTGTTGGTCTTTTTTACTGAAAAGAAAGACAGAATACGGTTAATATCTGCGCGGCAAGCAGACAAAGACTTGAGGAAGGTATATCATATTTTCCACTAATAGACCGAACCGGATCTAATTACAATCAGGCTCTCTATAATTTCTCCTCCCAAAAGTATATAATCATTGATACATGGAAGCGCTTATACTTTTTTGAAGAGTAAGCAATACTTTAATTTTTTATAAGGAGAGACGTTATGGATCAAAAGAAACGAAAAGTAACGATTGTCGGTGCGGGCTCTGTCGGGGCTACATTTGCCTATGCGTTAGCTCAAAGCGGTTTTGCCGATGAGATTGCAATAACCGATATGAATAAAAACTTTGCGGAAGGACAGGCAATGGATCTTGTCCACGGCTTACCGTTTTTGCCGCAAGTCGATATTCATGCCGGCGGGCAGAACGATTACACCGACAGCGATATCATCGTAATAACCGCCGGAGCAAAACAGCAGCCGGGAGAAACGAGAATAGACCTCCTTAAGCGTAATGCCACCATCATTAAAACCATTGCCAAAGAAATCGCCGCAAGCGGCTGTAAAGGTGTTATGCTGCTTGTCAGTAACCCTGTCGATATTCTTACCAAGGTAGCGCTCGAAGCAAGCGGTTGGGATCGCGGAAGGGTTATCGGTTCCGGCACCGTCTTGGATACCGCTCGTTTCCGCTACGTACTCAGCAAAGAATGCGGCGTCGATGCCCGTAATATACACGGATACATCCTCGGCGAGCACGGCGACAGCGAATTTGCCGCATGGTCGATGACCACCATAGCCGGACGGCGCATCGACGAATACTGCGGCCACGGAGTTTGTAGTTCTGGTATTCACTTCGATAAAGAAAAAATCTTAGACGAAGTACGCCATTCCGCCTATCATATCATCGACTACAAAGGTTCAACCTATTTTGCCGTCGGTCTAGCACTTACCAGAATTGCCGGCGCCATTCTGCGAAATGAGCGCAGTATTCTTTCCGTTTCTACAGCCTTGAACGGCGAGTTCGGTCTGCATGACGCCTGCTTAAGCGTTCCCTGTATTGTCGGCAGAAACGGTGTTGACAGAATTATCGAAGGCGAACTACCCGCGGATGAACAGTCTGCGCTCGAATCAAGCGCTCGCCGACTTTACGATGCATACCTTTCCATTTGCTAAAAAACATATTTTTATCTAGAATTTTACGACAGCTTTATGTATCGTGTGCAATGAAAAAAACACACGATACATAAAACGGTTTCCGGCTCCAATCTTCTCCCCTCAAGCCTTTTGCTAATAGACCGTGGAACAGCATACATCCTTGTACGCTGTTCCACGACGAGATTTGTGTATAACACAAATCTCGCTACTGCTTGAAACCACGGACATCCCTGTCCGCTTTGAAAAGCCTTTTACCGTAAGCCTTTTGAAAATAGCCTGTTGAACAGTGTACTTCCGTGTACACTGTCCAACGTCGAGTTTGCGGGGCAAACTCGCTGCTGCTCAATTTCACGGACATCCCTGTCCGTTCTGAAGATGCTAGGAGCGTACAAAAAACACCCTCAGGCACGTCCAAAAATGAACATCCTTGTTCATTTTTAAGCTGCCAGTTTGCAAGCAAACTGGTTACTGTTTAGAACCAGCGGCATCCGTGCCGCTTCTGCCACGTTGAGGATTAATTTGTGCGCAGCACGAAGTAGCTGCACCCTTTCCGTAAGCCTTTTGAAAATATACGGTATAGATACGAGGCGCGAGCACAAATTAACCGCAGGCGTATCTTTGATACGTTGAGGATTAATTTGTGCGCAGCAACGAAGTAGATATGCCGTATATTTTCAAAAGGATAGCTTGCAGGGAGAGGGTAAGCATGCTACACTTATCATATGAAAACTATCAATAAAGATTTACAATCTATTACGGAACACTTCCCTTCCGACTTTACGGAAAATGAAAAAGCGGCGGCGAAAACGCTTTTTTTAAAAAAGCTTTCGCTGTTAACACACGAGTTTTATGGCGGAAAACTGCAAACCGTCCCAAAATGCGGGATCTATGGGTTTAACTGGTTTAACGTTTGGTATACGCCGGGCGTATCCGCCGTTTCTACCGGAATCCGTGATAATCACGACAGCTCCTTTATGCTTTCCAATCGGGGAAACCTCGTAGCCGTTGTCAGCGATTCCACTCGCGTACTGGGGGACGGAGATTGTTCTCCTTCCGGCGGTCTCGGCGTTATGGAAGGAAAATGTATGCTGATGAAGTACTTAGGCGGTGTCGACGCGTATCCCATCTGTATCGATTCCTACGTCAAGCCGAATGAAGAAAAGAAATACAACTTCCCTGCCGGTAAACATTGCCCCGATAAGATTATCGACTTTGTGAAGATGCTGGAACCGAGCGTCGGCGCAGTTAATCTGGAAGATATTCAGCAGCCGGACTGCTTTAAAGTTCTGGATACGCTGCGGGAAGAATGCGACATTCCTGTTTGGCATGACGACGCTCAAGGAACGGCATGTATTACGCTTGCAGGGTTGCTCAATGCGCTGAAATTGGCGGGTAAAAAAATCGGAGACTGCCGCATCGTGTTACTCGGTGCCGGGGCTTCCAACACGACGATTGCACGCCTCATCCTGCAGGACGGCGGAGATCCCGCAAAGATGATTATTTGCGACTCCAAGGGTGCGCTCCATGCAGGCAGGGAAGACATCAAAGCCGATGCACGCTATTACCGCAAGTGGGAGCTGTGCCAAGCGACAAACCCCAAGCGGATAAACGACTTTAACGAAGCGCTAAAAGGCGCCGACGTGCTGATCGCTCTGTCCAAACCGGGCCCCAACACGGTAACCAAAGAGCAAATTGCCTCTATGGGCGATAAACCCATCGTGTTTACCTGCGCAAATCCCGTCCCCGAAATTTGGCCGCACGATGCCAAAGCTGCCGGCGCCTTTATCACCGGTACCGGGCGCGGAGACTTCCCGAACCAAATCAATAACTCCGTCTGCTTCCCCGGCATCTTGAAAGGTGCGTTGTTGGTTCGTGCACGGAAGATTTCCGACGGTATGGCTATCCGCTGTGCGCACTCCATTGCCGACTATTCGGAGAAAAAAGGCATCGATCCTGAAAACATCGTCGTAAAGATGAATGATGAGGATGTCTTTGCCGTCGAAGCGGCCGATGTCGCAATGCAGGCGATAAAAGAAGGTCTTGCCCGTATCACTATTACATGGGATGAAGCATTTAAACGAGCTAAGGCCGAAATTGCAGAAAGCAGAGCGCTGACACAGCAGCTGATGGATAGCGGGTTTATCAAAGAACCGCCGCAAGACTTCTTTAATCAAGCGATGGATTACGCGATCGAACAAATCAAAAACCAGCGTAGCAAATAAAAACAAGCTTTCTGAATACGGAAATTTTATTCGTGCGGAGGGTTTAATACCCCGACGCTTGCGTCGGGGTTGTTGATTTAAAAAGCAAAGCGCTACAATAGCCGCTTAACCTTCATTTATAATCTTTGCCACTGCGCATAGCAGCGGCAAAGTCTGTATAAAAGTTATATAAGACATAAAGACCGTTGTAGATTACTACAGCGATAATAAACAGCCAAATTACAATCTAAACGCCGCAGCTATCCGTAACGTAAAAACATTACCGAAGCCGAATGTTGATCCGACTTTATTATTGTCGTCAGCGATATTTGATTTTTCCATACTACGCAAAAGTCCTGAAAAACTTATCATATCATGCAGTCCTATATTAATACCGATGTGCTCTGTAAAAATATATTGGAAGCCGATATGTAATGCTATTGGTGTCCACGCATGATAAAAATTTTCCAAACCTTGCCCATTTAAGCGCGTCCAAAATCTTCCCAGCGCAAGACCGGGGCCAATACCGGCATGAATACTGAAAGGCTGTTTAATTCCATACGTATAACCGAACAGCATTTGGCCGTCCCATATAAAACCGCGGACTTTCATTGACTCGGCACCGAAGCCACCGCTTTTATATATGCCGACAGGGAGTGCTGCGTTATTAATAAGACTGAAGGTAAAGCCGCTGTTTTCATGAATAAAATGCATATCAAGCCCTACAGCGGGAGCAAAAATAGTATATGTTGCCGCTTTATCTGAAGTCTTAGGAGTGCCTCCGCTTATTATAACTTCATAACTTCGCACTGTATACGATGAAAATCCGATACCGGGTGAAAAAATAATTTCCGCAGCAAAACTATTTACTGCACCAATTAGAATACATAAAAAGAGTCCTGTTATTTTTTTCATTGCGGAACTCCTAATAGTCGAGTCTCGTCTTAAAAAGAGTATACATCTGACGAAAAAAAAACAAGCATTCATCTGTAAGTTGTTTATTTGGCTGGATTTATCAGCACTCTTCGTAGAGCCGCCGCTTTTCTGTGCAGTGTGTAGTTCATACAACAGTGGAAATCCGAACAGGTACATCGAGCGGAGTCCTGCATAATTATCGTAAGACGTTTGTCCTATAACAGGGGAGAGGGGATGTCCAAGTTTTGAGGTTTTTGGGCATCCCCGTACTGTTTACCGGCGTTTCTATATTCGGAACCGCCGGCATTTTTCTTAAAAGGCAGGTACGGCCTCTTTTTCCGAGACGGTCTCCTCACGCATATCGTCTAACGCATCAGCAGGCTGTTTCCCGTTTTTGAACAAGGGCTTAAACTCGATATGTTCGGCTACCACTTTAATCTTGCTGTAGTGTTTACCATCGGTGCCTACCCAGCGGTCTTGCTTTAAACGTCCGACAACTCGTACGCCGCGGCCTTTTGTGCAATTTTCTCCGCAGAGTTCCGCTAGACGTGCCCATGTTTCTACATCAAAAAACGAAGTTTCCTGTGTCGTTTGATCTTCCTGCTTAAAAAAACGGTTCGAAGCAATGGAAAACATACAGAGCGGTGTCCCCTTAGGCGTTGCCTTTACCACGGGATCGCGAACCACATTCCCCTCAATGATCAACGAATTCAAATTGTGCATAATAGCCTCCTAAAATAAGAGTACCGAGTTGCCACTCGCCGCGGTGCCGGTCTCTTTTGATCTTGTAGTACCTGTTATATAAAGCATTCATTTAAAAATGGCTGGAAATTTACGGTATTTTTGCAAAAAAATTAAAAAATTTACAAACTTTTTTTATATGCACTATCACTATTAAGAGAAAAATCGATACGGTTGGAGCGATAGTCTTGACATTCGCCGTTATTCTAGGCTAATATACAAACCACTTATGGAGCGGTGGCCGAGTGGTTTAAGGCGGCGGTCTTGAAAACCGTTGTGCTGCGAGGTACCGGGGGTTCGAATCCCCCCTGCTCCGTAAAATAAAAGGCGGCACGTTCCTTTATACGTGCATATATAAAACCGATAACTTAGATAGGCAATAACTTTGGAGCGGTGCGAGAGTGGCCGAATCGGGCTCCCTGCTAAGGAGTTGTACCCATCCGGGTACCGGGGGTTCGAATCCCCCCTGCTCCGTAAGATAAAACCGGGTATTATTGTACATTAAATGGCTAGAATGCAGTAATGGACAAAGCATATCGGGGATATTTGAGATTATAGCTCAGTTGGATCAGAGCGTCAGATTGCGGATCTGAAGGTCGGCGGTTCGAGCCCGCCTAGTCTCATCGGTTTTTTTGTGTTTGAGATTATAGCTCAGTTGGATTAGAGCGTCAGATTGCGGATCTGAAGGTCGGCGGTTCGAGCCCGCCTAGTCTCATTGTTTTTTTTAATTTTGAGATTATAGCTCAGTTGGATTAGAGCGTCAGATTGCGGATCTGAAGGTCGGCGGTTCGAGCCCGCCTAGTCTCATGCTACTGGAGAGATGCGAGAGCGGTCGAATCGGGCGGTCTCGAAAACCGTTGTACCGCAAGGTACCGGGGGTTCGAATCCCCCTCTCTCCGTTTTTTAACGGAGCCGCGCGTTCAAGCATTGTCTTTCTTTATGCGTTTTACGAAACACCTTGAAAATTTCAATACTTTCAGGTGCTTTCAACACTTTGGAGAGATGTCCGAGTGGTCGAAGGTACACGATTGGAAGTCGTGTGTGCCCGAAAGGGTACCGAGGGTTCGAATCCCTCTCTCTCCGTACCGGGACCTATGCAAAGAAGGTTTTTCGAACCCCGTCAGATCCGGAAGGAAGCAGCGGTAGATTAATTCTTCTTGTGCCGTAGTGCTCCCGGTTTTTTATATCCTCTGTAAGTTTTCTTTCTCAGTTGACCGTATCCCTCCAATTTATTCTATAAGAATAGTCATTGCATTCATTAGAAAGATGATCGCATCGGCTAACAAGCAACTTGTACATTTAGACTGATAGCGGTATGATAGCGGCTGCTTCGTAACACTTTTAATGATAGGAGTAATAATGAACGAACATAAATTATTTACCTCGGAATCGGTCGGAGAAGGCCATCCCGATAAACTTTGTGATCAAATTTCTGATGCAGTTTTGGACGCTTGTTTACGTGATGATCCCGAAAGCCATGTTGCGTGCGAAACCTTTGCTTCAACTGCGTTAATCCTTATCGGTGGAGAGATTACCACCAATACTTTTGTTGATATACAGCAAACAGCCCGCAATATTGCGCGGGACATCGGCTATACCGATTCCGCATTCGGACTTGACTGCAACTCTATGGCTGTTTTAAGTATGATTCATGCTCAGTCCCCCGATATTGCGCAGGGGGTAAACGGTACCGGCCTCAGCGAGTATCAGAACCAAATGGGTGCAGGGGATCAGGGGATGATGTTCGGCTATGCGTGTAAAGAAACACCGGAATTGATGCCTGCCCCTATCATGTATGCACATAAGCTGCTGCGGAAGGCATCGCAGTTGCGTAAGTCGAAAAAGATCGATTGGCTGCGCCCCGATGCAAAGAGTCAAGTAACGGTAGAATACGAAGGAGATAAACCCGTGCGTATCGATACGGTCGTTATCTCCCATCAGCATGACCCCGAAATTTCTTATGCTTCGTTAAAAGAAGCGATTATCGAAAAGATTGTTAAACCCGTCCTTGAACCGACCGGTTTACTGGATTCAAAGACAAAATTCTTTATTAACCCGACCGGCCGCTTTGTTATCGGCGGCCCTTTCGGCGACACCGGTTTAACGGGGCGGAAGATCATCGTGGATACCTACGGCGGTATGGGGAGGCACGGCGGCGGTGCCTTTTCCGGTAAGGATCCGACCAAGGTAGATCGTTCAGCTGCATATATGGCGCGCTATGTCGCAAAGAATATCGTTGCTGCGGGTTTAGCCGAACGGTGCGAGTTGCAGTTTGCCTACGCTATCGGTGTACCGTTTCCCGTTTCGATTCGGGTAGATTCCTTCGGTACTGCAAAGGTTCCGGAAGATGCAATCGAAAAAGCCGTTCAGCAGGTATTCGATCTCAGCCCTGCCGGTATTATCAAGACATTGGATTTACGTAAACCTATTTATCAAGCGACCGCTGCCTACGGGCACTTTGGCCGCCCCGAATTCAGTTGGGAAAAAACCGATAAGATTGACGCTCTAAAAGCAGCTATAAAATAGTAGCGACATGCATATCCTGCTGCGTGGCGTTCTTGTTTTAGTTTTTACCTCTTGGTTATGTACCTCTTGTGCCGATCCCGCGTCGTCGGTATCGCTTGCATTGCCGGTAGACAGCGATGATACTGTGGTTTATCTATTAGCTGCATCCGTTTCCGGTATGCAGAGCCGGTGCGTGCCGCTCAAGGCTTTAAATACAAATGCCCAAACGGGTACGATAGATGATCCGGAAAAATCCGATGTCATGTGCTTCGCTTTTGAAAAAAGCCCTACGATGTTCGGTTTAACCGATTCCGGCTTATATGCCCTCGAGCTGGAGTTTGAACCGTTAGAGTTCACCGGTCAATCGAGCCGCACAGCACCTATCAACCCAAACGCTATTCAAACTGATGCTGCCCAATTTGCCGTAGGGCTGCTTTATGCAAATGATTTTTCCGCTTTCGGTAAGTTAAAAGAAAACTTCCGCCCGCAGCATCCCGTTACAGCGAAGCTGCTGCCGCGAGGGAACCTTACGGTTAGCATCGGCTTTGCAGGCATAGCGGTGGGGACAGCTCATATTAGGGGCTTTATGGTTTCGGCAAAATCGGCTCTAAAGCTGAAAAGTACGGCTGTCGTACCCGTTCGGTACGGTTGGTTAAAAGATGGGGCTGCACTGTGGTACGGTACAACCGCCGATGGAGATGTTATCCCGCCGGAATTATGTACCGAATCGGGAGTTCCCCTACGCACGGAGCTCCCTAAACCGTCGGCGATTATACGTGCGGGAAATACGGAGACAGGCGGTAGGGACTCTATCAGTATTCATTTTGACAAAACCCAACCGGTTAATCTGACGGCAGGGCAAAAACAGCCGCGCCTTTCGTTTCAATGCGGTGACAAGCGTATATCCGTATTTCGCGCACCGGATATATACCAACTTACGCTTGACAGCTGCCTTTTTTCCGATCCTCTTTTAACGCTTGAACAGATTGATGTGGATAAGGCGGCCGCTGCGGATATGCCGCCTGATGCGGAGCGGTTATCCAATACGGATACGCTTCCTGATACGGGTGAGCAGGCAGATGCGGCAGCCATAGTCTGCGGTATTACGATCGAATATTCTACCCCCTCTCTGATGACTCCGATTACTGCCGATCCGGGGCTTATTCCGGATTGGCCGCAAGAACAATGGCGACAGCCCTCTTACGAGCTGTTTTCATGGGAACAATTTCCTTCGGTGCTGATCTTTGATTTTGCCGACTATTCGGTACAGGATGCCTATCTTAAACGGCTTTCGTTCTTTGCGGAAAAAAAAGGCTTTACGGGAAAGCTTCTTTCAGATGGAGCGCTGACTTCTCTCCACGGGTTTAATGCCCACGACTACAGAGCAGAAACGCTTGCAGCATTCTTTCAAAAGGCTGAAGAAGAACATTTCCTGCTTAACAAATCGGAATTGCATTTACGGAAAATCCTTTTCCGTAACGGCATTATTATTCGTACGGAAACCGGTATTGAGGCGGGGAAGGGTGCAATCGTATCTATAAGCCGTCAATCTGAGCGGGATCTCCGTTACCGGTTTATTACCCACGAGTGTCTGCACGGTATTTATTTTACGGAAGGAAGTTTCCGTGATACGGTAACGGAAGTCTTTCGGCAGACGAACCCACGCGCCACGCTATTTTTACGCCGTTATTTTGAAATATATCCGGCCTTGCAGTATAACACTGACGACGATTACCTGCTGCAAAACGAGTTTATGGCTTATCTTCTCCAACAAAGCAATGATTTACTTCAACAATATTTTGTACAGCTTTCATGGCTCCGGTTAATGAATACAGCTGAACCGGCTCTTTGCAGATACATTCGCAAGACCAAGGTGAAAGATTTTATGCAGGCAGCGATGCAAATGGATTCTTTTTTATATACGACATGGGGAGTAAGGGGGGGAAGAATATCTTTAGCAAATATGGAAACTTTGTAAAAAATCGATAAATTTCAATATTATTATTGAAACGTTTTTTGTATTTCATGGTTTAATCATTTATCTTTAATCCTGCGAGGGAAATTATGAATTTTGAAGAGATTCTAAATCAATGGGAAGCGCAGACACAACAGCCTTATGGAAAGAAGCGGATTCGTAAAGACTTAAAAAATCCGACAGCCGTAGCGTATGCCCTCGAAAATACTCAAACGTTAAACCCGATGGATTATTGGCTACGCCGTTACGGCGTTTATGACAAAGATGCGAATAATTCCGAAAATACTGCCCTTTTTGATAATCTAGCCGATAAACAGCGGCTACGGGCAATGCGCCCCCAGGCTGAAATCGATTTGCATGGCATGACACTGGAAGAAGCCTATGGTGCACTGGTTACTTTTTTTGAAGACGCCTTACGCAGAAAGTATCAGAAAATACTCATCATTCACGGGAAAGGGAATCATTCCCAAAACGGCCCGGTACTGTCACGGTTTGTACAAAAATTTTTAGAAACAAATGCCCATGCGGGTGAAACAGGGCACCCTAAAGGACGCGACGGAGGAACAGGTTCGACATGGGTAATATTAAAATAAATACCTTTGCCCAAAATTTTACGCAGTTTATTTGTGCGGAGAGTAAACGCATCAGGTAGAGTAGATTAAAATCGCAGGATATTTGAGATTGGGCAAGCATTTGAGACGCAGCGCGGCGAAACTCTGCTTGACCAGTTGCAAATATTCTGCGTGAATATCAAAAAATACCTGATGCGTTTGCCCGTCTGTCCCCAAAAAATATTAAATAGTTCCATTGTCATAATAGCGAAAAAGAATTACAATCAGCAATTATTATGGATACCCAGTCGGATATTGTAGCTAGGGAAAAGGACAATGCCCTCACTCGGCATGCTTTAGTAATGCAGATAGCGCTCTACGCCGGAGAACTGCTTGTTCGCAACGGGGCAGAAATGTACCGCGCCGAAGAAACGATCGTGCGGATAAGCGAAGCGGGCGGTGTGTACGATGTTACCCCTTTTGTTACTCCCACCATTCTCTTTATTGCAAAAGGCGATAGAGAAAACGTACTTTATACAAAGGATATCAAAAAAAGAGGCAACAATATCGCTAAGATTACCTTAGTCAGTGATTTTTCTCGCAAGTTTGTGGAAGGCAAAATCGATATATCCGATGCAATGGATTGCCTACGCAAGATAGATGAATATAAAGGATACCCGTATCGATTCCTGTTATTTGCTACCGGTATCGGGTGCGGTATTTTTGCAGTTTTAGTAGGCGGAAAATTCGGAGACTTTGTCGCAGCGTTTTTTGCTTCATATATTGCCGTTTTTATCAGCGATAAAATAATGGTGCGTTCCCGTACTGTTTTTACCGGTAATTTTATCGCAAGCATGTTTGTGGGAGTCATTTCCATTATATCTTTTGAAATTAAATTAGTTGACAACCTCGACAATATCATCGTCGGTGCGGCACTTGCTCTTGTTCCAGGGGTTGCATTTACTGCAGGAATCAGAGATTTTATCTCAGGCGATTTGCTCTCCGGTATCGCGCGTATCGGAGAAGCAATTCTTGTCGCCATTGCAATTGCGTTCGGAGTCGGCAGTATTTTAATGCTCTACTCGATTTTTGGAGGACTTTAATGCCGATCTATGTCCATACCGTGCTTGCCTTTATCAGCTGTCTCGGTTTTGGCGTTCTGTTTAATGTTCAGAAACGAACATTATTGCTCGCGGCCCTTAACGGTGCAATCGGCTGGACAATCCTGTTAAGTCTTGACATTCCACAAGTCAGCTATATCTTTGCAAATCTGCTGTCAGCTATTGTGGTCGGCCTCCTGGCGGAACTCTTTGCTGTTATTCAAAAAACTCCTGCGACCTCTTTTATCGTTATCGGTATTATCCCGTTAGTCCCGGGTTTCCGCGTATATCGTTCTATGCTTTTCTTTGTGCGCGGCGATCTGGATAAGGGGCTTGCTGAAGGTGTTCATTCATGTTTTATGGCAGTTGCAATCTCGGTCGGTATTATCCTCTCTACCTCCATTGTCCGCATGATTCGGCGGCCTATCAAAGACTTTATAAAGAATAAACGATAGAAAAGCTCGTATAAATTGACAGCCTAGAGTAATTGCAATAAAATATTATTGTATACTTATGGGGTAGTCTGCCCCTTTCCAAAAAGTATAGGAGGTCGATATGAAGCTTGAACTGGGAATTATCCCTATTCATGAGATGCGGTTTTCCGATAAAACTGCCATCAAAGGAACTTGTCTCGAAATAAACAAGGATGAGCTGATATCTTTGATTAAAGAAGATCCGCTTATCACTGATGTTTCACTGACAATTACCAAACCGGGCGACAAGACCCGGATTATTTCCGTTAAAGACGTTATTGAACCGCGCTGCAAGGTTGAAGGCAGCGGCGTATGTTTTCCCGGATTTTTTACCGGCGAAGAAGATACGGTCGGCTCGGGTAAAACCGCCGTACTCCGCGGTGCAGCGGTGGTAACAACCGGTACCGTTGTCGGATTCCAAGAAGGTATTATCGATATGAGCGGCCCCGGTGCCGAATACACGCCGTTTTCCCGCACGATTAACCTTGTGGTAAAAGGCACCGTGAAAGACGACACCACTCGTGCAGTTAAAGAAAAATCACTTCGTTTGATGGGGCTTAAAGCCGCACGCTATTTGGGTAATGCCGCAAAGTCCGTTGCTCCGGCAGAAACCGAAGTGTACGAAACCTTGAACCCGATTGAACAAGCTAAGCAATATCCCAATCTGCCGAAGGTTGGCTATGTCTATGCCCTGCAAAGCCAGGGGCTGCTGCATGACACCTACTACTACGGCGTCGATGTTAAGCAGATTGTTCCAACCATTATGTATCCCACTGAGGCGATGGACGGCGCAGTCGTAAGCGGCAACTGCGTTTCCGCCTGCGACAAAAACCCGACGTATGTGCACCAGAACAGCCCCGTTATCCACGAGTTGTATAAGCGGCACGGAAAGGATTACAACTTTATCGGCGTCATCGTAACCAACGAGAACGTAACGCTGGCGGATAAAGAGCGCTCTTCTTCTTTAACTGCACGGCTTGCGGAACAGCTCGGCCTTGATGCAGTGATTATCTCCGAGGAAGGTTTCGGTAACCCCGACGCCGACTTGATGATGAACTGCCGCAAGATTGCTGCAAAGGGCATTAAAACAGTATTGCTGACCGACGAATATGCCGGACAGGACGGCGCGAGCCAGTCGCTTGCGGATGCTCATCCTTCTGCGGATGCCGTGGTGTCGAACGGAAACGCCAATCAGGTTATCAAACTGCCTAAGATGGACTTGGTTATCGGCGATCCCCAACAAGCAAACGTTATTGCAGGTGCATGGGACGGCAGCTTACACAAAGACGGAAGTATTGAAGCGGAATTACAGGTTATTACCGGCGCAACGAATGAGCTGGGCTTCTGGAATTTATCCGCATGCGGATTATAAGAGGTAAACAATGAAAAAGATTGTACACTATATCAACCAATTCTTTGCCGGAAAGGGCGGAGAAGATGTTGCCGACTACAAGATTGAAGTAATCGACGGAAATGCCGGACCCGGTATGGGGATTCAAGCAGCGCTCGGCGATGCGGGGAAAATCGTTAAGACGATTATCTGCGGTGATAACTATTTTAACGACCACACCGATGAGTGTATGGGATTTATCCAAGATGTTTTAAGGGAAAACAAAGCGGATTTGCTAATTGCCGGCCCCGGTTTTAACGCCGGCCGTTACGGTATGGCATGCGGCGGTGCTGCAAAAGCGGCGGCTGCGCTTGGCATTCCCGCTGTTTCCGGGCTATATGAAGAGAACCCCGGTTACGATGTGTTTAAAGCATGTATGTACACCGTTAAAACAAAGAATTCCGCTGCCGATATGCGCCATGCAGTACCGGCTATTGCTGCAGTTGCAAAGAAAATTTTAAACGGTGAAGCAATCGACCTTGCAGCCGATGGCTTATTGCCGCGCGGTATCCGCCAAAACTACTTTGCAAAAGAGCGCGGAGCAAAACGTGCCGTCGATATGCTCGTACAAAAGCTCAAAGGTGAAGCTTTCGTTACCGAATATCCGATGCCGGTTTTCGACCGTGTACCGCCCCATGCACCTATCACCGATATTTCCAAGGCAGTTATCGCATTGGTTACTTCAGGCGGTGTTGTTCCGAAAGGGAACCCCGATCATATTGAAGCGTCTTCCGCTTCTCACTACGGTGAATACTCCATCGCGGGACTTACAGAACTGACATCCGAAAACAGCGAAACGGCGCACGGCGGTTATGATCCTACTTATTGTAATGCTAACCCCAACCGTGTTTTACCGGTCGATGTACTGCGTGATATGGAACGCGAGCATAAAATAGGAAAGTTGTATGAGCTGTATTACACGACGGTCGGTAACGGCACCAGCGTTGCGAATGCAAAGCGATTTGCGTCCGAAATTGCCGGAAAGCTTGTAAACGCCGGAGTGCAGGCAGTTATTCTTACCTCCACGTGAGGCACCTGTACTCGTTGCGGTGCAACGATGGTTAAAGAAATTGAAAAAGTTTTACCGGTTGTGCATATTGCGACCGTTGTTCCGATTTCAAAAACAGTAGGAGCGAATAGAATTGTACCGGCGGTAGCAATTCCTCACCCGCTCGGAAACCCGACAATGAACGCAAAGGACGAAAAAGAATTACGCCGTGCGCTTGTCGAAAAAGCTTTAAAAGCCTTACAAACGCCCATCACAGAGCAGACTGTTTTCTAAAAGACCGGCTAACGGCTTCGGCTATTAGCTGATGTTGGAAGCAAGAAGTTCTTGTGTGAACGCCCTCTAAAACGCATCGTCTTAGAGGGCGTTTTTATAAAAATACCGTTATCGATACTTAGTATTGACCGCGGCAAGTGCAGGAAGCAGGTTATCCGTAAAAAAGCGGTCATCAATCGGGAGATTGGCGGCGGTTCTGCCTAAATGCACATCCTTGCGGTTTGCTCCGTGAAAGTCGCTGCCGGCAGTAACAATCAACCCGAGACTTTCGGCAAGTTCTTGTAGCCGGATACATTCACCGTACCGCGCCCCCGAATGCCATGCTTCAAGGCCTACTAAGCCTTCTTTTTTAAATTGGGCGATGGTTTCAGGCAGTTTTCCCCACGAAAGATAGAGCGACATCGGATGAGCCAATACAGGAACGCCGTGTGCGTCTTTGATAGCGTCAATTGATTCCGTAAGCGGTAAACATTCCTTTTCAATATAAAACGGACGTCCTTTTGCAAGGTATTTCAGGAAGGCATCTTGAATGGATTTTGCTTTTTTCTCTTGTACAAGATACTTTGCAAAATGAGGCCGTCCGATTACCGCTCCGCCGGCGAGTTGGGCGAGCTTTTCTTCGTCGATGACGATCCCCGCCTCATTAAATTTTTCTATTATCTTACGGTTCCGTTCCAGCCGTTTTTCCTGCGCATACTGCATAAGACCGCAGAGTGTTTTATTTTCGATATCGATTCCCAGTCCGAGTAGATGCAGCTCGCCCGGCTGCCATTCAACACTGATTTCTATTCCCGGCAAAACACGGATGCCGAGCGCTTCCCCTGCCTGTTGTGCTTCCGCAACGCCCGCTACGGTGTCGTGGTCGGTAAGGGCAAACAGCGAAAGTCCCGCCTTATGCGCTTCCGCTGCCAGTTCCGCCGGTGAAAAAGTACCGTCGGAGGCTGTGGAATGAGTATGCAAATCTATCATAGCAATCATTATAGCAAAAAGATTCATAATGCACTAGGTTTTTTCCGCGAGGTATGATATAATCATCGCAGATAGTTCTTACCGTTAATTGTTCGGATAAATATATGCGGTACCCTTTAAAAACTGAAGTTTTTAGGGAGCACCATGTATGATTACAGTTGAGAACTGCGTGTGGTACGGAGGACAAAATGCCAAAGGCTGTTCAATACAGCGCAAATTCTGTTATTTATTTTTCAGGCGATTTTGATGCTCGAGTATTTTTGCTGCATAGCGGGCATATCGCACTCAATTCGCTTGATATTGAAACCGGCGCGCAGGTAACGGAATATATTAAAACCGGTGAGTTTTTTGGAGTGAAATCCGCACTTGGGAATTATCCGAGAGAAGAGAGCGCGATGGTCTTAACCGATTCGCTTGTGTATACATTCTCTGTTGCCGAATTTGAAAGTTTTGCTCAGACAAATACACGTATTATCCTTCAAATGTTGAAAGTTTTCTCCCGGCAACTGCGAAATATCCACCGGCAGCTTGAATCGTTAATGGATAGTAAACAGCAAACGAATAACGAAGACGGTTTATTCACGGTTGCATCGGCCTTTTATAAATCACAGCATTATCAGGCGGCTGCCCAAGTAGCTGCGCGCTACAGGGCACTCTATCCGGCAGGCAAGCACTTGGCGGCAATTGGCCCGATTATTGCAAATTCGACACAGATGGCAGGTCGAAGTTTTGGAGAAGCGCGGCAGCCGGGCAGCATGGGTGGTACTTCTTCCGGTCAGTCTGCCGCATCCGCTTCCATTCCGGTGAGCGGTCCCGTTCAACAGACTCAGCCCGACGATGCCTCTGTAGATTTGACTTTCCAGCTTGCCGAAGATCTTGCAAAACAAGAGAAGTGGGCTGATGCATACAAGCAATATCATACTATTATTGAAATGAAGCAGGGCACAAAGCTGGAAGCAGCTTATTTAGGAGCTGCCCGCTGTTTATACAAGCAGTCCGAGTTTGTTCGCTGTATTCAGCTCGGTACGGGCTTTATTACTCAATTCCCCAAATCTTTAAAACTTGCAGAAATTTTGATGTTCCTCGGTATGTGCTATCAAGGTATGGATCGGCCCGATAAGGCGTTACCGTTCTATGATAAAGCATTGACGATGGCAGATCCGTTGCTGGTGCCTAAGATTAAAGAACTACTGGCTGCATGCGAAGGAGCTATCCATGCCTGATTTATTTGCCTCGTTTGCCCGTTTTGCAAAAAAGTTTCCTAAGGGTTCCGTTATCTTTTCCGAATTTGAACCGGGCGCTTCTTTTTATTTAATTCAATCGGGGCGCGTTCAGCTGATTAAGATCATCAACGGAGCGGAAAAAAACCTTGATATTTTACAACAGGGGGAGATCTTCGGCGAGATGGCTGTTTTGGATAACTCTCCCCGTTCCGCTTCCGCAATCGCGTATGACGATGTTGTTGCGCTTGAGTTTAATAAAGAAAACTTTGAAATTCTGTTGACCGGCAATCCGGCCATTGCAATGCGCCTGTTAAAGACCTTTGTTAAGCGTATTTACGTCCAGAAACGGCGATTCATGATTTTAACGATACAAGACAATATCGCCCGCGTCGGCGACGTATTCTTAATGCTTGATGAAACGCAACCCGATCTTGATCGTTCTACCCAGATGCGTACCTTTATCATCACACCCGAAGAAGTAGCCCGATGGGCAGGCCTTTCGGCGGAGGCGACCGGCGATGCACTGCGAAAATTTGCCGATCAGGGACGGTTAGAGGTATACGGCGACCGTATTATCGTAAAAAATATCGTTGACCTCTCCCGTTTTGTAACAACACGGCGCACAAAAGACAACGTTTTCGGCTAATCATCGGTAATGAAAGAACACACATTACAAGACAGTATCCGCTCATGGAAAACCATGCAAGACGCTTTTTCCTCTTTGAGGGAAGAGCGTTTTCCGTATCATATACACGGCCTTTCAGGCGGTATATTCGCTTTTTTCTTAGCCGAATATGTCCGGCATTTTAACGCTAACCTCTGTATCGTCGTACCGACGGAAAAAGAAATAGAAGAGTTACGCGCAGACCTCGATATCGCGGGATTGCAAGCTCAGGTTTTGCCGTGGTGGGGCAATATGGCATATCGGCCCGTACAAAACTCCGCGCCGGTATTTGCGGAGCGGGCTCAAGTTTTAGCCGAACTCTGCGCAGGGGCACCGGTATCCGGTTCGGCCGTCTCCGGTTCGGTATCGTCCGGCTTGACGTCAAAGGCGGTGTCCGGATTGGCGGCACCAAACTCAGCGATATCAAACTCGACCGCAAACACGGTAACGGTTATGACCCAGCGGGCATTTCTAACGCCGGTTCCGCCGCCCGACTACCTTAAAACACTCACCTGTACTCTCTATAAAGGCAAGGAAATCGATACGGAAAAGATAGCCTCGATGCTGATACAGTGGGGCTATACGCGGGTGCCGCGGGTAAGCGTCCGGGGCGAGTTTGCGCTCCGCGGTGAGGTACTCGATATCTGCGCCGCCGCTAACAAAGGTTCGCAGCACACCGCCTATCGTATCCAATTCGACTTTACTACTATCGAAAAGATAAAATCCTTCGATATGCACACGCAGGCCTCGGTTGAAGAATTTGACAGCCTGACGCTCTATCCGATGAAAGAGGTTATCTGGGATGATGAGCGGATCGCCGCGCTCGAACGGAATTTATCGCAGATGCCCGAATTTACGGCCGAAGGTACGGAAAAACTGATTGCGCACTTAAAAGAACAGCGAGCCTTTGACGGTGAAGAGCTTTTTTATCCGCTCTGTTTTGAAAAACCTGCAAGCGTCCTTGATTATCTTGAGTATCTGCACGGCGGCGCATCAACACCGCGAAATACCGGAGGCGCTTCAAGGCATCAGGGCACAGGCGGCGCTGCGAAACCTGCGGTTCTTCTGTACATGGATTACGACCGGCAGCGGAACGCGGTGGAGGCGCTGGAGCGGGAGTATCACGGCTTATATAACAAAATCACCCGCGCAATCGACGATGACATCAAGCATAATCTTTTGATTACCGAATATCCCATGCCGCAGCGCCTTTTGCTGCCCTTCGCGGAGTTGACCGAAAGCTATCCGCAAAGTCTTTTCCTCCGGACGCTGAAAGAATCGGATGAAACCGGAGCGTCGATTGTGTTTAACTGCGACCCGCCGCGCAGTTTTTTCGGCAATATCGTGTATCTAAAAGAAGAATTAACGCATTTGCAGCAGGAAGGATGGCGTATTTTTGTGTTTGCGGAAAGCGATGCGCAGGCGCTCCGTATCGGTGAGTTGCTCAAGGATATTAAAGCCACCGTGCTGCCGCTCACACTTTCTTCCGGCTTCGGCATCCCTGAGCTGAAAATACTCGTTATTCAGGAAAACGAAATTTTCGGCAGGCGGCGGCGCATCCCGAAATCGGTTAAGCAGGTTAAAAGCTCGGTTATCGATACCTTTGTGGAACTCAACCCCGGCGACTATGTTGTCCACGTCAACTACGGTATCGGACAGTTTAAGGGGATTGAGCGCGTTAAAACGCTGGGGCATGAGCGCGACTATATCAATCTGCTGTACGCGCAGGACGAAACGGTGTTTATTCCGATCGAGCAGGCGAACCTCGTGCAGCGGTATATCGGCAATGAAGGCGAAGCGCCGCGGCTGGATATCATCGGGTCTAAGGCGTGGGAAAACCGGAAAAACAAGGTTAAAAAATCGGTTGAAGATATTGCCGATAAACTCATCGACCTATATTCCCGCCGCAAAGCCGCCGCCGGTTTTGCCTTTGCGAAAGACAACGAATGGCAAACCGCTTTTGAGGCCGCCTTCCCGTATGAGGAAACGGAAGATCAGCTGACCTGTATTGCCGATGTAAAGGCCGACATGGAAAAACCGATACCGATGGATCGGCTCATCTGCGGCGACGTCGGTTACGGTAAGACGGAAATTGCGATGCGGGCGGCATTTAAAGCGGTGATGAGCGGAAAGCAGGCTGCCTTTTTAGCCCCGACCACCATTCTCGCGGAGCAGCACTTTGATACCTTTCAAGAACGCTTTCAAAAATTTCCGGTAAAACTGGCACGGCTGTCCCGCTTTGTTCCCAAGGCTGAACAGAAAAAAGTGCTGACCCAGCTGAAAAACGGAGAGCTTGATATCGTTATCGGCACACACCGCGTTATCCAAAAAGACGTACAGTTTAAAGATTTGGGACTGATGATTGTCGATGAAGAACAGCGCTTCGGGGTTAAAGACAAGGAGCGACTCAAACAGATGAAGACGAATATCGACTGCCTCTCTTTGAGTGCGACCCCCATCCCGCGTACCCTGCATATCAGTCTGTTAAAAATCCGCGATATGAGCCTTTTAACTACGCCGCCGCAAAACCGCCGTCCGGTAGAAACCGTTATTTCTCCGTTTGACCCCGAAAGAATTGCGCAGGCGATCCGTTTTGAAGTTGACCGCGGCGGACAGGTGTTCTATCTGCATAACCGCGTGGAGAGCCTCGAAGAAACACGGTATAAGATCCAGCAGCTCATCCCCGAAGTACTTATCGATATCGCCCACGGGCAGATGAGCGCAAACGAACTTGAAGATATTTTCCGCCGCTTCAACATGGGCGGCTTTCATGTCCTCATTGCTACTACGATTATCGAAAACGGTATCGACATCCCCAATGCGAATACCATCATCATCGACCGTGCCGATATGTACGGCGTTTCGCAGCTGTACCAACTGCGCGGCCGCGTCGGGCGTTCCGACAGAAAGGCCTATGCGTACCTTCTCTATCCTGAAAACAAGGCGTTGTCGGAGGTTGCGATGAAGCGGCTGCAGGTTATCTCCGATTTTACGGAACTCGGCTCCGGCTTTAAAATTGCGATGAAGGATATGGAAATCCGCGGCGCAGGGAATCTGTTGGGAAAAGAACAGTCAGGCGACATTTATTCCGTCGGCTTTGACCTTTACCTTCGGCTTTTGGAAGAGGCGGTGGAACGGCTGCAAAACGCCGGTTACGAGCCTGAAACGGAACCGGTCATAGAGCTTGAGTACACGGGCTTTATCCCCGACAGCTATATCCGCGTGCCGGAAACAAAGATGGAAATATACAAAAAAATCGCCGCCGTCCGTACCGCGGAAGAACTGGATAGGCTCTACGCGGAACTGTCCGACCGGTTCGGTCCCGTTCCGGAAGAAGCTGAAAGCCTGCTTTCTCTTGCTGAAATTAAAATTATCTGTGCAAAACTTGCAATCGCCTCGCTTAAAGAGCGGAACGGAACCGTGCGCATCACCTTTGCGAAGGTCTCAAAGATTTCTATCGATAAGTTGCTTCGCATGATAAAAGAGTCTGCGGGACGGGTTAAACTCGATGCAAAGCAGCCGAACGTCATCATGCTCGAAACCGGTTCCATCGGCTTAAAAGAAAAGAGCGAATTTATCAGCGAAAAACTCAATCAGCTTATCTAACGCATATTGTATTCCTATTGACGCCCCTGACATCCTGTCAGTAACGCGACAGGGTACTTAAAGCTGTACAAGGACGTACAGGCTTCCGGGTCAGTATACTTTACCGGATTATTCCCTGCGCGGCTAATGCGTACCGCATGGTAAAACCAACCGAGATAAGCAATGATTATTTCATTATCATTTATTTGATAACAGGTATCCCCGAAAAGAGGGCGCTCTTCCCTACCGTTAAGATGCTCCACATAGATCGCTTTGATAATTTTACTCGTTATTCCTAAATCTTTAAAAGTATACCCTGAATACACAACATCTTTTGTCGCAGCTCTCAATTGCTCATCTGTAAGAAACATTTCTTCAACCTTTTCCGCTTTTATAAATCTTTCACCATCAAGCGCTACTCCTTCCTTATCATATTCAACAATTACTTTATCATATGCAGACGCCTCTCTTCGTTAAATCAGTAAAATGCATATAAGCACTATCATCAGTAATAGTAAAATACCTGTCAACTTTCCATTTACTGATATAACTTTGTAATTGTACCTCTTGTGAAAACAGCATAGCCGTCTCCACTAAAATCATGCTGATTAAAAATATCTTCTTCATATCCTTGTGTTCTCCTTCCGGTTTTGATAAAAACTCGGCAGTGCTGTATATCGATAAGTACCGTTTTTAACTACCTAATGCGTACCGCATGATAAAACCAACCACGATATTTTATTATTAATTCATTATCATTTATTTGATAAAATGAAAATCCAAAAACATAATAGTCGATTTCCTTATTGCTAATATCCATATATACTTCCTTGATAATTTTTTCGGTTATCCCTAAATCCTTAAAAGTATAGCCGGGATACCAAGAACCTCTCGTATAATACTTTAACTGTTCATCTGTAAAAAAGTTTTCCTGAATTTCCCTCGTATTTATAAATTTTTCACCGTCAAGTACGATACCTTCCCTATCATATTCAATAATCACTCCCATGTACGCATAAGCTTCATTCTTTATTAAATCACCGATAACGTGATAGTCTTCATTAACAGTAAAAATACGGTCAACCTTCCATTTACCGATATAACTTTGTAACTGTATCTCTTGTGAAAACAGCATAACAGCCTCCACTAAGAGCATACCTATTAAAAGCTTCCTTTTCATATCTTTGTCCTCGTTTATTATTTGATTCTTCTGATCTTTTACAATTTATAATAGACTCATACTTACCAGCACATTATATCATAGAAACCAAAAAACATATCCATCTTACTTATAAACAATGTTTAATTCCCAGCCCCCAGAATAACCAAATTCATCAATTTTTGGATTTATAACTATTGTTGCGATAGAATCATGCGTAAAATCCACATATACATAATCAGAAACCCAATCATGTTTTTTATTTAAATATCCATTTTGTTTATCAAATGGAGTTACGCACTTTATACGATATTTCATTGGTTGCATTGACAAAACAATTCTTTCCCCACCTGCAAGAGATAGGTTTTTTCTTGTATAATTAAAACTGTCCCCTAATATCTCAAACTTAGAAACCGTATATTCTTTATAAAGAATATACTCGTCTCCTATCTTCTTTTCTATCAAAACATCACAATCAAGAGAATTCATCATACCACTGCATTCTTCACGTTTTATAACAAGTGTTGGATTATTTATTATATTTTTAAGAAATAACATACACAAAATTGTTATCAAAATAAGTATAAAAATATTCAGTTTTCTTGACATAGTTAATCTCCATAAGTATCAGCATACTTATAATCGCTATACGAATTATTCAAAGGACCTGTAGATGTATGGTTTTTTTTCCCTTTCAATTATCACCAAGGAAAACCATAACACTAGGCATAACTAACTATATACTCAATATTAAATAATTATCAATTCTATAAAAAAATTTTATTTTTAATTTCCGCAAAATATATTAATTATATCATCATCGGTCATATTGAAAAAGAATTCGTCTATCTTTAGATTATTACCATTGTCTATTCCCAGCAATTTACTACATACAGTCACTATTATTTCGTAATCCCTTTTTGAAGCAAAATATTTCTCAGCTGATTTATCTAAAATTTTTATAAACAATTCATTAGCCTGCTTCCTTTCTCCCAAATAATAAAGACAAACTGCATATCCCAGAGTATGAAAAGAAATATTAGTTTGATTAGCTTCATATCGCTTGTATACAGAAGCACAGCTATCAAGAAAAACTCCCCTTGGAATAATTTTTTCAAAATATAGTTTTCTTAATACATAACATTGTTGAGAGTATCCACTATTCCAATTTAACTTATCTATTTTTTCTTCAAAAGGAAAAGCATTTAGAAGGTTTTCTATTTTTTTATTTTCATCATCCGTAAAATTTTGGTAGTTTATAGTATCTTCCACTTTCCATAAATCTTTTATTCTTTTTTCTTGGTTTGAACATGCAATGAGTAATTCTACAAACATACAAAGCATTGACAAATATTTTATCTTTTTCATTGTACTCTAATCATTTCCTTGGAATAATGAACAAATCTTTCAAACGTTTTTCCATTTTTATCATAAAATACTGTTTCCTTAACCTCCGCAGAAGGATTATGAATAACTAATGGACCATCACTTTCTAAATATCCTGTAGCACCATCTTTTTTCGCCGTGATGTTCCCATTCGCATCATAGCGATAGTACCGTTTCCCTGCGTGCACTAATCCGGCGCTCGGCCAGACGTTACCACGGGCACCCAGTAGGTTCGTCGTGTTTGATTTCTTCGTCATGTTTCTGTCCCCTTTTCAAAATATAAACGCCGTCTGCTTCATCGCTTCAAAAAAATTAATCCTCAACGTATCAAAGATATGGCTGTGATGCTTTTTACCTGTCTCCTTGTAGTTTCACAACGGACAAGAATGTACACTGGTTAACAAGCTCTTTTCTGTGAATATATGCTTGTCTTTGTATTATTTTTTTATCTGAAACGAGTATATATCTACCGCATACTTCTGGTATCAATATAATTGCAAATAAAATCCAAAAAAATGCCATTTCATACCATGTTGCATTAGAAAAAAGTAAAATAATCAACATAATATAAACAGGGGAAAATAGAATTTTATCTCCTATTCCTTTGTCTATCCTTAAAAAATCGGTATCTTCCTTTTCAGAAAAATATGATTTAAATAAAATAAGCAATTTTTTTATTCTACTCACCATTTGCTATACCATTTGTTATATATAACATATTTGATTGCTTTTGCTGTTTATCTACGGTTGGTAAATACTCTTTTATTCGATTAACGCCTTTTGATAAAAGTACTGCCGCAGCTGTTCCTTCAACTAATGCACAATTGCTACATCTTGCAACAGCAATCTTTGCAGATGTTTTTATACTAATATTTTTTATTGTGCCATTTGCTAATTTAATAGAAACTTGTTTTGAAACCGCCAACATAGATCCTTTTCCTGAAGTTATTCCTGGTATTGAATTATTACTTAATACACCTGTTGCAGTCCCAATTACTGTAACCGTAATTAATTCTTTAACATCTGTTTTTGTAATATTTCCTTTATTATCTATCATTTGTTTAGTTAAATCGCCAATACTACTACCTGCTACACCTGCGGCATATCCATTGCATGTGCCAGCCATAATAGCACCTGAAATCGCTCCTCCTACAGCTGCCCCTATATACGTACCTATACTACTTACATTACCCGTTAAACAATCTCCAATCGCAACTGAAGCTACGCTCACTGCTGCTCCCAATAAAGCACCTATTGCCACATGTAAAGCCTTCCTATCAGGATCTTCATACTTCACTGGATTATTGGTTTGAAGCTCGCTATCGCTTCGCTGCCCGATGCCCGCGTAGTGGTACAGGTGTAGATTCACTGTGTTGTATACCCCACCCATGCCGGATAAGTTCTCGTTATGTTTCTTCGCCTCGTCATCTATCGGCGCTTTGGGTATGTAGTCACTTAAGGCAGGGTCTCCACTCAGCCACCTCGAATACTTCGGGTCTAAATAGCGCGCGCCGTAATAGTATAGCACGGTTTCTTCATCCATCTCCTCCTTTTGAAAATATACACGCCGTCTGCTTCGTCACTTCAAAAAAATTAATCCTCAACGTATCATAGATACGCCTGCGGTTAATTTTTTCTCGCTTCTCGCATCCGGCATGTCTCTTTTCAAAAGGCACCGTTTTCTCACATACGGCCGTAACTCGTTCTGCGGGAAGAGAATGGAAATTCTTATTAGGGTATTAAATGCGGATTGTGACTTCCTTTATAATCATCAAAAATCCACGCATCTCCATCCCCAGAAGACTAGTTCCTATTCATAATAAATCTCAAAACATACATTCCCAAACAATAAGCCAGCTTCTTTGATATTATATTCAGATTTTAAACGTTGCAGTATATAAGGAATTAACTCATCAAGATATGAAATTATCCTATCAAGAGTTTTTTTATATTCTGTCACATCATCTCTTTGTATTAGGAAATATCTTTTTTCAATATCGACATTATAAAAATCTTCTTCACACTTTTGACTCTCATAAAATTCCTTTGTATCAATTTCATTCAGACTATCTCGTCTTTCTATATAAAGCATCCTTTCATCTATTTCCAACAGAAAATCTTTATGTTCATAAAATGGATTAAATGAAATACTTTTTTGTATCGAACCATTAGACTTTAATTTACTCATTAAATATAAAAATTCTGGAATAGACACATAATGATTAGCTCCATTTTTAAATTTTGTATATGTATCTACGATCATCTTTGCCCTCTTTTTCTCATTTTGTTGCATCCTGATGATTGTCCTAATAATGACATATTTACTTTAGAAACTTACGAAATATTCTAATACTATCGTTCATAATATTCCGTATAATATTTATTTCGCTTTCTCCCCATACAGGACTATATATCTCAGGAGAGTTCTTTTTCAAGGCGAGAGGATTTGTTCCGTAAAACAGTTTATTATATACGTCTAAGATTATACAATCCACACCATTATCATCACCTATAAACGGTTCTTTCAATGTATATGCCATATCAGATGCAATGTTCCAAAAACGTAAAATAAGATTGCAATCTATATCGTTCAGACATATTTTTTCTATAAATGTATCAATATCATACAATATAGCAGCATCTACTTGAGTATCTAAATCATGAATTTTACAAAAATCTCTCATTTCAGCTTCACAATAAAACATAATTAATTTACCATTTTTATCAATCAAAAACGCGTCACGGTTATCAGAAAACCATAAACAATAATATGTTTGATTAGATATCTTAAATTCTACTAAACAATATTCAATTTCTGTATTATATTTCATTCAAAACCTCTATCTCCATATTTTTTTAAGTTGATTAAACTCACCGCCTGGTTCACGGGGATTATAATTTCCATCTGAAGCTCATTGCATCGCTTCCATCTGTTCCGGGGTAGCTCCTGATGGAAAGAATTTACTTAGCATAACTGTACACATTAATATTTTAGTATAATTGCATTTAAACACGTATCGGTATATTTTTCACCCTTATACACATCAATAATTGTTAATATAATATCTTTTTCATGTAGTTTCGAAGAAGCTTCAAAATAAGATGGGAAATATAAGAGTTCTGTATTAATTTTTGAAGCACCAAAAAAGAGAGGTTCATTAGATTCTCCATACAAAACTAAGAACCTTTCAGATAATAACATCAATAATGATTTTGAATAATTTTCATTTTTTATCTTAAGCTGATAAAATTTACCATCAGTATTGATTGAATACTCAAATACATGATTCCATAAAAAATCATCTGAATTGTTATTTTCATCATCAGAAAATCTAATTTTATTGTTTTCGTAAAAAGTTATCATTTTAAAACTATTCATATCCTTATAGTAAGTCGGTTCAGCTATTTTCACCCCATTCATTGGTAATGTATAAGTCCTAAAACATATACATAACAAAAAAATTATCTTGAGAATTGTTTTTTCCATATAGTCTCCTTTTTATTTGTATGGAGGGAGTAATACCCCGACGCTCTGTGTCGGGGTGTTGATTAATTTTCAACTATTGGTGGAGCCTTAATTACTATTTTAATATTGTCTCCTTTCACCCAAGCGTCTTTACCTTCTCCATACTTAAAACCAATATCTTTTAATATACTGGTAACCTCATTGAAATCAGCTAGATGAGAAATTTGACAGCCGGCACTATATATATAATGTAACATATATTCAGTCTCACCTATCCATACTAGGAATCGTGAACAGTGTTGCGATAACTTATCTCACTTTTCAATTTTTGTCTCCACGCCAATAGCGCGTTTCTCATATTTTACAACAGAACCAGGATAAGAACTAAATAACGCTAAAATTTCATCTTTTAATGCTTCATCTTCTTCTATAACTTGCTCTTAAAATAAAGAATATAATCCATCTTCATCCTTTAAGTCTAAATATGTTATTATTTTATCAGCAATTTCTAATTTTTTTTGATCATGGCTTGTAAATAACCGCATAGTTTCTTTTCCCTGACAATTTATAAAAATAAGCATATATAAAACGACAAATACAATAAATTTTGGCTTACTCATATTTTCTCCTTTTAAAAATTTAAAGCCGCTGTATTGGAATTATCATTAAATTTCCAGTGGGAATTTTCTTCCCATTCTGCTTTGAAATCTTGATACATTTGCTTATTGTTACCAAAATTAACGGTAAACTGGGCTTTTAAGTCGCTTGCCTTTACCCCTTGTACCCTCGGATTAAAGCTGGTCGCCCACCAATGTATCCCCTTAAAACTACCAAATACGATTCGATCCGCTTCCTTCCCTCTGCTACTTCATACAGCCGACTAATCGTTATCTTTGTTTCCTCTTCCACCGCCTCTTCATACTTTTCATCGTTAAAGATGGACGTGGTTCTATGCAGTAACGAGTTTGACAGTTCGTCAAACTCGTCTTCAAGCGTTGTACACGGATGTACAACGCTTGAAAGTGGATTTCCGCTTCAATCGCTGTCCGGGGGTGAGAATAGTTACGCTGTGACTAAAAACAAAATTTTGTTTTCACCTTAAAAAAATATTTTTCCTTTCAATACTACCACGGATGGCGGTGGTTCTAAACAGTATCCATTTATCCAATCTTATATTATAAATTATACATCATTACATAAAAATACAGAAATATATTTTTTTACACTCATTCATATATACCGACTTTTGAATTGATATACCTGCAACCGACAATCCTCAAATGCTAACGCAAATATCACTCAACCAAATTTAAGCATCAGGTTAATAGTAGATAATAATTCATCTATTTTTTCGCTTTTTATTATATCTACAACAAAATTAATTTGCTGTAAGACATCTTTATATACATATAATTTTTCATGAATTACAGTCTCCAATGCTTTTTCAATAAATTTTTCATCATAAGATTTTCCGATAGCCCAAATGACAGAATCATAATAATTTCTGCCTTTACTTAAAAAATAAATTAATTCATCTAATATATAATTTTTTTCTTCTTCGGATAAATTAACAACCAATAAATCTGAAGGAAGTAGTTGTACATAATCTGTAGGATTCTCCTTATCAGTATTTTTTTCAATTAATAAACCAAGATTTATTATTATATCCCGTTTATTTTTATTGCCTTCACTAAATAATAATTCAATATATTTCTTTATCAATTCATTCATAAAATTATTCCACAAGGTTTATACCACGCAAATTTTCTAAATCAATTCTATAGCTTTTTCCTGAATATTTAAATTCATCACGCATAACTGTGCCACCGCCTGATATATGATATACCCTTTGTATCCTTAACCGCTTCACTCATTCTAATTATTGCAGCTCTAAAATCTTTACATCGAGATAGCCCTGGCTGAACAACAACAGCTTTTGCATATAATTCTGAAAGAGCTTCATACGCTTCTCTTTTAGCAACACCCGATTTATTATTGCTTTCTCTAGTCGTAGAAGCAGGAAAGGATTTCCGCTTCAATCGCTGTCCGGGGGGGAGAGGATAGTTACGCTGTAAATAAAAATGAAATTTTGTTTTCACCTTAAAAAAATATTTTTTCTTTCAGTACCGCCACGGATGGCGATGGTTTTAAACAGTATCACATTTTGGTATCAGGAAAACATGATATCAAATCTGTACAAGAACGTACAGGCGTGATATGGATTCTCACATACGGCCGTAACTCGTTCTGTGGGAAAGAGAGCGTTTTTTAGACATCGCATTGTATGCTTCATCTTTTTACGATCTATTTCACGCAAAATAATCAATCCATCTTAACAAGTATCATAAATATAGAAACAAAAATACTCCAAATAATACTAAATTCGATTGTTAAAACAATATCATATTTATCAAGCCATGGGAAACAACTATTAATAAAAAAAGCTACTGCAATAGTCAAAAATGCAGAACCAAAGTAAATCAGCAATGTGATAAAAAATTTACGAACAGGACGCATAATCTACCTCAACTCTGACTTTTGGTTAAATGAATGATACATATCTATAGCAGTAGGAATTACAGATTCTCCAACCACACCAGTAGCTCCAGCCCATTTCGGTTGTTGAATTTCAAAATCTTCAACAGTCCCTGTTAATAAATTGGGAACCCTACTCGTACTTGTTGAACAACTTCCAATAGCAGCTTGTGTAAGTTCACTAGCCACAAATGCATAAGCGGCACCTTTTCCCATAGTCTGTAATGTTTCAGAAATTGATTGTTTTTTACCTTTAATCGCTTTTGAAGCAACATCTTTTAATCCAGCATCAACTGCACCAGAAACTGTATTTATAGCGACTGTTTTTGCAACATTTGATGCAATAATTTTTGACGCAGAAACAGCACCGCGCTTGCTTCGAAGCTACGCCTGTCGGCTCCGCTGCACCATACCACTCCAATCTTTTTGTCGCTGCGGCTTTGTTCCCGCGGTGTTTTTTTCTCAGTACCGACACGGATGTCGGTGGTTCTAAGCAGTATCATATTTTGTCATCAGCAAAACATGATATCAAATCTGTACAAGGACGTACAGATTTGATATAGCTCCTCACATACGGCCGTAACTTATTCTGTGGGAAGAGAGTGGATGAAATTTTATTCACACCACAATACCTACTCCCCCTTTAGCAGTTATTTACATTTTCCATACTCCCTAGTAAATTTTTCATTAAAAAGTACATCTTACTATTTTAAATTCAAAATACGGTTTTGTAATATATGAGAAATATACGCGAAATTCTGTTCCATCACTATCAATAAATTCTCTCAATTTACCATCTTTAATAATATAAGGACACAGAAAATAATCTCCATTCCATTGGTAAACACGTTGTGCTGCAAAAAAACATAATTGGCCTCTAAATATACCAAATATTGTGGAATCAATTTTTTTATTATAAAATCCATTTTCCAACTCATAAAACTGTATTCTCTTTAAATCTGTTATGTCAAAAATAAAATATTTATATGCATCATACGCCGCTACATCACCAACTAATACCAAATAAGCTTTTTCATTATACTGTATCAAGTAAAAAATTTGTCTTTCAAGAAAGATATCCCATCCATTAAAATAAAATTCTTGATTACAAAGCTCAATTTTTCCATGTTTTTTCCCTTTAGTATCAATAAAATTTTGACAAGGATAGTACCTTATACTTTCTATACCCTCTAAATTTTCAAATTCGGAAATATAACATTCCGTAAAGTCTTCTTTTTCCAAGTATTTATGTTCAAGCCATCCAGTTCCCTTAATTCTTACCAATGTATAAGGACATTCTTGTACATCATAAAAATCCATATAATTCTGACCATATACAAAAATCGGATAAAATAATATGAAAGTAAAAAAAGTGTTTTTTATCATTCAAACACCTCTGAGCCAGTCACATTTTCATAATACAAATTCAATTTCCAAAAGCTTGTTCTTCCATATCTGTTGGAAGGAATATTTTTTATCATATCAATAACTAATTTATTGAATTATTATCCCACAATGTTGATAATAACAGTAACGTTCCATCTCTGCCTCTAACTACATATCCAGCATAAGGATAAGCTAAAACCTGCACGTCTTCATTATAGTATGCAATATCCTTGTCTCGCAGTTCTTGCAATTCATCTAAATAATTTGTTGTATAATTAATTTTTGATTGCTTTTCAACACTGTTATCTTTTGAGAAAATATAATAATTCTTTCCAGTATTTTCATCATAATATTCAATAAAATATGCATATACATTCTTAACTTCATTTAATAAGTAGAAACCATTATTATCCTTAACGACTTCATTCGGGAAAATATAAATATCAATACTATTGATATTTGAAATAACCTTTGTACAAAACTTAGAATCATGTTCAATTCTAAAGAGTTCACTACCCATATTTAGTTTTATATTCTTAGTATTTGAGCTTATTTTTCGTTGATATATTCTACCTTGTAATTTGAACCCTAAAGTAATAGATATGCTTTTATCATCGATCCTATAATCATAAAGATTAACTTGCTTAGTTTCTTTAAACGAGCAACTAAATAACATAGAAATAATGATAACAACAAAAATATTAATTAAACAGACCCCATAATTCTTTATATGCTGGATCATTTTTTAATATCTCCTTATTTTCATTTAAATACTTCAATGCATCCTTTCTAGATAAAACTTGTCGTCCAGTTGTTTTGCTGGTTAATGGATTTATTGTTGTCAAAGTAATATTCCAAGAAGTTATATTTCTTCCTGTTTTTTTTAAGTTTAAGGTAACATCTCCCAAATATCCATTAGACAGATTCTTTGCCACAGTATCAATAAGGCCCAAGGCACCTAAAACTGTACCTGTTTTTTCTATTGCATGTCCTTTCATTTGATTTGGATCAGAATAATCACTCTCTGAATAATTACCTCTTGGTAAAGCTGCTCCAAGTGCTAATACCGGGTGTTGTTCCAGTTTAATTGCCCTCGAGGTTTCTCTTGTATATGGACTTTTTATCTCACCCCCTGTCCTTTTTGCAGGATCATCGTAATAGATACTTGAAAGTTTATTATTTATTTATTACTGCTTCAATCGCTGTCTTGAATACCCCCTTTCCTATTTCCGTTTGCTCCTCGCACCCAGCCGTAACTCGTTCTGTGGGGAAGAAAGTGTAGATTTTATGTATTTATAGTCGGATCTACAGCAAACCATACAGATACATCAAAATCATCTTCCTTATATTTCCATGCAATATTTATCTTTAAATGAGATTGCTGACATGCAGAAGAAATAACTAAGCAACACCCATTCTTTATTTTTAAGTAATTTATTCCTTCTACATCACCTTCCATCCCGATTTCAATATCTAAATTATTCTTAGTAAAACTAATTGCATATAAATTTTCTCCTGAATTAATACCTTCCGATACATCATCGCATTGATAATGTAATATAACTAAAGCCCTCCTTCTTTTTTGGATGGGAATAATAATTTGATAACGCTGTAAAACAGAAAAATTACCAAACTGAGTAGGAAGAGGGAGATATTCATACAAATAAGGAATATCATCAATTTTAATTTCTAAACAGCCTATAGGAGTCATAATCATGTCGGTATACCTCAGCAATAAATTAAAACAAGTATTATCATAACCAATACACCCCATAAACCACAAACATATATTATAAAAAAGGATAAGAATTTATAAAATTTATGAATCCGATAGAAATCACCTTTGCTTTTATCCAACCGAAACATCGCTTCTGTTTAAACCAGCGGCATCCATGCCAATGTTTAAGCGGCATTGCCGCTTAAACTTGCAAGTTTTGGCTTTGGCCAAAAAGTTGCTTCTGAAAATCCTCACCGTATCAGAACCGTCACGGACGGCGGTGGTTCACGTCAGTAGCGTGTTTGCTCTGCAAACACGTAGGTAAAAATCTACAAGGATGTACATTTTTACCGTGCCTCCGCTTTATTTTCGGCTGTCTCCTTGTATCTACTCCGCCTCTTTTCAAAAGGCTTCGTTTTTCCGCTTCCTATCGCTGTCCGAAGTACAACCGTCCCCATTCCTATTTATTCCTCACATACGGCCGTAACTCGTCCTGTGAGAAGAAAGAATAAATTCTTATAACAAGCTCTTTATAATCTCATGAACTATCACTTAATACCTGATAGACGGTTTTTACTTCCACTAAAACATAATCACCTGTTGCATTAAGTTTAAAATTCATCTATTTACTATATAATTCTGTGCATAATAACGCAAAATCAATAGAAGCAATTATACAAAATATTCTTAGAAGTACTGGAATTAGCCTAGTATTGCTTAAATTATTGACCTTTGAAAGAATTAATATAATCAAAGCATATAAAATAAGAATATAAGATAAAATAAGGACAATTATTGAAATTCTAAATAATATATTCTTATCTTTCCAATAAATAATACCGGTAATTCTTTGTATTAGTATCCATTTTGAATTCATCCTTTTTATCGGTTTCCGAATTTTTTTACTGTATTCATTTGAGCTAAGCGCAAATAAAAACAGACGTATTATAATAGTGTTAGCAAAAGCTAAAACTAGAGTGGTAAAAAATAGTTCATTCATTCTTATTGTTCTCCATGCATCATGTTCTCTACTTTTTTATAAATTTCAATGCCTAAGTTAAGTGCAGAAGGTGTTGTTCCTTTCAAAATACTCCACACTGTATCTTTGCTAATAGATTTTAATCCATTTGTCTTTACATAATATACAATAGCTTTGCCCAGTTCTGATACTAAATCCTTTCCAGTTTTATGAGTAATAGCATTCCCAATCCTATGAATTCCAAGTTTGTAGTTTCTCACACCTGAAACACTTTGATTGTTCTCATACATTAGAATAGTCATCTTTCCAATAAGATTGCTGTGCCGTTTTTGCTTCAATCGTTGTCCAGAGGAGACGATAAATATTTTACTTTGCTCTAAACTAGTTAATTTAACAAAACTTTCTTTCATTTTATAACTTTATCATTTTTCTTGTTTTTTTAGGGATGCAAGAGATCTTGTAGCGCTTATTATTTTTTTTCATATAATTTTCGCATCTTTAATAAATATTAATAATAAATGAAGATATGAATTTATATCTTTAAATAAAGGCAATATCGACAACGTAAAAGCAAATTTTGCTATTAAAACCTGAAAAATATAGTAATCATAACTAAAATGAAATTTCGATATACTTCCCAACACACAAATTAATAGTAATCCAACTATCATAAATAATATATGATAAACAGAAAATATAAAATTAAACTTTGGATATAGAATATTTGCGTATGTTGGCTTTAATAAGATAAAAAGCAAATAAGTAAAGATTGTCAAAATAGCGTATAAGCATAAAAGGACACCTTTTGAAAAATAGCCTAATTGAGATTCCATATTCTCGAAATTAAACTCATAATAAAAAATACCAACTACTAATGGCCCTAAATAAATTAAAGTCATTGCTTTTAATATTTTATTGGTAATGAATATTTTTATATCAGGGAAAAAGAAAAATAGCATTACATAAATAAAAGATAATATAAATGCACTCAAAATATAAAGTTTTGCTTTTAAATTATTAGATCGCATATAATTTTTCTACCTTTCCTCTTATGGATTAAATGCATCTTGAATAAGATCAGCAATATAAGAAAGGAACATCGCTATCATTTAGATCTATCAACCCAAGAAGGATCTTCTGCCGTATTACATAGATTCCACAAATACTGAATATCTGAATCTAATTGAATTGTTATATATAAATTTCCGTTTTTCTCTAAATACGCATATCCCAAATATTTAAGAACATTTATCATATTTTTCTTATATTCATCTGAATAGTCAAACTCCCTAATAAATGCCTGCTCTTTTTCGCTATATACAACTTTTGTAAAACGAATATATAAGTGTAACTCATTAGCAAAAGATTTAAACATAGTAAACACTAAAAATTGAATCATTACGATAATAATTTTAAAATTCTTTTTCATAATTTATACTCCAGTTTTGACGCATCACAAAAGATGCTGCCATACCATTTTCGACTAATTTATTGGCTTCAGAATTCCAATAAGCTCCTTTGCCAGAAATAATAACAGCTCCAAACTCATTATGCCAATCATATAAATCCCAAAAACCAAATGAAATACTGCCGCTTACCATAGTTTTTCCATTATTTTTCTTCATATTTACATTACAAAAAGCGGTAACTGTAAATGTCCCAGAAGCAGTGCTAAAATATCAGAAGGAACTTCGTTCACCGTTCTTGTTTCTCCATTTTTCATACTATTCGCTATATTTTCAAATTCTGCTTCGTAATATGAAATACAAGTATTTTGAACCGTATTTACTTCATCAAATGAGCGCAATCAATTAGAGTCTAAATTGACAGGAGTTCCTTCCGCACTTAAAAAATGTAGTAGATTAGAGGCCACTACGATTGAACCTGCTTTTTGACTGGATAAAGCCAAACCCATGTATTTTGCATAAATAGTTTCAATATCATCTTCCTTCCCATCAGGATCTTCATACTTCACCGGATTATTGGCTTGAAGCTCGCTATCGCTTCGCGGCCCGATGCCCGCGTAGTGGTACAGGTGCAGGTTCACGACATTAAACACCCCGCCCATGCCGGGCAAGTTCTCGTTGTGCTTCTTCGCCTCGTCGTTCGCCAGCGCAATGATTCTGAGCCGCTGCTGAATTGTCAAAGAGCAAAACTGCAAAATATTTCATGGGAATATCTTGCAGAGATTTCTTTCAAACTGTTTTATTATAATGCGCTAATGGCAAATCGTAAAATACTATTTCGATATTAGGAGCTTACAGCAGTGATTTAAGCAATTTTACAAAAATTATGAGGTTTAATCTTTACTCTTTTATTATTCTTTAAGAAAGTAATCATCTATTTTTTTGGTACAAATTTTTTTTAAATCTTTTTCTTGATCAAAACACATGTTAAATGCAGCTGTATAATCTGTTGTTAATTTAAATCTCTTTATATTAACTCCTATCCAACATACATATATTACATTCTCACTATCCTCTTTTAACATTTTTTCACCAAAGTAGCCAAGTCTGTTTAATCCCGTTAATACAACTTCATTATTAACAACAACAGAAAAATATGCATTTCCAATATCATAATCTCTTAATTGTATTTTCGTATTCATTATTTCTTCATCTGAGTAATAAAATTCCAATACCTCTTTATCATACTTCAAGCATTTATCAAAAGATACAAAAAATGAACATGCTTTTTCTTTAATTAATTCATTATAATTTTTTGAAACTATTATATCATATGTATCTTTTTTATCATATTCCCAAAAAACTATCCCTGAAAAGCAACGAGCCTTTATCTGAAAAATCATAAATGATCCTATTATTAAAAATTTTCTTTTCATTTGCCACTCCATATATATGGATTATTGTTCTTTTTGTTTTTTTTCATTATCTCTTTTTACAGAATCATAATTCTTTAACCATCCCTGAACATATTCATTTATAGATAATGTTCCTGTATAACTACTTCGTGTTTTCCACGAAGTCATAGCCGGAGATCCAATCAGATTTCCACTTTTATCATGTGCGGGTTGTGTAGACGTTCCCCTTGGATATTGACAAGAATACCAATCTTCTTGTTCCGATATTGATAACCACGACTTATGATAATACGGGTCTACTACATATTTCTTTCCATCAATAATAACTGTAGCTGCTACATGAAATCTATAGCGATTAGAATTATCTTCTGAATCTTTATCGGGAACTTTTGAAGGATCTCTTTTTGCCGCTTTTTCTGCCTTTATAACTCCCGGCATAACAGGAGATGTAACATAAGAATAATCTGTTACTCCAAAACCCAATTTTTCCAATTCTCCTGCAATAACAGTTGCTCGAGCATAGCAACCATCTTCATAATTTTCTGTATACAAATTTACTCCATTAATTGTTCCTTTGTAAAACATTTCTTCTCCAAGTTGTCTCAGTTCTTTTAATTGCCTTTCCGCCTCAGAAACATCTTCTTCTAAACCTGTAGGATCAATATATCGAATCGGATTATTATCCGCATAATGATAAAAATTAAAATTTATTGGATTATAAATACCACCGGATGAACCATTTGATTTTCCATCAACATAGTAAGATAGCGCCGGATCCGCACTCAACCACCTCGAATACTTCGGGTCAAGGTAGCGCGCACCGTAGTATTTAACGCCCGTCCTGTCCCCTTTTGAAAACATGCGGGCATCTACGGCGTCGCACGTCGAAAATAAATGCTCGACGTATACCCGATACGCCTCCGCTTTATTTTCGGCTGTCTCCTTGTATCTGCTCCGCCTCTTTTCAAAAGGCATTGTTTTTCCGCTTCCGGCAAGGATTGCCGTAAGCGGAAAAACCTCCGCTAAGATGTTTCTTTTTAATAATACCTTTCTTCTGGCGGACTGCCGATACTTGTGTACTATTATGACTATGTAAAAGTACACAAGTATCGGCACCGCGCTTTCCGCTCCAATCTTTTTGCCGCTGCTGCTTTGTTCAGGCGGTGTTTTTCCACTCGGCCGCTTCAAAAACCGCAGGTGCATTATATGCGCGGCAAAAAGGATTTCTGCTTCAATCGCTGTCCGGGGGATACTACCTTCCCTATTTCTGTTTATTCCTCACATACGGCCGCAACTCGTTCTGTGAGAAGAGAGTATTTTTATTAGCTGAAAAGATCTTTTTTAACACTCATCACATACTTCATCCTTGATTGTTACCTCTTTCTTTTTTATTGACTTACAAAAGCTTCTTTAAAAGCTTTCTCAAATGTATAAACATCGTTCACCATATCAAGTCTCATAATTCCGTAATTGGCTGCATCCGACCAAAATTCAAGAATAAAACCATCGTTTTCATAACAAATTTTTGTTACAGGATAGTCCGCTATCGCAGTGCCATAATCCTTAAAATGAATTGTTTTCATTTTAGACTTTCCTGTTTTTGTATTATAATAAATTAAGCTTATTTCATTCACTCTTGTATAATCATAATTTTTTACATAAACAATTTCGGTTAGATCATTTGATATCGCTATTTCCATTATATTTTCATCAATCTTATTCATCTGTCCCCTTTTAAAATCGAGAAAATATACTGCCCGATTGTGTGTATGAACTCTATTAATGACCACTTCCCCCAATGTTTGAATTAAAACACATTTAGACTTATCTTCCGATACTGAATAATCAAAATGATCCCTCCCAGAAGTTAAATTCCAACTTTTAACATTATTAAAGAAAATTTTATTTTGACCGTCTGAAATGGTCAAAGTTTCATTTTCATATTCATAAATCGGATTCTTTATTCTACTTATTTCGCTTTTAGTATGTAAAAGGCAAGAACTAAATAGGGAGATAAATAGAATAATTGCTATTTTTTTTAGACATTTCATTGTATGCCTCCTTGTTGTGTATAAATGATATAATCGGTTACTCTATTGACAGGCACAACGATTCCTACATCAGGTATATTTTGCCACCCTAATCCGCCTCGATTATTTTTAGCTGAGTCAGTTCCCATTGTTCCATCGTAATCCGATGTTGGAGAAATAACGAAATAATTAGTTCCTTATTAAAAGTCCTTTTATACTTAATATCTATTTGCTTTTTAGAAACAGTTATAGATTCCTGTTTTTCACCATTGATTGTAATTTCTAATGTAGTTTTCTCAGTTATGCGACATTCCATCAGTGAACCAACCAAAGCGATTCCATTATATGTATTATTCAATTGTTCCTAAAATTTTAATAAACTTATCCTCAGATGAAATTTTATCAATCCTATGACTTTCAAATGAATAGCGATACCACGAATGTGGAGCGGAAGGTCTTGCTATCGTACAAAAGCTCATCAGAATAAAAATCGGCAGATATTTTATATAGTACCCATAATCAAATTTCGAAAAATAGAGATAATCAGCTGTCAGATAATATCTATCGTTTACAAAACCGTTTTTCTCATTTTTTAATCCGCGAATATTTAATTCAGTTTGTTCTAATGTATTATAGTTCAAAATAGAAATCTTCCCCTTCTCATTTATTCCAACAAAAGATTCCTTTAAAGGCATATAACCATACCCAATTAAATTAGGCTCTACCCGTTCAACCATATTTTTATTATAATTAAATTTTGTTATAGAGTTATTTCCACTGTCATAAAAAAATATCATATCACGATAAAAACTGCATATTTGCAATCCATGAAAAGCTGCAGAACTTACAGTCCGATAATTTCTTGTTTTTAGATCTATTAGATAAAACATGTTATTATACTTCCCTTCTATCAAAGCTACAGAATCAGATACAAAGAAAAGCACTTCTCTGATAGATACGGATGGCTCATTGTACTTTACCAAAATTGATTTTTCTTCTTCTCCATTTTTATTTATGCAAATAAACACAGAATAATCTTTTTTTGCTATATGAAACCACCCTGTTTGTGAAATCTGATCAAAAGCAAAATCAGCGCCTTGCGGAATGTTAATCGTTCTACTCCCCCATTTTACAATTCTATCAGATTCCACTTCATAAATTAAATTTGATTGAATTTCTTTTTGGGAGGTATATTTACTATACGCAAAAACAAACAAACAAAAGGCCACTAAGCAAAAAGATATAAAATAAATATATCTATTTTTTTTCATTTTTGCCTCCATCTTATAACAGTACTTTCAGGATTTGCGAGATAAAGATTTACACCGATTTCATTTGGAATTGACGAACTAAATATATGGTTTATGTTTACAAAAGGATTTATTGCTTTTATACCACTACCTTCTGCTGTCAATGCATTTCTTGCAAAAATTCCGCAACTATCATTAAAAACTTGATAACCGGAAAAGGATTGCCCTTCTACAAATGCTTTATCATAAATTTTTGCATCCTCACGACCCTGAGTATTAAAAACTATCATTTCATCAAAATCCATTTTCTGTAAAGCGGCAATCATATCTTCACGCTTATCAAAAGTCCTTAATAAACAGCCAGCTCGGGTTGGCTGCTTCATTGCTTGAACGCTCCCTTGAGTAGGAAACTTTAGAGGCAGATTGCTTAGCACAGTTGTATCATGACCCCATTTATCTTTTACAGTACTCCCTGGCGATATATTACTTTTTATACCATTAGCTTCTTTTGATATACCAGTCACTTCAAAAAAAGCATATTTTCCATCCTTTGTTTGGACATACATACCAGCATGCCCAAAACCTTCTGCTCCTTCATTATCCAAAATATATCCAGATTCCTTCCCATCAGGATCGATATACTTCACCGGATTATTCCCCGCGTAGTGGTACAGATGTAGGTTCACCACATTAAATACGCCCCCCATTCCTGCAAGCTCTGACGGATCAGAGCCTGCAGCTGGGACATACTCACCCAGCGCCGGATCCCCACTCAACCATCTACTATACTTCGGGTCAAGGTACCGCGCTCCGTAGTAGTACAAACCGATCTCTTCATCCATCTCCCCCTTTTGAAAATATACACGCCGTCTGCTTCGTCGCTTCAAAAAAATTAATCCTCAACGTATCATAGATACGCCTGCGGTTAATTTTTTCTCGCTCCTCACATCCAGCATGTCTCTTTTCAAAAGGCCTCGTTTTTCCGCTTCCGGCAATCCCTGCCGCAAGCGGAAAAACCTCCGGCGTAGTGTTTCTTTTTAATAAGCATCTTTCTTTGGCGGACTGCTGCATTTTGTTTACTATTACTTCAAAGAAAACAAAATGCAGCACCGCGCTTTCCGCTCCAATCTTTTTACCGCTGCTGTTTTGTTCCCGCGGTGTTTTTTTCTCAGTACCGACACGGATGTCGATGGTTCTAAGCGGAAGCGCGTTTTGCTGAGCAAAACGTGCTATCAAACCTGTACAAGAATGTACAGGTTTGATAACCGCTCCCAAAAACCGCACTTGCATTATACGCGCGGCAAAAAGGATTTCTGCTTCAATCGCTGTCCGAAACACTACCGTCCCTATTTCTGTTTGCTTCCCACATACGGCCGTAACTCGTCCTGTGAGAAAGAGAGCGTTTTTTAGACATCGCATTGTATGCTTCATCTTTTTACGATCTATTTCACGCAAAATAATCAATCCATCTTAACAAGTATCATAAATATAGAAACAAAAATACTCCAAATAATACTAAATTCGATTGTTAAAACAATCTCATATTTATCAAGCCATGGAAAAAAACTATTAATAAAAAGACCTACTACAAGAGTCAAAAATGCAGAACCAAAGTAAATCAGCAATGTGATAAAAAATTTACGAACAGGACGCATAATCTACCTCAACTCTGACTTTTGGTTTAGTGAATGATACATATCTATAACAGTAGGAATTACAGATTCTCCAACCACACCAGCAGCTCCAGCCCATTTTGGTTGTTGAATTTCAAAACCTTCAACAGTCCCTGTTAATAAATTGGGAACCCTACTCGTACTTGTTGAACAACTTCCAATAGCAGCTTGTGTAAGTCCACTAGTCACAAATGCAGAAGCGGCACCTTTTCCCATAGCCTGTAGTGTTTCAGAAATTGATTGTTTTTTACCTTTAATCGCTTTTGAAGCAACATCTTTTAATCCAGCATCAACTGCACCAGAAACTGTATTTATAGCGACTGTTTTTGCAACATTTGATGCAATAATTTTTGACGCCGAAACAGCACCTCTTTTTGCTATTTGAATAGTTGCAGTTTTTGCTGCATTTGTAACAATTGCTCCAGAAACACCAGCAGTCAACGCACCTATTGCTGTAGATGTGGCGATGACCGCCCGGGAAGTTTTATCTGAGAATGTATTGTTCAAGGCATCACCAAAAGACTGCCCAGATGCCATTCTTAAACCAACCTCTGATGCAACAGAAGTAAAAAAACCTACAGCAGCACCGATTACAAAATTTATACATCTCCCATCCGGATCTTCGTATTTAATGGGATTATTCCCCGCGTAATGGTACAGGTGTAGATTCACCACATTAAACACCCCGCCCATGCCGGGTAAGTTCTCGTTGTGCTTCTTCGACTCGTCGTCTATCGGGACTTTGGGTATGTATTCTCCCAGTGCCGGGTCTCCCGACAACCATCTACTATACTTCGGGTCAAGGTACCGCGCTCCGTAGTAATACAGCCCCGTCTCTTCGTCCATCTCTTTGCCGGTAAACCTAAACGGTAACTTGTCTAAACCGGCCGCTACCTCTTCAATCCAGAGCTCTCCGTATGGCGTGTACTCGATATGCTCATACTGCTTCCCTCTCCAGTCGGTTACGAATTGCGCGCTGCCTAAGTGGTCTGAGTGGTAGTAGTAGCGCTTCTCTCGCTGTTCTGCGTTATCGCCGTTGTTATCGGTGTGCGTCATCGCGGTAACAAGGCGTGAGTTACCGACAAAGATATGCTTATGTACTCTCAAGCCCTGCGGGTTGTTCTTATCTTGCACGGGGATGTGTATTGTGTAGAAGTTATTAAAGTATAAGGTTTCGCTTCTCCCTTCTTCCGTATACTTTAAGGCGCGCTGACCATCCTCACCGTAGCGGTAGTGCACGGTGTAGCTGCGGTCGCTCGATTTGGTGAGGAGGTTCTTCTCGTTCCACGTGTAGTTACGGCGGTACGCGAATAGGTTTTCAGGATGTGTCTCTTCCGTCTCCTTCGGCGCGTCAAGGCCGAAGCCGTAGTCGGTGCCGTAGACGTCGGTGTCGGGGTCGTAGTTATACGTAAAGACAAACTCTTCGTCGTCGGTAAAGGGTCCGTCTTTTTCTGCCGTGATGTTGCCGTTTGCGTCATAGCGGTAGTAGCGATTCCCTGCGTGAACTAAACGATGTGCATACGCAGGGTCATACTCGTAATCCAGGCTATAGTCCAAATCAGCATTGGGGTAGGCGTTACCGCGGGCGCCGGGGAGGTTCGTGGTGCTGGACTTCTTTGTCATGTTCCCATTCCCTTTTGAAAATATACACGCCGTCTGCTTCGTCGCTTCAAAAAAATTAATCCTCAACGTATCATAGATACGCCTGCGGTTAATTTTTTCTCGCTCCTTGCATCCGGCATGTCTCTTTTCAAAAGGCATCGTTTTTCTGCTTCCTATCGTAAGCGGAAAAACCTCCGGCACAGTGTTTCTTTTTAATAAAAATCTTTCTTTGGCGGACTGCTGCATTTTGTTTACTATTACAATAAAGAAAACAAAATGCAGCACCGCGCTTGCTTCGAAGCTACGCCTATCGGCTCCGCTGCACCATACCGCTCCAATCTTTTCGCCGCTGCTGTTTTGTTTAAGCGGTGTTTTTCCGCTTAAGCGCTTCAAAAACCGCACCTGCATTACACGAGCGGCAAAAAGGATTTCTGCTTCAATCGCTGTCCGGGGGAGGGAATAATTAAGCTGTGAATAAAAACAATTTGTTTTCACCTTTAAAAAATAGTTTCCCTTTCAATACCGCCATGGATGGTGGTGGTTCTAAACAGTATCATGTTTTGTCATCAGCAAAACATGATATCAAATCTGTACAAGGACGTACAGATTTGATATGGCTTCCCACATACGGCCGTAACTTGTTATGTGGGAAGTGAGGGTAAAGTTTTATAACGAGCTCTTTATAATCTCATAGGCTATCATTTGATACCTGATAGACCGGGTAAACTGTACACTACAATAACTAGTTTTCATTTTTTTCTTCTTCAGTTTTTTCCCTTATAACTATATAACTGGAATTTCCAAATTCACCTCTTTTCAAGAATTTTTTTATCGATTTCAATTTCTTTCTTCAAATTAATTACCTCAAAATAATTGAAAAGAGGTACATTTTTACCACGCGTGCGGTAGTTTTTTTGCCTATCATATTTTATAATATGCGATTCATAGCAGTGTTTCTATAAATACATTTGCAAAAAATACTACAAAATAATCAATTATTTACTATTTGCAAAATAGTTATCAAACTTTATCTTGAATTTATTTGTTAAATCTTTCTCGTCGTATCTTCCAACTAATATTCCCCAATCAAAATGACTCATATATACGAAAGCATCTTTGTTCTGCATATATATTTGAATCATATAATATTCTCTGTCTGGATTTTTTTCTTTATAAAAACGATTACAAATCACATAGAAAGATTTATCCTTAGACAGTTCTTTAAGAAAAACACTTGCAGTAGTTTCTCTATAGTTCTTCAAACTCTTTTTCCGGAAAGCCTCACGAATGCGCTTATAAAAAGACTCTTGTTCATTCCATATATCCCATTTAAATCTAGCCTGCAAATCTAAAAATGCATTATGTAATGATTCATCATCAGTAGAATATGATAAAATATAATTTATTTGAGCAAATTGCTCATATTCCACTCTTTTTTCAACATAATACATATTTTCCAGTAACGAAACATTTCCATTAACTTTTGTTGTAAAAAATATATCATCAGAAGAATTTCGAAATTTACCATTTACAATAAAATCTATCGCATTCTCGATAACCTTTTCCGTATCATAATACGGATTAAATGTTCGTATAAATTCAATAACCCTTTCACAAAACAATGTAGCCAGACTTGTCAGAATTATAAGGATTATATATTTTATTTTTTGTGGAAGTTTATTTTGCCCAGCTGAAATCTTCATAATTTAGGGTCCTTTCATAAGTGATATGAGTTTGCTTTTTAGAAACTTCTATAGGTTTTTGTTTCTCGCCATTGATTGTAATCTCTAATGTAGTTTTCTCAGTTATACTATGTTCCATTAGCGCATAAACCAAAGCAGCCCCATTAATAGATCTGACATCTTCGTTTTTTGCCGTTTTTGTTGTTATTTCTACAATTTCAATGTTTGGAACTTCTCCTGTTGTCTGCGATATATCAGCTGCTTTATTACTAATGTTTTGCAAAGCATTATTTAACTGATTTAAATTATCCGGTTTTACGCTCAATAAACCATCTGCTGTAGAAGCAGCGTTAGCAATATTTCCAATAACACCACTAAAGAATGTTGATATAGCAGTTGCAGCAAAACCCAAAAAACTATGAACCGTATCTCGCCTGTCTTGCTTTGCTTTCTGCCCATCCCTAATAGTTGAAAAATCATTCCAAGATAAATTTCTTTCTATTCTGTTTACTTCTTTGCTTTGTGAGAATTTCCCATCCGGATCTTCGTATTTAATGGGATTATTCCCCGCGTAGTGGTACAGGTGTAAGTTCACGACATTGTACACTCCGCCCATGCCCGGCAGGTCCTCGTTGTGCTTCTTTGCCTCGTCGTCTATCGGCGCTTTCGGTATGTAATCGCTTAGTGCAGGGTCTCCACTCAACCATCTCGAATACTTCGGGTCAAGGTAGCGCGCTCCGTAATAGTATAAACCGGTTTCCTCCCCTTTTGAAAATATGCGGGCATCTACGGCGTCGCACTGTCAAAAGCGTACTTCCGTGTACGCTTTTGACGACGAGTTTCGGTCGGAGCCGAAACATCGCTTCTGTTTAAACCAGCGGCATCCATGCCGCTTCTGAAAATCCTCACCGTATCAGAACCGCCACGGACGGCGGTGGTTCACGTCAGTAGCGTGTTTGCTCTGCAAACACGTAGGTAAAAATGTACAAGGATGTACATTTTTACCGTGCCTCCGCTTTATTTTCGGCTGTCTCCTTGTATCTGCTCCGCCTCTTTTCAAAAGGCTTCGTTTTTCCGCTTCCGGCAAGAATTGCCGTAAGCGGAAAAACCCCCGGTAAAGTGTTTCTTGCAATTCTTATTGTTATGCTTTTGGCGGACTGCCGATACTTGTGTACCATTATTACAATATAAAGGTGCACAAGTATCGGCACCGCGCTTTCCGCTCCAATCTTTTCGCCGCTGCTGTTTTGTTCCCGCGGTGTTTTTTTCTCAGTACCGACACGGATGTCGGTGGTTCTAAGCAGAAGCGCGTTTTGCTGAGCAAAACGTGCTATCAAACCTGTACAAGGATGTACAGGTTTGATAAACGCTCCCAAAAACCGCACCTGCATTACACGAGCAGCAAAAAGGATTTCCGCTTCAATCGCTGTCCGGGGGTGAGGATAGTTAGGCTGTAAATAAAAACAAAATTTTGTTTTCAATTTAAAAAATATTTTTCCCTTCACTACCGCCATGGATGGCGGTGGTTCTAAACAGTATCATGTTTTGCCGTCAGCAAAACATGATATTAAATCTGTACAAGGACGTACAGATTTGATATAGCTTCCCACATACGGCCGTAACTCGTTCTGTGGGAAGTGAGGGTAAAGTTTTATAACGAGCTCTTTATAATCTCATAGGCTATCATTTGATACCTGATAGACCGGTTAAACTGTACACTACAATAACTAGTCCTCATTTTTTTCTTCTTCAGTTTTTTCCCTGATAACTATATAACTGGAATTTCCAAATCCACCTCTTTTCAAGAATTTTTTGTATTTTTTGTCGATTTCAATGTCTTTTTTCAAATTGAATACTGTAAAAAAGATATTTTTCTCATTCAAAATATCTTTTTTGGTATATAACAATTCCTTTCCATCCTCATTCGGTACGATTTTATACACATTCATTTCAATAAACACCGTATCTAATGCATTGATAATTTTATCCATATCTATAAATTCTTTACCATCTTCATCTCGTGAAAAAGAATCACCAAACCCCATACTATACAGAATATCAGAATTAGCCGGCCTCCAAAACAAGCAGGCAAATCCGGAAGGTTTAATAACTATCGGCGCCAATGCTATAGAGGGGCCAAAGGAACTTTCTTCTTTGTACTTAAAAGCCATTAGTCCGTCATAAGTAACGTCAACATCATATAGTTTATCAGTTGACACTTGATAGATAGTTTTTACTTCCACTAAAATAGGTCCACCTGTTGCATTAAGTATGTAAAGTCTCGCACTAGGAAGACATGATGTTAGACTCATCGTTATTACGGCTATACATATTATGTATATTTTTCTCATACATTCCTCCTTATTTCAATTATTTTTTTTCTTCTTTATTCTTTTCTTCATTGTATTTTTCAGCCCATTGCTCCGTCCAAAAATGCTTATAAGGATCGTCGTCTCCATTTTCTCTAAGTTCATTGCATCTATTACATTTATTTGTATTATGCATCGCCGCATGAATAATACTTGGAATTCCTATGACAAATAAATATAACGGCCCCAATATCCACGATTGGTAATAATGTCCTTTTTCATGCGATTTGAATGAAGGATGTCCCATACCAATGCTCCCTAATGTTATTCCATCCTTACGGTTTGGGAGGTTTACATATTTAAAACCACCATCCCAATCAACGGTTCCCCCGATCCGAGAATAAAGCCATACCCTAATAGTAATCCGAGAATTTCTTGAGGCCCAAACCACAGGGTCTGCGGCAACATCAATATTGAATGACCGATCAATTTCCATGTATTAATAAAATTGGATTTAAATTTCTCTCCAAAATTTGACCAATTATTATCACGAATCGATTGAATTACCGCCCCTATTAAATCATCAATAATAAAAAACTTACCGGTAGGATCCACATATTTAACCGGATTATTCCCCGCGTAGTGGTACAGGTGACATCATAATTACAATTGCTTCGATAATTTTTATTTCTTCCACTTTTACATCTCCAGAAGTAATAAGCTTTTATCTTTAAGATAATTTAATAATCCATCAATATCCTCATTTTCTAAAAATTTTTGAACATCTTTGTAAATCTGTTTTATTTCTCTGCATGTTTTACTAATATTTAGTTCAGAAGTTTTTTCTGTATACACCATCCATGAGTGCCCCTCAGCTTCAGTGCCAAGAGAGACAAAAGAGTAAGAACTTGCTACTGTTATACTTCTAATTTTTTCAGAAAAGCTCTTAGCTGTTGGATTATAGCCAAATTCTTCTCCTATAGTCATTTTCATCTCATAAAATCATTCTTATTTATTAATTCATATATTTTTTCCATAGACAGGTTATAATACGTAATCATTAGATCTCCATTATCAAGAAACTTAGTTTCTTTTAAATCAAAAATTAAATACTTAATTGCAGTGTTATCATAATTACGATTTATATAAAATATCTTTTTTCCTTTGAATATATCTAACACATAAACATCCTCTTCTCCTACAAGTGCATAGCTTCCGGTAATATCTACTGCCATCACAAAATTAACCGGATTAGATATTATTCCGTCATTCACTGACACAAAAATAGAATAAACTCCCGGATTGCCCGTATGAATTTTAATTTCGAAAATTTTATTCTTAAACCATTTAATAGCATCTTTTCTAAGTTTATAACGCAATTTAAGTGAAAAAATCATAAGCTCATTTTGAGTTTTCTTATTCCATATAAATCCTTTAGTTACACCGCCATGCTCTGTAAATTTAAAATATGAACTTCCATCATCAGAATAATATTTTGTATCAGGAAGAAGTTCTTGAGATGATAGTTTTACCCAAAAAAGAAAGATCAATATAATAACACCATATTTTTTCATGGCCAAACTCTCATCCCATACGAAGGATTTGCTGGATTGTAGTTAATAAATTCCGTAGCAATTAACATAGAAACATTCCACTGAACGATACCTTCTCCATCCTTGTATAAAGCCGATTCATACACCATTACATCAATAACCTCATACGTTTGAATTTGAAATCGCTCAAATAAATGATCAACATCTTCATCATAGTGAGAGGAAAAGTGTTCTATGTGAGGAATAAAGCGCTTTTTAAAACTAATTTTATCTTTGTTTTTTATTGCCAGTAAAAGCGCTTCTGTTCTTTTCTTCTCTATGTGCTTCATATCTTGAAAAATCAGAGGCCATCTCCACCCCTCAGTAAATAATATCATTCCATATACAACAACATAAAATAGTTTTTTCATATCAACTCCTTAGAAATTAAGTTTTGCAGAACAATTATCATCATTAAATGTCCACCTTGAATCTTTTTTATCCCATTCTGCTTTGAAATCTTGATACATTTGTTTATTGTTACCAAAATTAACGGTAAACTGGGCTTTTAAGTCGCTTGCCTTTACCCCTTGTATGTACCCTCGGATTAAAGCTGGTCGCCCACCAATGTATCCCCTTAAAACTGCCAACTTCTTTTCCATTTAAGGTTAAACTTGCTTGCATATCCATTGCTAAAGATTTATCAACCTTAAAATATCCTGCTAGTCCCGCCAATCCTGCTTTTGAAAAAGTTAAGCGTTTGGAGTCATGATTTTCTTCGGCAAACTCTTGTTATTATTTTTTACAAAAACTACAAGAAACAAAGAATACCTCAGCATTCACCTACATTGTTTTAAACACTCTAAGCAGTTTTAAGCTATCATATAAGAAAAAATTCTTTGTTTCAAAAACATATATACATTTTTTCTTATTAATTAAATCTATTACAATAAGGGTTTTGTCTTTTACAAAAGCACTATAACCTTCTTTTTTTAAATTATTATAATACGCAGATATGTCATAATCAAAAACTTTCAGTTCTTTTTTTAACACATCTTCAAACTCTTCAGGATATCTTCCTTCTAACGAATAATATTCTTCTATCCATGCAGCAATTGTAGGTGTAATATTTGTAATATCCCTAATTTTCAAAGCAGCCACATCTCCTATAAATATATAAATAAATATTATTATCAATGCAATCTTTTTCATTTATTGTAACTCCTTGATGCTGTTTAAGTTCCCCCGCACCGGATCAGGGGATTCCGGTAAGCTCAATGTCCCGTTGATCATATCCGTAAAGTGATCCGTATACGATTCGATCCGCTTCCCTTCCTCTGTTACTTCATACAGCCGGCTAATCATTATCGCGACTTTTCTTCCGCCGCCCCTTCATACTTTTCATCGTTAAAGTATACCTGTATCGTCTTCCCGGCTTTCTTATTATCCTAGCACACCACTGTGCTGCTGTCAAAATCAAAACTATGCTTTATTCGTAGCGAGACGGATACACCTGTTGTTCTTCGGCTGCGCTCTATTTGCACTATGTACTTTTTTCTGCTATACTGGAAACTATGCAAGAGCAAAAACAAGCGGCAAACAGGAATTATAAAGATTCGGTTTTTGTAGACCTGTTTGGTGAAGATAAAAACGCAAAAGAAAATTTTCTCTCATTATATAATGCTCTACACGGCACTCATCTGGGCAATTCAGTACCGTTAGAATCACTCCGCCTTGAACAAGTTATCTATATGTCTTTCTACAATGATGTATCATATCTCATTGATAACAAAATGATTGTATTGGCTGAACATCAGTCAACCATCAATCCTAATATGCCAATACGATGCCTCGAATATGTCGTACGATTATATGAACGGCTGTTAGATGCTCAAGAACGATACGCACGCTCGCTCGTAAAAATCCCAACGCCGGAATTTTATGTTTTTTATAATGGAATCGAAGACTATCCGAATGAAACCGAATTAAAGCTTTCCGATTCTTTTATGACAAAACCGGAGCATATTCCGTTAGAATTAAAAGTAAAAGTACTGAATATCAATAAAAATAAAAAACATACAATACTGCAAAACTGTAAACCGTTAGCGGAATACAGTATGTTCGTGGAAACGGTACGACGAAATATTGAACAAGATAAAGAACACGGTTTTGAAAATGCAATAAAAGAATGTATACAAAACGGTATTCTCAAAGAATACCTGCAACGAAAAGCCAAGGAGGTCATAAATATGTTAATAGCAGAATACGATTATGCTACCGATATCGCCGTACAGCGCGCTGAAGAGCGGAAAATAGCTTATACCGAAGGCAGATCTCTTGGTATCGCCGAAGGTAAGCGCGAAACAGCGCGGAACTTACTTTCTATGGGCTTATCTATCGACACTATTGCACACGCAACCGGTTTGACCATACAGGAAATCGAGAAAATCCATTTATAATTTTCCCATTCGATGGACTGTCAACCGATCTCACTTCCAATCTTTTTGTCGCTGCTGTTTTCTTTAAGCGGTGTTTTTCCGCTCTCAGTACCGACACGGATGTCGGTGGTTCTAAGCAGAAACACGTTTTGCTGAGCAAAACGTGCTATCAAACCTGTACAAGGATATACAGGTTTGATAGCCGCTCCAAAAACCGCACAATTCTACAATCGTCCACGGATGGAAATATTCAAAAATGTACTTCCGTGTACATTTTTGAATTACGAGTTTTTCAGTGGAAAAACTCGCCCTTGCTCAATACCCCCTGACATCCTGTCAGTACACAAGTTTGACATTTCGCCAAACTTGTGTTCAAGCGTTGTACTCAGGACGTACAACGCTTGAAAATGGATTTCTGCTTCAATCGCTGTCCGGGATACTACCTTCCCTATTTCTGTTTATTCCTCACATACGGCCGTAACTCGTTCTGGGGGAAGTGAGGGTAAAGTTTTATAACAAGCTCTTTATAATCTCATAGGCTATCATTTGATACCTGATAGACCGGGTAAACTGTACACTACAATAACTAGTTTTCATTTTTTTCTTCTTCAGTTTTTTCCCTTATAACTATATAAAAATCATTACTAAGAAAACGTTTTTTTAAAAATTCCTTATACTTTTTGTCAATATCAATTTCTTTTTTTAAATCGAATAAATAACAACAGATATTTTTCTCATTCAAAATATCTGTTTTAGTGTATAATAATTCTCTACCATTTTCATTCGGTACAATTTTATACACATTCATTTCAATAAACACCGTATCTAATGCTTTAATAATTTTATCCATATCTATAAATTTTTTACCATCTTCATCTCGTGAAATAGAAATACCAAAGCCCATACTAAGCAGAATATCACAACTATCGGCTTCACAAGCTAAGCAGGCAAACTCTGAAGGTTTTAGGACTATCGGAGCCAATGCTACAGAAAGACCAAAACTAGTTTCTTCGTCTTCTTTAAGAGACATCCGTCCATCATATCGAACTTTAACATCATAGAATTTATCACTTGATACCTGATAGATGGTTTTTACTTCCACTAAAATAGGTCCACCTGTTGCATTAAGTATATAAAGCCTCGCACTAGCAAGACATGATGTCAGGCTCATCGTTATTACGGCTATACATATTATGTATATTTTTCTCATACATTCCTCCTTATTTCAATTATTTTTTTTCTTCTTTATTCTTGTCTTTATTATATCGTTCGTCCCATTGCTCCGTCCAAAAATGCTTATAAGCATTTTTATCTCCATTTCCATACAATTCATTACATCTATTACATTTATTTGTATTATGCATCGCCGCATGAATACCGCTTGGTATCCCTATGACAAATAAATATAACGGTCCCAATATCCACGATTGGTAATAATGTCCTTTTTCATGCGATTTTACATCAGGATCCCCTATACCGACACTTCCTAAAGTTATTCCCTTATCCTTCCATGAAGAGCCTGTCATATTTACATATGTAAAACCGCCATCCCAATCAACCGTTCCTCCTGATCCAAGAATACAACCATACCCTAATAGTAATCCGAGAATTTCTTGAGTCCCAAACCACAATGTCTGCGGCAACATCAATATTGAATGACCGATCAATTTCCATGTATTAATAAAATTGGATTTAAATTTCTCTCCAAAATTTGACCAATTATTATCACGAATTGATTGAATTACCGCCCCTATTAAATCATCAATAATAAAAAACTTACCGGTAGGATCCACATACTTCACCGGATTATTCCCCGCGTAGTGGTACAGGTGCAAGTTCACGACATTAAACACCCCTCCCATGCCAGGCAGTTTTTCGTTATGTTTCTTTGCCTCGTCATCTATCGGCGCTTTTGGAATGTAATCGCCCAACGCCGGATCTCCACTCAGCCACCTCGAATACCTCGGGTCAAGGTAGCGCGCACCGTAGTAGTACAAGCCCGTCTCCTCATCCATCTCCTTACCCGTAAACCGGAAGGGTAGCTTGTCTAACCCAGCGGCAACCTCTTCAATCCATAACTCTCCGTACGGCGTGTACTCTATGTGTTCGTATTGCTTTCCTCTCCAGTCGGTTACGAACTGGGCGCTTCCGAGGTGGTCTGAGTGGTAGTAGTAGCGCTTTTCCCTCTGCTCTGCATTATCCCCGTTGTTATCGGTGTGCGTCATCGCGGTAACTAAACGGCTGTTACCGACAAAGATGTGCTTATGCACTCTCAAGCCGTGCGGGTTATTCTTGTCCTGCACGGGGATATGTATCGTGTAGAAGTTATTGAAATACAGCGTTTCGCTTCTACCTTCTTCCGTATACTTTAAGGCGCGCTGGCCGTCCTCTCCGTAACGATAGTGTACCGTGTAGCTGCGGTCGCTCGATTTCGTGAGGAGGTTCTTCTCGTTCCAGGTGTAGTTACGGCGGTACGCGAATAGGTTCTCCGGATGCGTCTCTTCCGTCTCCTTCGGCGCGTCAAGGCCGAAGCCATAATCGGTGCCGTAGACGTCGGTGTCAGGGTCGTAGTTATACGTAAAGACAAACTCTTCATCATCCGTAAAGGGGGGGCCGTCTTTTTCCGCCGTTATGTTACCGTTCACGTCATAGCGGTAGTAGCGGTTTCCTGCGTGCACAAGCCGGTGTGCATAAGAGGGGGTCGTATTCGTAATCAAGACTGTAGTCTAGCTCTGCTTTCGGGTAGGCGTTACCGCGGGAGCCGGGAAGGTTCGTGGTGCTGACCTTCCGTGTCATGTTCCCGTCTCCTTTTGAAAATATGCGGGCATCTACGGCGTCGCACGCCGAAAATAAATGCTCGACGTATACCCGATACGCCTCCGCTTTATTTTCGGCTGTCTCCTTGTATCTGCTCCGCCTCTTTTCAAAAGGCTTCGTTTTTCCGCTTCCGGCAAGGATTGCCGTAAGCGGAAAAACCCCCGGTAAAGAGCTTTTGTTGTTTTTGTTTCTTGCTTTTTTGGCGGACTGCTGCATTTTGTTTACTATTACTATAAAGAAAACAAAATGCAGCACCGCGCTTTCCGCTCCAATCTTTTTACCGCTGCTGTTTTGTTCCCGCGGTGTTTTTCCGCTCGGCCGCTTCAAAAACCGCACTTGCATTACACGAGCGGCAAAAAGGATTTCCGCTTCAATCGCTGTCCGGGGGACTACCTTCCCTATTTCTGTTTGCTTCTCACATACGGCCGTAACTCGTTCTGTGAGGAAGAGAGAATATCACTTTATTTTCTATCAATTATTTTAGTATTTAAAATACATCTCATTTATCCTTAAATGTTCGTGAAAAATATATTCTATCACTAAATAATGCATGGGAAAGTCTAAACTCATCAGTATAAATATCATTAAATATCGTTAATAGTGATTTTACCGGCTTTTCATCTTTTAAATATACTTTTTCATCTTGACATATCAGCTCAGAATCATAAGTTTGCAAAAGATCGTGCTTCTTTAAAATCCGGACATTGCCTTTAATAGGAATTTTTATGTTTTCATTTTCTATTGAATTCTGTAATACATCAGAGTATATTTCAATCTCACTCTCCGGTAGATTTTTTAATAAATAGCTCGAGTCCCAGATACCATTCTCAAAATACATCGTAATATTTGTACAAGTGCCATTATCAAGCATTAGGTCTGTCCTTTTATATACCGGGAATTCAGAACCGTCTATATATACATCATATATGGAACCGTTTTCATCATATCTATATTTCTCAATAACTTTCATGCTCTCTATATCTAATTTATATTTTTTGATGATTGTTGAATAAATCGTTAGTGGTTGAAAATTTTTACCAAATTTTCCGTCAGAATATGCATAAGTCCCTGTAATGCCAATATCATATTCGGCTAATCGATAAGCAGTGTAGTTAAAATCCTCCTGCTCATCTTTTATAAATGAAAATCTTGCATACGCCTTTCCTTTTTTATCTTCTGTAGTAACACTGTCTATTTCCATAAAAGTAAGAACACCATCTTCAGTATAGGTATATCGTTTTTCAAACAGAACCTCATTTGTAAAAAAATCATAGTATACGGTCTTGTATATTTTATTATTTTGTACGGTATCTATAAATTTTACCTTATCAGAGCCATAATACAATCCTTTAATATATTCATGATTTGAATCTTTAAAATAGTGATACGAGAAAAGTGGAATTTTAAGTTTTTCGTTACTAACACTATCCAATTCGTATGAACCGTCAAAATGTCTTACATAATAATTAAAGTTATTCTGTATATCTTCACCGAAAATAGCCGTTACATGTATAAAAGTTAAAAAAATAAATACATACTTCATACCCATATCTCCTATTCGTTAATTTTAATATCTTTATATAGTTCATTTGATGCTTTCACTTCATCCGCAATAAGAAGTATTGCATCTTTTGCCAATATGCCACTTGTTGTATATTCAGTAAAACTTGTAATTGTAATATTCATTATAAAATTAGAGTTTCCATCTTTTTTTTCGTGAACAGGAAAACCTTTCTCAATTAATTTAGTTGATAGATCAGAAATAAATGACTGCTCAATTCCTACCATCATTAAAAACTCTTTCTCGCTTTTGGTATAATTTTGAGCTTTCGCTTCCGGTGTACTAAAGAGAGCCTTTGCTAAATCAGCTAAAGAAATAATTTTTCCTGCAGAACTAGATATAGCTCCAGCGATAGCCTTACTTACTTCTATAAGAGTATCTTTTAAGTCATTACTAGGTAATGATGCTAATGTTTGATAGTCACCCAGTGAAGATACACCTAGTGATGCCTGAAGAATATCCGCTATTTTAAACCAATCTTTTTGATTCTGTGAATAACCACCACCTAAAGGAACCCCTGTAAATTTTTGGAGTTTTGGACCACCCACTTGGAAATTAGGAATATGATACGGCAACACATCAAACATCCCATCCGGGTCAGTATACTTCACCGGATTATTCCCCGCGTAATGGTACAAGTGCAGGTTCACCACATTAAACACCCCGCCCATGCCCGGTAAGTTCTCGTTGTGTTTCTTCGCCTCGTCGTCTATCGGAGCTTTGGGTATATAGTCGCTTAGCGCCGGGTCTCCACTCAACCACCTTGAATACTTCGGGTCAAGGTAACGCGCCCCGTAGTAGTACAAGCCCGTCTCTTCATCCATCTCCTTACCGGTAAACCTAAACGGCAGCTTGTCTAAGCCTGCAGCAACTTCCTCTATCCACAGCTCCCCGTATGGCGTGTACTCGATGTGCTCGTATTGGCGGCCTCTCCAGTCGGTTACGAATTGCGCGCTGCCTAAGTGGTCTGAGTGGTAGTAGTAGCGCTTCTCGCGTTGTTCTGCATTGTCTCCGTTGTTATCGGTATGGGTCATTGCCGTAACAAGACGGCTGTTACCCACAAAGATGTGCTTATGCACTCGCAAGCCTTGCGGGTTATTCTTATCCTGCACGGGGATGTGTATCGTGTAGAAGTTATTGAAGTAGAGCGTTTCAGAACGTCCTTCTTCCGTATACTTTAAGGCACGCTGGCCGTCCTCACCGTAGCGGTAGTGTACGGTGTAGCTGCGGTCGCTTGATTTAGTGAGTAAGTTCTTCTCGTTCCACGTATAGTTACGCCGGTACGCAAATAGGTTCTCAGGATGACTCTCTTCCGTCTCCTTCGGCGCGTCAAGGCCGAAGCCGTAGTCGGTACCGTAGACGTCGGTGTCGGGGTCATAGCTGTAGGTAAAGACAAACTCCTCGTCCTCGGTAAATGGCCCGTCTTTTTCAGCCGTTATGTTCCCGTTCGCATCGTAGCGGTAGTAGCGATTCCCTGCGTGAACTAAACGATGTGCATACGCAGGGTCATACTCGTAATCCAGGCTATAGTCCAAATCAGCATTGGGGTAGGCGTTACCGCGGGAACCGGGTATGTTCGTGGTGCTGGCCTTACGTGTCATGTTCCCGATACCGTCAAAGGCAAAGTCTTGCTTGTACTTTGCAACATGTACCGGCGTACTTCCAAAGCTCTTTATCGCTTTGTATTGGTTGCTGGTTCCCTCTACTCCGATAAGTTGGTATAAACTGTCGTAGGTGTAACTCTGGCTCGTTTCATACACACTTGCGTCATTGCTATACCCTAAGACATTGCCGACCTTGTCAAAGCGGTAACTTATCTTTTGGAAGGTTTCATCGGTTTGTTTATTTTTGGTTTCAATGTCTTTCAGCCATCGCCGTTTATCGTCGTAGCGGTAGCGGGTTTCAACTCCATTGCCGTACTTAATGTACACTCTCTGCCCGTGTTCATCATAAACAATCGTGTCAATGTAAGAATAGGTTTCCGTTCCCTTTACCGTGTTCTTTACGCCGCTCACCCCTTTGAGCTGTCCGCCTTTGTCATAGGTGTAGGTGATGGTTTCCCCATCGGGGTATTTCATCGTCTGCATACGACCTAAGTAGTCGGAGCAGTAAGTAAAGGTTGCCGTTTCCGGCTTACTGAGTACCTCATAGCGCTTAATCGTTCGTGTCTCTTCTACGACTTCGCTTAAGCGTCCGTACTTGTACTTGATTTCTCCACTCTCATCTTTCTTATACACTATCTCTCCGGCTCCCGCTTGCCCTGCTTGGCCGTAGGTGTATTCAACGTCTTCACTAAACGGGTAGTCTATTTTTACGAGCCGGTCAAAGCCGTCATAGACGTACTGTATCTCACTGAGTTTACTGCGCAGCAGTGAATCCGTTTCCGCTTCAAGGAGGCCTTTACTGTCATAGCGCCATTCTTTCCGGCCTGAGTCTTTACTTTCTAAGGCTACTTTTCTCCCTAACAGGTCGTATGTTACCGAGACAATGTTTTCATTTGCGTCGTATGCGCGCAGCATCTCTCCCAATACAGAGTATTCATATCGGCCTTTGGTTAAGCGTGTGCCGTTTTTATCGAGACGTTCTACTTCGCAGATGTTTCCGCGCGCGTCTTTTTTCGTAACGCTCTTATTCTCTAACGGGTCGGTTGCGATTGTTACCTGTAAACCGTCTTCTATTTCGTACTCATTTTTCTGCTCGCTTCCGTCCGGTAATAGGGTGTTGATTACCCTGTCGATGCCGTCCCCTTTTGAAAATATGCGGGCATCTACGGCGTCGCACGCCGAAAATAAATGCTCGACGTATACCCGATACGCCTCCGCTTTATTTTCGGCTGTCTCCTTGTATCTGCTCCACCTCTTTTCAAAAAGGCATCGTTTTTCCGCTTCCTATCGTAAGCGGAAAAACCTCGAATAAGGTGTTTTTGTTACTTCTGCTTCTTCCTTCTTTGGCGGACTGCTGCATTTTGTTTACTATTACTATAAAGAAAACAAAATGCAGCACCGCGCTTTCCGCTCCAATCTTTTTACCGCTGCTGTTTTGTTCCCGCGGTGTTTTTCCGCTCGGCCGCTTCAAAAACCGCACTTGCATTACACGAGCGGCAAAAAGGATTTCCGCTTCAATCGCTGTCCGGGGGACTACCTTCCCCTATTTCTGTTTGCTTCTCACATACGGCCGTAACTCGTTCTGTGAGGAAGAGAGAATATCACTTTATTTTCTATCAATTATTTTAGTATTTAAAATACATCTCATTTATCCTTAAATGTTCGTGAAAAATATATTCTATCACTAAATAATGCATGGGAAAGTCTAAACTCATCAGTATAAATATCATTAAATATCGTTAATAGTGATTTTACCGGCTTTTCATCTTTTAAATATACTTTTCATCTTGACATATCAGCTCAGAATCATAAGTTTGCAAAGATCGTGCTTCTTTAAAATCCGGACATTGCCTTTAATAGGAATTTTTATGTTTTCATTTTCTATTGAATTCTGTAATACATCAGAGTATATTTCAATCTCACTCTCCGGTAGATTTTTAATAAATAGCTCGAGTCCCAGATACCATTCTCAAAATACATCGTAATATTTGTACAAGTGCCATTATCAAGCATTAGGTCTGTCCTTTTATATACCGGGAATTCAGAACCGTCTATATATACATCATATATGGAACCGTTTTCATCATATCTATATTTCTCAATAACTTTCATGCTCTCTATATCTAATTTATATTTTTTGATGATTGTTGAATAAATCGTTAGTGGTTGAAAATTTTACCAAATTTTCCGTCAGAATATGCATAAGTCCCTGTAATGCCAATATCATATTCGGCTAATCGATAAGCAGTGTAGTTAAAATCCTCCTGCTCATCTTTTATAAATGAAAATCTTGCATACGCCTTTCCTTTTTTATCTTCTGTAGTAACACTGTCTATTTCCATAAAAGTAAGAACACCATCTTCAGTATAGGTATATCGTTTTTCAAACAGAACCTCATTTGTAAAAAAATCATAGTATACGGTCTTGTATATTTTATTATTTTGTACGGTATCTATAAATTTTACCTTATCAGAGCCATAATACAATCCTTTAATATATTCATGATTTGAATCTTTAAAATAGTGATACGAGAAAAGTGGAATTTTGAGTTTTCGTTACTAACACTATCCAATTCGTATGAACCGTCAAAATGTCTTACATAATAATTAAAGTTATTCTGTATATCTTCACCGAAAATAGCCGTTACATGTATAAAAGTTAAAAAAATAAATACATACTTCATACCCATATCTCCTATTCGTTAATTTTAATATCTTTATATAGTTCATTTGATGCTTTCACTTCATCCGCAATAAGAAGTATTGCATCTTTTGCCAATATGCCACTTGTTGTATATTCAGTAAAACTTGTAATTGTAATATTCATTATAAAATTAGAGTTTCCATCTTTTTTTTCGTGAACAGGAAAACCTTTCTCAATTAATTTAGTTGATAGATCAGAAATAAATGACTGCTCAATTCCTACCATCATTAAAAACTCTTTCTCGCTTTTGGTATAATTTTGAGCTTTCGCTTCCGGTGTACTAAAGAGAGCCTTTGCTAAATCAGCTAAAGAAATAATTTTTCCTGCAGAACTAGATATAGCTCCAGCGATAGCCTTACTTACTTCTATAAGAGTATCTTTTAAGTCATTACTAGGTAATGATGCTAATGTTTGATAGTCACCCAGTGAAGATACACCTAGTGATGCCTGAAGAATATCCGCTATTTTAAACCAATCTTTTTGATTCTGTGAATAACCACCACCTAAAGGAACCCCTGTAAATTTTTGGAGTTTTGGACCACCCACTTGGAAATTAGGAATATGATACGGCAACACATCAAACATCCCATCAGGATCTTCATACTTCACCGGATTATTCCCCGCGTAGTGGTACAGGTGTAGATTGACTGTGTTATATACTCCACCCATTCCCGCGAGCTTTGACGGATCTGCTCCTGCAGATGGTATATACTCTCCCAGCGCCGGGTCTCCACTCAACCACCTTGAATACTTCGGGTCAAGGTAACGCGCTCCGTAATAGTATAAGCCCGTCTCTTCATCCATCTCCTTTCCCGTAAACCTGAACGGCAGCTTATCTAAGCCAGCCGCGACTTCTTCAATCCATAACTCTCCGTAAGGTGTGTACTCGATGTGCTCGTATTGTCTGCCTCTCCAGTCGGTTACAAACTGTGCGCTGCCGAGGTGGTCGCTGTGGTAGTAATACCGCTTCTCGCGCTGTTCGGCATTATCTCCGTTGTTGTCGGTGTGCGTCATCGCCGTTACAAGACGGCTGTTCCCCACAAAGATGTGCTTGTGCACGCGTAAGCCTTGCGGGTTGTTTTTATCCTCTTTTGAAAATATACACGGCGTCTGCTTCGTCGCTTCAAAAAAATTAATCCTCAACGTATCATAGATACGCCTGTGGTTAATTTTTTCTCGCTCCTCGTATCCGGCATGTCTCTTTTCAAAAGGCTTCGTTTTTCCGCTTCCGGCAAGGATTGCCGTAAGCGAAAAAACCTCCGACACAGTGTTTCTTTTTAATAAGCAGTATATTATCGGTGGTAGTTCACCATTTATATTTTCTTCAGTTTCATATTTGATAAAAAACATACTCAATATCTTCTATTTATTTAACGTATTTTTAAAATACTTTCCTTTGATTCCATAAATTCTTCGTTTAGAAATGGAAGTACAATCTTGTAATTAATCTTTAATTCTCTGCTTTCTTCAGGAATATGATACGTTTTTAAATACGTTAGCCTACCACGAGGCATTAAATACAAGAACCATTCATGAGATTGAGAACGATATTCTATTATTTTTCTTTTTTTTATATGACCATTTTTTGTACATTCAGTCAAAAATAAATACCCTTCTAATATCAGCTCATCCTCAGCCCCTTCTCTCAGAACACCGTCAACATACAATGATATAATCTCAATAGTAGCTGTTGCATACTTATAAACTTCTTCCATAGGTTTGGTATGATATTCAATTATTAATTCAATATCAGTTTTATATTTTTTTTCCTTCAGTTCACTAGCATTATTAATATAAATATCTCCGTTGGAAAAAACATAGCTAGAAAAAAAAGATATAAATAGAACATTAAAAAAGATTATCTTGGCGTCCATTTTCTTCCATACAAACTCCATGATTTGTTCGCTTTATTCCATTGTGGAAGAGCAAAATAAGTTGCACTCCCGTCCGAATTATTAACATAATACCGCTCTCGTTGTTTTGGATTCTCCCCCGATCCCATAATAGCACGATAATTATTTTCAATTCCACCAGCAACTTGCTCCCTTAATGCTTTAGTATGGAAGCTAGTTACGCCTACTGGATCATAGCCATACAAATCAGCATGAGCGTGCCCTGTTTCATGAGCTATAGTTGAATCGATATCATAGAATAATCCTGTTTCAAAATAATCTTCTTCGTCCATATTAGATAATTCTATATATATAAAATTATTACCTTTTTGATAATAACTACCGTCTTGTTTACCATTACCAAATTTTATTGTCAATTTTTTAGTTTTGTCTCCACTAATCTCTCTTAACATCTTTCCAGCTTCCGTGTCAGACCCTTTCACTTTGTTAAATTCTATTTCAACTTTTTTAAATTCTTTAGGAGATAAATTATCATTTTGAAGTTCTATATCCCTCCCATCCGGATCCACATATTTAACCGGATTATTTCCCGCATAATGGTACAGGTGCAAGTTCACGACATTAAACACCCCACCCATTCCCGGCAGTTTTTCGTTATGCTTTTTCGCCTCATCGTCTATCGGCGCTTTGGGTATATAGTCGCTCAGCGCTGGGTCGCCACTCAACCATCTACTATACTTCGGGTCTAAATACCTTGCGCCGTAGTAGTAGAGTCCTGTCTCTTCGTCCATCTCCTTTCCTGTGAACCTAAACGGCAGTTTGTCTAAGCCGGCGGCTACTTCCTCTATCCAAAGTTCCCCGTAGGGTGTGTACTCGATGTGCTCGTACTGTCTGCCTCTCCAGTCGGTTACAAACTGTGCACTGCCTAAGTGGTCACTGTGGTAGTAGTACCGCTTCTCCCGCTGTTCTGCATTGTCCCCGTTGTTATCGGTGTGGGTCATTGCCGTAACTAAACGGCTGTTCCCCACAAAGATGTGCTTATGTACGCGTAAGCCCTGCGGGTTGTTTTTATCCTGCACGGGGATGTGTATCGTGTAGAAGTTATTAAAGTAGAGCGTTTCAGAACGTCCTTCTTCCGTATACTTTAAGGCGCGCTGGCCGTCTTCACCGTAGCGGTAGTGTACGGTGTAGCTTCGGTCGCTTGATTTGGTGAGTAAGTTCTTTTCGTTCCAGGTGTAGTTACGGCGGTACGCGAATAGGTTCTCAGGATGCGTCTCTTCCGTCTCCTTCGGCGCGTCAAGGCCGAAGCCGTAGTCGGTGCCGTAGACGTCGGTGTCGGGGTCGTAGCTGTAGGTAAAGACAAACTCATCGTCCTCGGTAAATGGCCCGTCTTTTTCCGCCGTAATGTTACCGTTCGCGTCATAGCGGTAGTAGCGGTTTCCTGCATGAATTAAACGGTGTGCGTAGGCCGGGTCGTATTCGTAATCGAGGCTGTAGTCTAGCTCGGCTTTCGGGTAGGCGTTACCACGGGCGCCGGGGAGGTTCGTGGTGCTTATTTTTTGTGTCATGTTCCCGATGCCGTCAAAGGCGAAGTCTTGCTTGTACTTTGCAACATGTACCGGCGTACTTCCAAAGCTCTTTATCGCCTTATACTGATTACTCGTGCCCTCTACTCCGATAAGTTGGTAGAGGTTGTCGTAGGTGTAACTCTGGCTTGTCTCGTACACACTTGCATCATTCGCATAACCTAAGACGTTACCGACTTTATCGAAGCGGTAGCTTATCTTTTGGAATACCTCATCGGTTTGTTTATTCTTTGTTTCAATGTCTTTCAGCCATCGGCGTTTGTCGTCGTAGCGGTATTTCGTTTCTACACCATTACCGTACTTGATGTAGACTCTTTGCCCGTGCTCATCATAGACGATTGTGTCGATGTAGGAATAGTTTTCCGTTCCTTTTACCGTGTTCTTTACGCCGCTCACCCCCTTTAGCTGGCCGCCTTTGTCGTAGGTATAGGTTATGGTCTCCCCGTCAGGGTAGCGCATCGTCTGCATACGGCCTAAGTAGTCGGAGCGGTAGGTAAAGGTTGCCGTTTCAGGTTCGCTTAACGCCTCGTAACGCTTAATTGTTCGCGTCTCTTTTATGACTTCGCTAAGCTTGCCGTACTCGTAGCGTATTTCTCCACTCTCATCTTTCTTGTGTATAATCTCGCCGGCTCCCGCCTCTCCTGCCTTTCCGTACTCATACTCAACGTCAGTGCTGAACGGGTAGTCTATTTTTACGAGCCGGTCAAAGCCGTCGTAGTGGTATTGTATCTCGCTTAACTTACTGCGCAGCAGTGAGTCCGTTTCCGCTTCAAGGAGGCCTTTGCTATCATAGCGCCATTCTTTCCGGCCTGAGTCTTTACTTTCTAAGGCTACTTTTCTCCCTAACAGGTCATACGTTACCGAGACAATGTTTTCATTTGCGTCGTATGCGCGCAGCATCTCGCCGAGGACTGAGTATTCGTAGCGGCCTTTGGTGAGGATGTTGTTTGCCTTGTCCCTTCGTTCTACTTCCCGGATGTTTCCACGGGCGTCTTTCTTTGTAACGCTCTTATTCTCTAACGGGTCGGTTGCGATCGTTATCTGTAGGCCGTCTTCTATTTCGTACTCATTTTTTTGCTCGCTTCCGTCCGGTAATAATGTGTTAATAACTCGGTCAATACCGTCGTAGGTGTAGGCGGTTTCATTTCGCAGCGCTGTAAAGTCGTTCGTTTCATAGAACTGCTCGACTTTCTCATACGTATCTTTATTGGCAAGCTCAGCCGGTAAATCGCCTGCGTAGAAAAAGGGCATTCCTTCTTTTATCTTTCTTCCTGCCTCATCATAGTGTGTTGCCCCTGATATATTCCAGCCGACATTCGTTTCTCCGGCGGTTCCTTCTCGGTACACTTCCCCTTCTTTCGCGGTGTAGAGGGCGCGGCCTAAGCCGTCATGCATGACTATCGTTTTCATCACGGCTCCGTCCGTTGCTTCGGTGGTAAGCTTATTTGCCGTTACCGTGTACCAGAAAGAAGATGAAGGGGTATGGTATTCGTACTTTGCGTAGGGCACCTTTGCCGGATCATCATACGGGCTTTGTACTTCAATAACACGGCCGAAGCCGTCGTAGCGGTACTTCATGGTGTTACCCGCGCTGTCGGTCTCTTCCAGTTTCACTCCTAAGGCGCTATCCCAAAGGAGCGTGCTCTCGTACGGCACTCCGCCTGTACTTCCTTCTTCCGTTATCTTAACCGGGTATATCCCGTCTTGGTAGCGGTAGCGTACCTTCTTTCCGGTGGGGCTTGTGAGTGTTTTGATATTCCCGCTTTCATCCCACTCTATCGTGTAGGTAAGGAGTGTGTTATTGCCCGTGTATTGTTTTACTTCCGTTATCGCGCCCGTTTGGCTATCATAGCGTCCTTCTCGCTTCCTCAACAGCCGTCCGCTCTTGCCGTCCAACACTTCGATGCGCTCCGGGTGCGCTTTAAAGTAGCGCCGCTCATCGCCGCTATCCCAATAGCGTATGCGGGCAATAATGTCGTCGTTGGGATTCGTAACGTCTCCCTTATCTTCTAAGCTCGTAACATTGCCGTATCGATCATAGCGATAATCGCTTTCCGTTTGTATCGACCGGTATCCTTCCCGTATGGTGTTCCACTCTCGCTTTACCCGTGCATGGGGGACTTCATCCGTTTCATACTCTTTTATCGAATAAACGATGCCGTTATGGCTGACCGTCTCTTTTTTTACCATCCCTTTGCGGTAATAGGCATCAATGTAATACTCCGTCTCGGTCGTCTTTCCCGTTCCCGTTACCGCACGTACTGTCTTAAACCCATAGAACTCTTTTGCTTTGCGGTCATAGTAGCCGTCTTTGTAGGTGTAGGTTGTGCGGTACGATTGTATGTTTCCACTCTTACTCTGCAGCCCGGAATTCATCGTTACACTGCTTAATACATACTTACTCTGCGGCAGCTCCTGCGTGTTTCCTACTCTTTGGTACTCTATCTCATAGCTGCCTCCGGTCGGTAGCTTTATCTTCTTTAAAAGCCCGACCTTGCCAAGCTTGTTCCGCTGTACATAGATCGCCCCGGTTCTCCCCGGTATCCTCAATATGCGGTCGGCAAGGCCGTCTCCGTCTATATCCTGCATCGATACTGCTACACCGTTGACATTTCCCATGATATTTATTCCCTTTCCGCCGTTAAAGGGTATATTTATTCTTACCGTCTCGATAGGAATACTCACCGTTGCTGAAACACCCCCGCCGACATTCGCCGACAATGCAACGCTCGAAGATATCCCTATCGTATTTATTTTTGCCAATAAAGCGACGCTTAGCGGATTTAACGATAGTCCGTCACGTGCAAAAGCAGACGTTTGTTTTTTACTCAACACCTTCCCTAATCCCGGTATATGACTAAAAAACGTAAAAAAGACATTTCCGTCCATTACAAAAAACAAATTTGCTTTATTCTTGGCGCTTATATCCCATGCAGGCAATGCTACCCGTACTTTCTTTTCCGAAAATCGATTCCCTGTATTTACCGTTAATTCTGCCTCATCTTTTTTCATCGTTATGCTATCTATCAGCGTACCTCTTATATTGACAAAACGCCGTATTATCTTGTTATACGCTCCCGAATATCCTATCGCTCCTGATACGTTGGCAGAAACCTGTTGCATCTCTATCTCTGTACAAAGGTCTCCTCCCATATTCACTGAACTTGCAAGCGTATATGTTTCTCTTTTTTCCAATGCACAGCTCAGCCCTGCTATCCGAGTCACGCTATCTCCCGTATTGATATACGCTCCGTCCGTCCTCATACTGTCAGGTAATCCATCTCCATTTATATCGATAAAAGACTGCGTATCATTACTTTCTCCTCGGCTTATACTGATCCCCTTACTGATAGCTACACCGGACGACGGCCTTACCATAAGCAAACGGTGCTTTGAATCATAGTCTTTACTTACGGAGCCGCTTCTGCTTAATCCGCTTCCGAATGTATCTACACGATCCTTTGTTTCGGCAAGGTTGTACAGGTTGGTAATAGCATACCCTTCACCAAATTGGTTTTCTTTATTCAAATGTACGATTACCCTATCCGCCTCGCTCATGACAATATCGGCCGTCCCGTTCCCATCCATATCGGTTACCATAATACTCGTACTACTTAATCCCTCGGACTTTGCATAACTGATATTACTTAAAAGCCGTCTGATTACTTTTTCTACAACATGCGCAGCTTTCGAGAAGAATGTCTCCATAAACTTATCAGCTGGAATACTTTCGAGTGACTCGTCCTTTTCAAAATTTAAAAGGGAAGCAAATGCATGTTCTGTACTGCTACTGGAACTCCCTTTTATACTTGGGAATCCTTTCATCTCTGACTGCTCAATACCCGGTATCCGATAATACTTGCTTCCGCCGACTCTATTACTGTATATGCTATCCTGATATAAAAACGGTGTGTACGTATATAATTCTGTTTTATCCTCCGTTATCCATTCATTGATATTTCCTACATAATACTGCTCATCCAGTTCAGTCCCGCTCTCTGCCTCTTTTCTTATCACCGTATACTTTTCTTTATTCTTCTTGTTGTTTGCCGTCATCACATAATACGACAGAGATTCGCCATCCGTCATATCTTCCATTGTCTTCTCTTTATTGCTATTCTTTTCTTCTATTTCACGCTTCAACTCTCGTTGATTGATCTTTTTGATATTCGGTGTTAATTTTTTCTCACTAAATGCGTACTCCTCTCTGTTTTGATCCTTTATCCATATCCCATAAAACCATTGCTTAGTTCCCCCTGATAATATTTCCCTAACCGCCGTAGACATCCTGCTCTTTACTTTCACTTTTTCTATTATTTTTGTAAACTCCCCATCTTTCTCTTCCATTCCCTTTACGACTTCCCGCTCGCTTTCCGTTTCATACGACAGTACATCCTTTCCGATATCTTCATTCGAATAATCTTCTCCGCTATCCCATCTGTCTAACACAACGTCAATATGGGTAAGACTATCCCCTTCTATCAGATATATCCGTATGAAATCTTGCCCGCTTTTTGCCAGCACGCTATAGCGATCATGAGCTTTATACTTCATAACCCGCTTTATTCGTCCATACCGCCCAACAAAACTGTTTCGCGCCCCTTCTTTTAGTTTTTCATACCTTCTTTTCTCTTGTTCTCGCTCCACCTCACTCAGGTCTTCTAATTCCCCCTCGCTTACCAGATGTAAATATTCACTATCCGCTAACTCATATTCCCTCGTTCTTTCGTTATAGCGATATCCTTCTCCTTCGGCAAATTCTTCTTTCTCATATTCTTTTAAAAGCTTATTTAGCCGCTCCTTCTCCTTCGATCCGATATCCTGTCTCCGAAGATAATATTGTCCTTTATCCTTCCTATATATCCCCTCTATAAAGACTCTTCCTTCTTCCTCTCGTCCTGCAACCCGTATAAGCCGTTCATATTCAGTTTCCCCTAAAATACTCCACCGTTCATGTTCTTCCCTGTATTCTCCGCTCTTACCTCGGAATATGACTATCCTTTCTATCTCATCCGTTCCAAGCTTAAATCCTTTCGGCTCATATACTCCGGCTTCATATTCTATCTGACTCCCGTCCCCTTTCATCTTAAACACGATCTTTTTCTTACGATATCCTTCTTCTATCTGTCCTTCACCAATCTTTTCTTCTCCTAAATAGATTTCCTTCCCTAATGCCGTAACATATTTCCCGTTAAGCCGATCAAGGTATATTCTCCCTTTCTCATCTACATAGCCAATCTTATTTACTCCTATCTCTCGCTCCCTTTCTATCCGCGATCGAGCCCATTCTTTTCCTTCACAAAAACAACCGTCTAAGAAAAGCCGCTTCGCATTTTCTCCTGTGATATACTTATTCCGATACTTCAGCACCTCTCTGATCTGATCGTCATTCAATGCGGCCATCACCTGCATTAGCTCTTTTTCTGCTTCGCTTAATTCTCTTTCACTTTCATACACCTTATGCTTTTTCATCTGCTCATCAAAAAGTACGTATCTTTCATTTACAATCTCATAGATATACAACCTGCTTATCAACTCTTTTATTTCGTTTTGTTTTCCTTCATGCTCATATCCCGCTGCCTGTAATATGCTATCCATCCCTTCTTTATCTATGATAATCGGGATAAATTTCCCTCTCCTTATCAGATACTCCGCCGCTCTCCTCTCATCCCCTCCCTGCTCGTTTGCTCCTCGACTGACGATCTCAAACCAATCTTTTCGTATCTTTACACTTCCATCGCTATCCTGCTCCCGTATGCTCTTTAGTGCTCCTTCCCGTTTCCCACTCCCTTTGTCCAATCGCCAGCTTATCCGTCCTTCCATATCGTTAAACGGCTCTAGTTGCTCATACCTTATCTTTATCTTCCATCTTATCCGTTGCCCTCCTTCATTACATGCCGCATACGGCACAAAATAGAGGCTCTCTCCACCCTTTATTTCAAACTTCTTTTCTCCTACACTCACTCTCTTTTCTTCGCTTATGCTTTCTTCACTCTCTTTCTTTTCCCCTTTATAGACCCTTAACACCACCTCTCGTTTATCTTTATTTCCCTCATCCATTTCCGCAATACTTTCTATCTTTATTGTCCCTCCATATCGACTCTTCCATTGCCGAAACGGATTTTGCTGATAAAAACTGTTATCATACTCCTTCTTCTGTTCTTCACTTAATTCCACTTTCGGTACTTTAATCTTCTCCAAACCCTTTAATTCTACAGCTTTAAATCCTTCCCCGCTATTCTTTAAATAATAGTTTTTTCCTGATACTACGATATCCGCTCGCCCATCTCCATCCATATCCGCAAAGCTCGTTTTAAGATGATGATAACTGTTTTGCCGCGTATACCCATAGGTTACCCCGCCGCCCCCTCCTGCTCCCAAAAACCTGTTGATACTTGTACTAACTGTCTGATTCTCTTCCTTTTCTATTCCGCTTATATCTACTTCCCATATTTCCGCTTTATCAAATCCATGCCCGTTGTTACGCATTACCGACAGTCCCTTTTCTCCCCTACTTATCGCATCGGCTCTGCCATCCCCGTCTATATCTACGTATACTTGTTGCTCAATTGCCTGCTCTCCTTCTACCAAACCGGCTCCGGAACCTCTAGTCGTTCTTATATCAAATTCCCCACTTGCCGGACCTATCCCTATCCCTGTTGAATATGCATAGTTTGAACCCATAGCATATCCACTTGAAACTTGTATTCCCCCATTGCTTTTTCCTGATAACCCTTCTCCCGTATACCACCCTTCCGTCTCTCCAAATACTTTTAACCTTCCCCCTCTCATCCGTCTCCGCTTGCTCATACCCGAATTCATACCCATATCCTTCGCTGCTTCCCTCTCCCTTTACTTCAAGTTTGACAAGTAGGCTCTCTCCCATCTCGTTTTCTCGGTATTCAAAGCCGTACTTCCTCACAACCCGCCCGCCGACGCTCATCTCTATACTGCTCAGCCGCTTGCTTTCCTTCCGCACGTACTTTCCCCGTCCCTCAAGCCGCACATCGCCTCTGCCCTCATACTCAAGCCTAACCTTTCGCTCTCCTTCTTTCCCGTATACAATCTCCTCAAGAAGCACTTCTTCTCCCTCTGCGCCGTTTTCTTTCTTGTACACATACTTCACCTCGTTTCCGAAGCTGTCGCTCTCCCTATCCAAATAATAAATATATTTTGCACCTGCTCCTTTGCCGCTCCACCTTTCTTTCCCGTATATCTTTACCCGTCCGTCTTTCCCCGTTACTTCAAAATAATTTTCACTTACTCCTCTCCCTTCGACCCAGCCGTTTGCTATCCGCTCGTACTGCTGCTCCTTCTCCTTTCTCCACTTTCCCCCTTCATACTTCACACGGCTCCCTTCCACTATGTACGTGTCCTTCCCGTTATACTCAGGTAACCCGAACCTCGTGTCGACGCTTATGCTTTCTACTCCTCCTAAACTCCATCCCTTCCCTATAAGCCCCCACCCGCTCCCGCTCGCATAGCGTAACGACAGCTCAGGCGCCATCCCTTTCACTCCTTCCGGTACTTTGAGCTTTATCCCAAACGATGCGCTTCCTTCACTTCCTCCTTTCAGTCCTTCTATTCCCTCTATCCCCCCTGCCGCATCCGCCGCTTTTAACTCCTTGATGCTGTTTAAGTTCACCCGCACCGGCTCGGGGCTCTCCGGTAAGCTCAACGTCCCGTTGATCATATCCGTAAAGTGATCCGTATACGATTCGATCCGCTTCCCTTCCTCATCGACTCTCTTTCGCTCTAATGCAACCCACCGCTTCTCTTTCTCATCATAGTAGTACGTATAAATCCCCTGCGCATCTTCCCCTTCTATCCGCGCATCGTACTCAAGCGAAAGCTCGCACGCCCTCTTAAACTTCATCCCCTCAGGTAAAAACCGCCACCCGCCAAACCCTGCCGTGACGTTCTTTACTTCTCCTCCCTCTGCTACTTCATACAGCCGGCTAATCGTTATCTTTGTTTCCGCTTCCACCGCTCCTTCAGGGATACTAAAGCGTACTCCTTCCGCCTCTAACACTCCTCCTTCTTTCCCGATAACCTTTTGCGCCACAACCGCACTCGCTTCTCTCTCCGCCGCGCCCTTCTCTCCGCCCTTGTCCATACACACCGCCGGGCGCTATCACCGTAAAAAGGTAGACCGTAAATACTGCTTTCTTCACTATCCCTGCCACTGCTTCTTTTATTCCCTTCATCATCTTCACCTTCTCCCCTTACCTTACCGCTTCGTACTCTATCCACACGCACTCGCTCGGAAATTTGTCCTTCGCTGATATTACTGCTATCATTCCCGCTTCTCCCCTTTTGAAATATACGCCGTCGCTTCGTCGCTTCAAAATTAATCCTCAACGTATCATAGATACGCCTGCGGTTAATTTTTTCTCGCTCCTCGCATCCGGCATGTCTCTTTTCAAAAGGCATCGTTTTTCCGCTTCCGGCAATCCCTGCCGTAAGCGGAAAAACCTCCGGTAAAGAGCTTTTGTTGTTTTTGTTTCTTGCTTTTTTGGCGGACTGCTGCATTTTGTTTACTATTACAATAAAGAAACAAAATGCAGCACCGCGCTTTCCGCTCCAATCTTTTTGCCGCTGCTGCTTTTTTTAAGCAGTGTTTTTCCGCTCGGTCGCTTCAAAAACCGCACTTGCATTATACGCGCGGCAAAAAGGATTTCTGCTTCAATCGCTGTCCGGGGGAGAGGATAATTAGGCTGTGAATAAAAACAAAATTTTGTTTTCATAGCCTGAAATTATTTTCTTAGTATAACGCATACATACAAAATTAAGACCCATCAAAAATATGATCATACTTTTTATACCACAAATAAGGCAATACATAGCGTGTCATTACATATAAAAATAGCAGTCCTGTCAGAATCCATAACACCAATAAAATAGTAACTACAATATTAGTATAATACCACTGTAAAGCAGATACCTGAATATTTTCCATATTTTCTTTAACAGTTAAATAATAATTATCATTAATAATATCTGTAGTATCAAAAACCAAGTTTTCACTGGCATAATATTTATCCATATTAGCAATAATTACAAATATTATAGTTAATATAATAATACATATTCCTACTTTCTTCATATATTTCTTTTATTACTCCTCAATTTTTTTAAATTCAAACCCGATAGATCGTTCATTATTTGACTATTTTTCTCTCCTATCTAAATGAGGAAAATTGTAATTGCTACTGTAATCAAACACAGTAAAACCCACAATAAAGATAAAGGAAAACAAAGCAATTGTACCATATTTAATATAAAAACACACTTCTTTATTTGTTTCGCTTGAATAGAATCTTCTTTTATATAGTCTTCATTCAAACACCATTTTACTATGAATCTAAATCTATCCCACGACGATGAAATTAATCCAGAATTATATACGGCATTTTTAAAAAAAAATATTTTTTCTCTTGTTGCTTGTTCGTAAAATGAAGAAGCAAGATTTGATCGATGAAAATAAATATGCGTAAAAATCACAAGAAGGATTATGATTAATACAGAAAGTGCCGGAAAAATAAATGCTGCAATTATAATAGCCTCTATAATCTTTATACTTTCCATACTCACATCCCTTGAAATATTAATTCATTCTCTTTAAGATAATTCATCAACCCATCAGTATCGTTATTTTTCAAAAACTTCTCAATATCGTTAGTGATCTGTTTTATTTCTTTAAGAGTTTTAGTTATATTTAGTTCAGAGACTTTTACCGTATAGGCCGTCCATGTATGTACTTCACCAGGAGAACCACCTGGAACATTAGCAGTAATTGATCCAGCAATAGTAATACTTTGAATTTTCTCAGATAAACTATTTGCTGTAGGATTATATCCAATTTCTCCTCCGACACCTATGAGGCCAGAAATGCTAACACTAGCACCACTAACTAATGAAAATCCTTCTATATCACTAAATTCGTCAGCAAACGGTGCCAGCGTAAGTTCAATTCCACTAGAAGCTCCTAATCCTATATACGCCCCTGTTTGACTTATAGTGTATGTACCAATAGAAGCATCTTTTCCGTTTAAAGGAAGTGAAACAAAAAAACCGCTATTATTTGATACCCCTAATCCACCACCAGCCGTATTAGATAGCCCAACCATTAAAATAAAAGCCCCATCAGGATCTTCATACTTCACCGGATTATTCCCCGCGTAGTGGTACAGGTGCAGGTTCACCACATTAAACACCCCACCCATACCGGGTAAGTTCTCGTTGTGCTTCTTCGCCTCATCATCTATCGGCGCTTTCGGTATGTAGTCACCCAGCGCCGGATCCCCACTCAACCATCTACTATACTTCGGGTCAAGGTAGCGTGCGCCGTAGTAATTAACGCCCGTCTCCTTTCCTTTTGAAAATATACACGCCGTCTGCTTCGTCGCTTCAAAAAAATTAATCCTCAACGTATCATAGATACGCCTGCGGTTAATTTTTTCTCGCTTCTCGCATCCAGCATGTCTCTTTTCAAAAGACCTCGTTTTTCTACTTCCGGTCGTTCACTCCAAAAACCGCGCAACTTTACAATCATCCACGGATTGAAACATGCAAAAGCGCACATCCGTGGACGTTCTTATTTTTCTGACATCCTGTCAGTACACGGGTTTGACATTTTGTCAAACTCGCCTTCAAGCGTTGTACTCAGAACGTACAACACTGGAAAGTGGATTTCTGATTAAATCGCTATCCGAAATATTACCGTCCCTAATTCTATTTATATTCAAAGAAGCCTTGTACATCTAGAAATAATAAAACAAAGAAAAATATACAATAAAAAACGCTTAATAAAATTTTTATTTTACTATATTTATTTTTTTCTCCGTTTTTATTCTTTACGAATGGGTCAATTATAAAACGTACAACAAACTGTAAAGATGTAATTAATCCAACTATAATTAATATTATAACTCCTCCATCATGCATATTATTTATTCCTCCTTTTTGAATAATCATTCATACTATTGGCAACATCAACTTCAGGAGGCACAAAGGTACCAACTATATCATCCTTATTCAGGAGGCACAAAGGTACCAACTATATCATCCTTAAATTTTTGATTATTACTTCCTGCCAAACGAGTTATTCCATATGCAAATAACAAAGAGCCTGTTGCATATCCTTCTAGAATAGCCATTCCTGCATAATAACTACCAGTTCCTTCTGTAGCAACGTCAATACCTACTGCCGTTATAGTCGAACCAACATAAAAACCAATCCCCAATAAAATTTCACCTAATCCAATAGCAATATTAGCACCTCGTGAATAACCTTTACTATCAGGATTTGAATTTACTAGGGGCGATGGCGTATCTTGCTCATTTGAATATTGAGCATTACCCTGTGGAATTTGTTGTTTCATTTCTGCTGATGCATCGCTATATGTAGGAATATTTTTCTCTCCTACAGTTTCACCGACTTGTAAAGTCCGTGGATCTCTTGTAAATCCTGACTTCTCCTTCCAATCAGCTCCGTATTTATCCCAAAGGGTATCACCCTTTTCTGCAGTATATGTTCCATCTCCATTATCTATCCACATTCCTGTAGGATCCGTATACTTGATCGGATTATTATTACCATAGTGATATACATTAAAGTTGACCGTATTATATATTCCCCCTGCGCCTACGGAGGAACCTGCCATATATTCTGAAAGAGCAGGATCTGTACTAATCCACCGGCTATACTTCGGGTCAAGGTAACGCGCGCCGTAATAGTACAGCCCCGTCTCTTCATCCATCTCCTTACCCGTAAACCGGAACGGCAGTTTGTCTAACCCTGCAGCTACTTCCTCTATCCACAGTTCTCCGTATGGCGTGTACTCGATGTGCTCGTACTGTCTGCCTCTCCAGTCGGTTACAAACTGCGCGCTTCCTAAGTGGTCTGAGTGGTAGTAGTACCGCTTTTCCCGCTGCTCTGCGTTATCTCCGTTGTTATCGGTATGCGTCATCGCGGTAACAAGCCGGCTGTTACCCACAAAGATGTGCTTATGTACGCGTAAGCCTTGCGGGTTGTTTTTGTCCTGCACGGGGATGTGTATTGTGTAGAAGTTATTAAAGTATAAGGTTTCAGAACGTCCTTCTTCCGTATACTTTAAGGCGCGCTGGCCATCCTCACCGTAGCGGTAGTGTACGGTGTAGGTTCGATCGCTCGATTTAGTGAGGAGGTTCTTCTCATTCCATGTGTAGTTACGCCGGTACGCGAATAGGTTCTCAGGATGCGTCTCTTCCGTCTCCTTTGGGGCGTCAAGGCCGAAGCCGTAGTCGGTGCCGTAGACGTCGGTGTCCGGGTCGTAGTTGTATGTAAAAATAAACTCATCGTCCTCGGTAAACGGGCCGTCTTTTTCCGCCGTTATGTTGCCGTTCGCGTCATAGCGGTAGTAGCGGTTTCCGGCATGCACAAGCCGGTGTGCGTAGGCCGGGTCGTACTCGTAGGTGAGGTCGTAGTCAAGCTCTGCGTTCGGGTAGGCGTTACCGCGGGCACCGGGGAGGTTCGTGGTGCTGGCCTTACGTGTCATATTCCCGATGCCGTCAAAGGCAAAGTCTTGCTTATACTTTGCAACATGTACCGGCGTACTTCCAAAGCTTTTTATCGCCTTGTACTGGTTGCTGGTTCCCTCCACTCCGATGAGCTGATAGAGGCTGTCGTAGGTGTAACTCTGGCTCGTCTCGTAGACACTCGCGTCGTTGCTGTAACCGAGGACATTCCCGACTTTATCGAAGCGGTAGCTTATCTTTTGGAATACCTCATCGGTTTGTTTATTTCTCGTCTCGATGTCTTTTAACCACCGGCGCTTGTCGTCGTAGCGGTAGCGGGTCTCTACGCCGTTTCCGTATTTGATATACACGCGCTGCCCGTGTTCGTCATAGACAATCGTGTCAATGTAACTATAGTTTTCCGTTCCTTTTATTGTGTTCTTTACGCCGCTCACCCCTTTGAGCTGTCCGCCTTTGTCGTAGGTGTAGGTAATAGTTTCCCCGTCGGGGTAGTGCATGGTCTGCATACGGCCGAGGTAGTCCGAGCAATAGGTGAAGGTCGCCGTTTCCGGCTTACTGAGTACCTCATAGCGCTTAATCGTTCGTGTCTCTTCTACGACTTCGCTTAACTTCCCGTACTTGTAGCGTATCTCTCCGCTCTCATCTTTTTTATGGACTATCTCGCCTGCACCAACTTGGCCGGGCACTCCGTAGGTGTATTCAACATCTTCGCTAAACGGGTAGTCTATCTTTACGAGCCGGTCAAAACCGTCGTAGTGGTACTGTATCTCGCTTAACTTACTGCGCAGCAGTGAATCCGATTCCGCTTCAAGGAGGCCTTTACTATCATAGCGCCATTCTTTCCTTCCGGTGTCTTTACTTTCTAAGGCTACTTTTCTCCCTAACAGGTCGTATGTTACCGAGACAATGTTTTCATTGGCGTCGTATGCCCGAAGCATCTCTCCCAATACCGAATATTCGTACCGGCCTTTGGTGAGGATGTTGTTTGCCTTGTCCCTTCGTTCCACTTCGCGGATGTTTCCGCGCGCGTCTTTCTTTGTAACGCTCTTATTCTCAAGCGGGTCGGTTGCGGTTGTTACCTGTAGGCTGTTTTCTATTGCGTACTCGTTTTTCTGTTCGCTTCCATCCGGCAACAATGTTTTTATTACTCGGTCTATGCCGTCGTAGGTGTATACCGTTTCGTTGCGGAGCTTGGTAAAGTCGTTCAGCTCATAGAACTGTTCGACGCTTGCGTAGGCGGCTTTGTTGGCAAGTTCATTCGGTAAATCGCCGCCATAGAAGAACGGCATTCCTTCTTTTATCTTTCTGCCTGCCTCATCGTAGTAGGTCGCCCCTGAAATATTCCACCCGACATTCGTTTCTCCGGCGGTTCCTTCTCGGTACACTTCCCCTTCTTTCGCCGTGTAGAGGGCGCGGCCTAAGCCGTCGTGCATGACGACGGTTTTCATCACGGCTTTGTCCGTTGCTTTGGTAGTCAGCTTATTCTCCGTTACGGTGTACCAGAAAGAAGATTCCGGGGTATGGTATTCGTACTTTGCGTAGGGAGTACCTGCAGGATCATCATAGGGACTTCGCACTTCAATAACTCGCCCGAAGCCGTCATACCGGTACTTCATGGTGTTACCCGCGCTGTCGGTTTCTGCAAGCTTTACTCCTAAGGCACTGTCCCACAGGAGCGTACTCTCGTACGGAGTGCCGCCTTTACTGCCTTCTTCGGTTATCTTACTTACATATATCCCATCTTGGTAGCGGTAGCTTACCTTCTTGCCTGTGGGACTTATCAGGGTCTTAATGTTTCCCTTCTCATCCCAGTCTATCGTGTAGGTAAGACTCGTGCCGCTTGAGATGTATTGCTTTAGTTCCGTTATCGCACCGGTGTTATTATCGTAGCGTCCTTCGCGCTTCCGCAACAGCCTGCCGCTTTTGCCGTCCAGCACTTCGATACGCTCCGGGTGCGCTTTAAAGTAGCGCCGCTCATCGCCGCTGTCCCAATACCGTATTCGGGCAATGATGTCGTCGTCGCTTCTACTGACGTCTCCCTTGTCGTCCAGCTCCGTAACGTTACCGTATCGGTCGTATTCATAGTCGCTTTCCGTTTGTATCGAGCGGTATCCTTCTCGTATTGTGTTCCACTCTTTTTTTATCCGCGCATGAGGCTCTTCATCTACTTCATACTCTTTTATCGAATAGATGCTTCCTCCGGTGCTTACCGTCTCTTTTTTAATCATGCCTTTGCGGTAATAGGCATCGATGTAGTACTCGGTCTCGGTGGTCTTGCCCGTCCCCGTTACCGCGCGGACTGTCTTAAATCCATAGAACTCTTTTGCTTTGCGGTCATAGTATCCGTCTTTGTAAGCGTAGGTTGTGCGGTACGACTGTACGTTCCCGCTCTTACTCTGGAGCCCGGAGTTCATCGTTACGCTGCTTAACACATACTTACTCTGCGGTAATTCCCGCGTATTCCCTACTCGTGCGTACTCAAGCTCATAGCTTCCACCGGTCGGTAGTTTTATCTTCTTTAATAAGCCTACTTTCCCTAACTTGTTCCGCTGCACATACAGCTTATTTGCTCCGCCGATGTTAAAGACCCTGTCGGCTAACCCATCCCCGTCCCCTTTTGAAAATATGCGGGCATCTACGGCGTCGCACGCCGAAAATAAATGCTCACCGTATACCCGATACGCCTCCGCTTTATTTTCGGCTGTCTCCTTGTATCTGCTCCGCCTCTTTTCAAAAGGCTTCGTTTTTCCGCTTCCGGCAAGGATTGCCGTAAGCGGAAAAACCTCCGGCATAGTCTTGCTTTTTAATAAACCGCTTTCTTTGGCGGACTGCCGATACTTGTGTACTATCAATACAATGCAAAGGTACACAAGTATCGGCACCGCGCTTTCCGCTCCAATCTTTTTGCCGCTGCTGTTTTGTTCCCGCGGTGTTTTTCCGCTTAAGCGCTCCAAAAACCGCACTTGCATTACACGTGCGGCAAAAAGGATTTCCGCTTCAATCGCTGTCCGGAATACTACCGTCCCTATTTCTGTTTATTCCTCACATACGGCCGTAACTCATTCTGTGAGAAAATAATGTAAGTTAAAAAGTATAGCTAAAATCTATTAGCAAATTTACGATCTTACGAATATCAATTTCATCTGTACTCAACGCTTCCCTCAATATCAAAATATCTTTGTCTTGTGAATTTAATGTATAAGCTTTATCAACTGCTTCAATTGCAGAAGCTTTATCGCCTGTTAATATAGCATAGACTGCTTTTACCTTATGATATGAACTAAGATTTTCACATGATTTTTCGATTAAATCTAAGTCGGCTCTTACTTCGTCATAGCGCTTTTGTACAAGATAAATATATGCGCGGTCTATTATTGCAGATTCAACGCGCCGTCCTGGTTTTATGAGAATATTTGCATATTTAATACCTTCGTCATATTGCTGTAATTTATAGCAAACATCTATAAGGCATAAATATACATTATCGTTTTCTGTAAGTGTCAGTGAATGAAGAAAATCATCTTTTGCTTTTTCAAAATAGTGCAAATAATAATACGAAAAACCTCTGTCAGAAAAATACTCCGGCTTGTAAGAGCCGTTTGCGGTTGCAAGTGCGTTATCGAAGTTATCCAAAGCTTCGGAATAATTTGATAAAGTCAGATATATTAAACCTTTTTGATGATAAGCGTCTGCCCATGTAGGATTCTTTTCCAGGCAATAGTTTATATCCGCTAAAGCTTCTTCATATTCTTTCAAAGCCATATTTATCATCGAACGACATAAGCGCAGTTTCAATGTATAAGGCTGAAAGGCAATAGCTTTTTCTATGTCTATTTTTGCTTCATCATATCTTCCCATGTAATATAACACTAAAGACCTGCTAAGAAAAACAGATGGATAAGTCTGTGCATAATCATCTGCCGCTAGAATATCAAGAATTTGCAAAGCAGATTCGTATCGTTTTTGATAATACAACTGCGCAGCTTCTTTGTATTTTTTTGTAAAAGAATCGTACGACAAAGGCTGTGCTGCAAGACTGAAAGCAAAAAACATACTAAAAAGTAAGATTAGGTACAATTTCTTCATAATTTTTCTCTTTCATTTCTTGTAACAATATAAAGAAATAAGCATTTCAAAACCGGCAGAATAAATATTCTTATAGCAAAAATCCTTATACTCTTCTTCATCAAAAAAATATGTAATTTCTTGATTCTTTATATCAAAGGCAAAAAATGAATAGATCGTTTCGCCTACTAAATATCTATGGCTACAAAGTCCAATTTTCGTTATCCCATTAATAATGGGAGTAGAGTATGCAACTTTATATTTCTTATTCTTATCATTATCTTGTAGGCCAAATGTATGTGCATAAGTATTTTTATATTTTTTTCCGTTTTTTATAAAGTTATATACCTTGATACTTTTTTTCTTATCTAAATCTGAAATATTATCCTTTTCGGTATAGTACCAAGGATTCATTAAGCTGATTTCATATATTTTACCGATGTCATTTAAAACAATCAATCTTTTTTGACAAATCATTACTTTTTGTACATTATGCATCGGATAAAAGCCTACATCTTCAATTCTTTTCTGGTAGTCTAAAATTGGTAATTCTTCATGATTAGAGAAATATAAAAACAATCCACAAGGAAGCAATGGCATTGATATTGTATTGCCTTTATAATCCGTATAGTATTTATCAAACATTCCTCCTCCTGCAATCTCATATCGACCATAACTCAATTTATAGAGTTCTTTGTCAATATCGCTTGTATTTTTATCACATCCTACAATCAAAAAAATAAGCATAAAAGGAAGTATCGCTATATTTCTCATATTTATTTCTCCTCAGTTAAAGGTATACTTACTTTTATCTGCAGTTCATACGTAACTTCCACATTATAAGATGATAATTCTGCTTTCCTCCCTAATGCCGTCAATTTTTCAGCATCAGCATCTCTATTACCTTTATCATCTTTGTTAAAATCAAAAATGTCTGTAACGGTAACCGTCACAGTGGCGATTTTATTTTTCTCGTCATAAGAATCTAATTTCCAAGAAAAACCACAAGAGCCCACGGACAATTTTAAATCATTTTTTGTCCAAGATGTTGTACCACCAGAACCTTCCGTTATACCGGCTTTCAATCGTGTTTTAATTATTTTATTCGCATAAGCATCGGTATCATTTCGCATCGCTGTAGCAATATATGTATCTTTTCCTTTTACATAATCAGAAGTATCACCTCTAAAAGATTTCGTATACATATCTTGGCATATTAAGAAACCAAAATTATTTGTACAAACATTATCATCTATCCATTTCCTTGCATCTTCTTTAGAAATCTTTTCCGGATTCGGAATTAATAAACTTAACGGGCTCTTCCCATCCGGGTCAGTATACTTCACCGGATTATTCCCCGCGTAGTGGTATAGATGTAGATTCACCACATTAAACACCCCGCCCATACCGGGTAAATTCTCGTTGTGCTTCTTGGCTTCGTCGTCTATCGGGGCTTTTGGAATGTACTCACTTAATGCCGGATCCCCGCTCAGCCACCTTGAATACTTCGGGTCAAGGTAGCGCGCGCCGTAATAGTATAAGCCCGTCTCTTCATCCATCTCCTTACCGGTAAACCTAAACGGCAGCTTATCTAAGCCTGCGGATACCTCCTCTATCCATAATTCTCCGTAGGGGGTGTACTCGATGTGCTCGTATTGCCTGCCTCGCCAGTCTGTTACGAATTGTGCGCTTCCTAAGTGGTCTGAGTGGTAGTAATACCGTTTCTCCCGCTGCTCGGCATTGTCTCCGTTGTTATCGGTGTGGGTCATTGCGGTAACAAGCCGTGAGTTACCTACAAAGATGTGCTTATGTACTCTCAAGCCTTGCGGGTTATTCTTATCCTGCACAGGGATGTGTATCGTGTAGAAGTTATTGAAATACAGCGTTTCAGAACGTCCCTCTTCCGTATACTTTAAGGCTCTCTGTCCGTCCTCACCGTAGCGGTAGTGCACGGTGTAGCTGCGGTCGCTCGATTTAGTGAGTAAGTTCTTTTCATTCCATGTGTAGTTACGGCGGTACGCGAATAGGTTTTCAGGATGACTCTCTTCCGTCTCCTTCGGGGCGTCAAGGCCGAAGCCGTAGTCGGTGCCGTAGACGTCGGTGTCGGGGTCGTAGTTGTAGGTAAAGACAAACTCATCCTCCTCGGTAAACGGCCCGTCTTTTTCTGCCGTTATGTTGCCGTTCGCATCATAGCGGTAGTAGCGGTTTCCTGCGTGTACAAGCCGGTGTGCGTAAGCAGGGTCGTACTCGTAGGTGAGCTCATAGTCAAGCTCTGCTTTCGGGTAGGCGTTACCGCGGGCGCCGGGGAGGTTCGTGGTGCTCATCTTACGTGTCATGTTCCCGTCCCCTTTTGAAAATATGCGGGCATCTACGGCGTCGCACGCCGAAAATAAATGCTCGACGTATACCCGATACGCCTCCGCTTTATTTTCGGCTGTCTCCTTGTATCTGCTCCGCCTCTTTTCAAAAGGCTTCGTTTTTCCGCTTCCGGCAATCCTTGCCGAAAGCGGAAAAACCTCCGACACAGTGTTTCTTTTTAATGAGCAGCTTTCTTTGGCGGACTGCCGATACTTGTGTACTATCAATACAATGCAAAGGTACACAAGTATCGGCACCGCGCTTTCCGCTTCAATCTTTTTGCCGCTGCTATTTTTTTTAAGCGGTGTTTTTCCGCTCGGCCGCTTCAAAAACCGCACCTGCATTACACAAGCGGCAAAAAGGATTTCTGCTTCAATCGCTGTCCGGGGGAGAGGAGAAGCACGCTGTGAATAAAAATAATTTGTTTTCACCTTAAAAAATATTTTTCCACTTCACTACCGTCACGGATGGCGGTGGTTCTAAATAATATCATATTTTGCTGTCAGCAAAATATAATCTCAAATCTGTACAAGGGCGTACAGATTTGATACGGCTTCCCACATACGGCCGTAACTCGTTCTGTGAGAAGAGAGAATAAACTCTTATAACAAGCTCTTTATAATCTCATGAACTATCACTTAATACCTGATAGACGGTTTTTACTTCCACTAAAATATAATCACCTGTTGCATTAAGTTTAAAATTCATCTATTTACTTGTGTATAATAACGCAAAATTAATAGAAGCAATTATACAAAATATTTTTAGCGGTACTGAAATTAGCCTAGTATTGCTTAAATTATTTACCTTTGAAAGAATTAATATAATCAAAGCATATAAAATAAGAATATAAGATAAAATAAGGACAATTACTGAAATTTTCAATAATATATTTTTATCTTTCCAATAAATAATACCGGTAATTCTTTGTATTAGTATCCATTTTGAATTCCTCCTTTTTATCAGTTTCCGAATTTTTTTACTGTATTCATTTGAGCTAAGCGCAAATAAAACCAGACGTATTATAATAGTGTTAGAAAAAACTAAAGCTAGAGTGGTAAAAAATAGTTCATTCATTCTTATTGTTCTCCATGCATCATGTTTTCTACTTTTTTATAAATTTCAATGCCTAAGTTAAGTGCAGAAGGTGCTGTTCCTTTCACAATACTCCACACTGTATCTTTGCTAATAGATTTTAATCCATTTGTCTTTGCATAATATACAATAGCTTTGCCCAGTTCTGATACTAAATCCTTTCCAGTTTTATGAGTAATAGCATTCCCAATTCTATGAAAAAGCTGCTTTGTCGAACTTGCCATTATATGCGAAGAATCTGCACCTTTACCACCAAGTTTTCCAGCTACGGATCCTGTAATAAAAGCTAACCCAAGCTCCAGATAGTCTGCATTTGACAAGTTTTTATGTTCAAAACCAAATTGAGTTACAATATCTTGTGTTGCTGATATTGCACCATTAGCTAAAACTTGACCTACTAATCCAACTCCTGTAGCAGCTAAACCGCCACTTAATGCTCCACCAGCTGCAGCTAATAATACTTTTTTTAGATCTATTCCTTCTCCCTTTACGAACTGTGTGGCAACAGAAACACCCCCTGCAAGACTACCACCAACAACAGCTCCTATTATTATATGTATAAACTTCCCATCCGGGTCAGTATACTTCACAGGGTTATTTCCCGCATAATGGTACAGGTGTAGGTTCACGACATTAAACACCCCACCCATGCCGGGTAAGTTCTCGTTGTACTTCTTTGCCTCATCGTCTGTCGGGGCTTTGGGTATGTAATCACCCAGTGCCGGGTCGCCACTCAGCCATCTCGAATACTTCGGGTCAAGATAGCGCGCACCGTAGTAGTAGAGTCCTGTTTCTTCATCCATCTCCTTACCGGTAAACCTAAACGGCAGCTTGTCCAGTCCCGCTGCTACTTCCTCAATCCACAGTTCTCCGTAGGGCGTGTACTCGATGTGCTCATACTGCTTCCCTCGCCAATCGGTTACGAATTGGGCGCTGCCTAAGTGGTCTGAGTGGTAGTAGTACCGCTTCTCGCGCTGCTCGGCGTTATCTCCGTTATTATCAGTATGCGTCATCGCAGTAACAAGGCGTGAGTTCCCCACAAAGATGTGTTTGTGTACTCTCAAGCCCTGCGGGTTGTTCTTATCCTGCACGGGGATGTGTATCGTGTAGAAGTTATTAAAGTAGAGCGTTTCAGAACGTCCCTCTTCCGTATACTTTAAGGCACGCTGGCCGTCCTCACCGTAGCGGTAGTGCACGGTGTAGCTGCGGTCGCTTGATTTGGTAAGTAAGTTCTTCTCGTTCCACGTGTAGTTACGGCGGTACGCAAATAGGTTCTCAGGATGACTCTCTTCCGTCTCCTTCGGCGCGTCAAGGCCGAAGCCGTAGTCGGTGCCGTAGACGTCGGTGTCGGGGTCGTAGTTGTAGGTAAAGACAAACTCTTCATCATCCGTAAACGGGCTGTCTTTTTCTGCCGCGATGTTACCGTTCGCGTCATAGCGGTAGTAGCGGTTTCCGGCATGAATTAAGCGGTGTGCGTAGGCCGGGTCGTATTCGTAATCAAGACTGTAGTCAAGCTCTGCTTTCGGGTAGGCGTTACCGCGGGCGCCGGGGAGGTTCGTGGTGCTGGCCTTTCGTGTCATGTTTCCGATGCCGTCAAAGGCAAAGTCTTGCTTGTACTTCGCAACATGTACCGGCGTACTTCCAAAGCTCTTTATCGCCTTGTACTGATTACTCGTGCCCTCTACGCCGATAAGCTGGTATAAACTATCGTAGGTGTAGCTCTGGCTCGTCTCGTACACACTTGCGTCGTTACTGTAACCTAAGACATTGCCGACTTTATCAAAGCGGTAGCTTATCTTTTGGAAGGTTTCGTCAGTCTGTCTATTTTTGGTTTCAATGTCTTTTAACCACCGGCGTTTATCGTCGTAGCGGTAGCGGGTCTCTACACCGTTACCGTACTTGATGTACACACGTTGTCCGTGTTCGTCATAGACAATCGTGTCGATGTAACTGTAGTTTTCACTGCCCTTTATCGTGTTCTTTACGCCGCTCACCCCCTTGAGCTGTCCGCCCTTATCGTAGGTGTAGGTAATGGTCTCCCCGTCAGGGTACTTCATGGTCTGCATACGGCCTAAGTAGTCCGAGCGGTAGGTAAAGGTTGCCGTTTCGGGTTCGCTTAAGGCCTCGTAACGCTTAATCGTCCGCGTCTCTTTTACGACCTCGCTTAATTTACCATACTCGTAGTGTATGTCGCCTGATTCATCCTTCTTATGGACTATCTCTCCGGCTCCGGCTTGGCCGGGTACTCCGTAGGTGTATTCAACATCGGTGCTAAACGGGTAGTCTATTTTTACGAGCCGGTCAAAGCCGTCGTAGTGGTACTGTATCTCGCTTAATTTACTACGCAGCAGTGAATCCGATTCCGCTTCAAGAAGCCCTTTGCTATCATAGCGCCATTCTTTCCTTCCGGTGTCTTTGCTTTCTAAGGCTATACGCCGTCCGAGTAGGTCGTATGTTACCGAGACAATGTTTTCGTTTGCGTCGTATGCGCGCAGCATTTCACCCAATACCGAATATTCATATCTGCCTTTGGTTAAGCGTGTGTCGTTTTTATCGAGGCGTTCGACTTCCCGGATGTTTCCGCGCGCGTCTTTCTTTGTAACGCTCTTATTCTCTAACGGGTCGGTTGCTATTGTTATCTGTAGATTATCTTCTATCGCGTACTCATTTTTCTGCTCGCTTCCGTCGGGCAGTACCGTCTTAATTACGCGGTCAATGCCGTCGTAGGTGTACGCGGTTTCATTTCGCAGCGCTGTAAAGTCGTTTGTTTCATAGAACTGCTCGACGCTTGCGTAAGAAGCTTTACTTGCAAGCTCAGCCGGTAAATCGCCGCCGTAGAAGAAGGGCATTCCTTCTTTTATCTTTCTTCCTGCCTCATCGTAGTGTGTCGCCCCTGATATATTCCAGCCGACATTCGTTTCTCCGGCGGTTCCTTCTCGGTACACTTCCCCTTCTTTTGCGGTGTAGAGGGCGCGGCCTAAGCCGTCGTGCATGACTATCGTTTTCATAATGGCCGTGTCGGCCGCTTCGGTGGTAAGCTTATTTGCCGTTACCGTGTACCAGAAAGAAGATGAAGGGGTATGGTATTCGTACTTTGCGTAGGGAGTGCCTGCCGTATCATCATAGGGGCTTTGTACTTCAATAACACGTCCGAATCCGTCGTAGCGGTACTTCATGGTGTTACCCGCGCTGTCGGTTTCTTCCAGTTTCACTCCTAAGGCGCTATCCCACAGGAGTGTGCTCTCGTACGGCGCTCCGCCTTTACTTCCTTCTTCCGTTATTTTGGTGACATATATCCCGTCTTGGTAGCGGTAACTCACCTTCTTGCCGGTTGGGCCCGTGAGCGTTTTGATGTTCCCGCTTTCATCCCAGTCTATCGTGTAGGTTAAGTTTGTGCCGCTTGAGGTGTACTGCTTTACTTCCGTTATCGCGCCCGTTTGGCTATCATAGCGTCCTTCTCGCTTCCGCAACAGCCTGCCGCTCTTACCGTCCAACACTTCGATGCGCTCCGGGTGCGCTTTAAAGTAGCGCCGCTCATCGCCGCTATCCCAATAGCGTATGCGGGCAATAATATCGTCGTTGGGATTACTCACGTCTCCCTTATCTTCTAAGCTCGTAACATTGCCGTACCGATCATAGCGATACTCGCTTTCCGTTTGTATCGACCGGTATCCTTCCCGTATCGTGTTCCACTCTCGCTTTACCCGTGCATGAGGGACTTCATCCGTTTCATACTCTTTTATTGAATAAACGGCACCGTTATGGCTTACCGTCTCTTTTTTTACCATCCCTTTGCGGTAATAGGCATCGATGTAGTATTCTGTTTCGGTCGTCTTTCCTGTTCCCGTTACCGCCTTTACTGTCTTAAACCCGTAGAACTCTTTTGCTTTGCGGTCATAGTAGCCGTCTTTGTACGTGTATTCCGTTTTATAGCTTTGTATGTTTCCACTCTTACTCTGCAGCCCTGAGTTCATTGTTACACTGCTTAACACATACTTACTCTGCGGCAGCTCCCGTGTGTTCCCGACTCTTTGGTACTCTATCTCATAGCTGCCGCCGGTCGGTAGCTTTATCGTTTTTAATAAGCCTACTTTCCCTAACTTGTTTCGCTGTACGTACAGCTTATCAGCGCCGCCGATGTTGAAGACGCGGTCAGCGAGGCCATCTCCGTCTACGTCAAAGAGGCGTAAGCTTACCTCGCTTTCACTATAGGTGCCGCTCGCTCCTCCTGAAAAGTTACAGATGATATTAATCCCTGCCCATACCGGAAACCCTACCTGTCCTGAAAGACTTCCCGACACTCCCACGCTCCGGCTCGTGTTAAACTCCAGCGCCTCAGGCGTCTTTAATAGCTCGTTTATTTTTTTTGTATCGAGCCCTTTATTCATACTGCCCGGCCGATAGGGTACTTGGATCTTCTCCGATGTTCCAACGAGCCGGCTCAGCGACTTGCTATAATAATCTTCATACTCCCCACTTTCGAGGGTGCGTATCGCAATGGTCTTTTCTTCTGTCTCGAATCCGGCCCCGCGGTTCACTTTGACGGTATAGTTACCACCCTTTACCGTTAATAGGTCGGGAAGCCCGTCTCCGTTGATGTCGGCGATAAGGGTATCGGTGGCTGTCTGAGAGATGTTCACGTTAACGCCGATGTTTCCTCCCCCGTAAACAAGCGCGGCGCCGATATTCAACCCTAAGCCGAAGTTCCCGCCTCCGCTTTTAACGCTTCCGCTTGAAATATTCTCTCCCCACCACGCTCCTGCCGCTGTAAACCCATCTCCGATATTCAGCTTCGCCACGCCTGCCTGTTGGTAATCGGGTAAGCCGTCTCCGTTGATGTCTACTAACCCGCTTCTCTGATACTGTCTGCCGTCTGAAAAATTTACCCCCACACTCGGGCTCATTCCCCCGGGGCTCGATCCTGCAGGCGCTAATGACTGACTCTTTATGCTGCCGATCACCGTTCGTATCGTCTGTACCGCTCCCGACAGTCCCAATCCTGCTCCGTGCACCGTCGAGTTATTGCTGTTCGTGCTTAAGCCTCCTCCTCCGAGGTATCCCGGTCGGCTAAAGACTCCTTCTCCGCTGCCGTACTGTACGCTCAAGCCTTCTGAACTTGTTTTTAAGAGGTCAGGGTACCCATCCCCGTCTATGTCCTGATAACCTTGTATCTGCTTACTTTCTCCCGTGTTAACCCCTACGCTCGTATTGACGCTTGCCGCATGTGAGCCGACATTGAAGTCATAACTTTTACTTTCATTCGCAGAAAGCACAAAGCCTTTGCCTCCTTTCACCCACGGTAACTTCCCGTACGCCCCGCCGGTGATCCGGCTTGAGTGTAATACCTCATCATCAATATACGCCGCATAGTAATGCATAACACTTGCCATCTCGCCGTCTGCGTCAAAGCCGTTTTCACTCGTATTCGCAATCGCTCCGATAAGGCTTTTCTCTTTAAAGAAAAATCCGCTTCCCTCATCCTGCTTCGGCGTTTCCGGAGGCGATTCCTGTTTAAGGTTTTCTTCCGCATACGTGCCATACCGCTGTACCGCGCTATATCCGCCGAGCGTACGCTTTTGTATCTCCTCCCTTACTTTATCTTTCGCTTCTTCCCCGCTCGGCGCGCCTGCCTCACTTTGATTTTTTAATTTCTGCCGTTCCTTATCAACTTTTTTTGCTCCTTCCTTCTCATTTTTTCCTCCATACTCATCCTCATATTCATTCGGTGCAAACAGGGCTTCCACACTGAAGCGCTGCTGACCCCACCTCGAATAAAGTCCGTAGTACCACCGGTTTGCCCCGCCGTACATCTGCTCATACCGGCCGAACCCGGCTATCCCTTCTTTCCCTTCATACTTTCCAATCCAATAGTTCTCATTCCCTCGGTACTCTTGTATCCCTTCCCATGTCGTGACAACCTTCCCACCTTGTATCTTCACCACTTCTATCTGTCCGCCTTGCACCTCATAAAGGCTCTCACGCGGGTACACGATACACACCCCGACCCTTTCGTAATAATAGCTTCCGACATACGCTAAAAACTTCAGCACTTCTTCTTTTGCAAGGTGCTCCCTCGTCGTCCGGTATTCGCCTCTTACTTTATCATGCGTAAAGTATGGAAAATTATACGTCTTACTTTCATACCGCTTCAGCTTCTTCTCGAACTGCTGTAACCCTTCTCCGCTTATCCCGCTCTTTATTTGATACTCATCCCCTATCGCTTCAAAATATTCTTCACCGACTTCTTTCCTCTCTTCCGCAGTGAATATTCCAATCTCCCGTATCCGCTTCTCTCCTTCCGGCAGCTCTTCGATAATGACTTTCCCTTTTCTCCGCGCTTCTTTCAACGCTTTTACTATCTCTTTTTTATCCTCTTCTGCGGCGCCCTCTTTCAAATGCCACTCGTTCCCCGACTTTTCATACAGTGTCCCTATTGCTATCGTCTCGCTACCTTTCTGTATCCTCTTGTCTTTTATCTTCTCGTATACCTTTTCGCTTATCCTTTCTACGCGGCTGATGCGGTATTCGATTCCCTTTTCGACTATCTCTGCCATCCCCTTTTCATACTCATTCTCACTGATAACCTTCCCTACTTTCCGCCCGGTAAGCTCAATCGAAAATTCATACCCCTTCTTACTCCGCCCCTCTACTATTGCCTTTACATTCTTCCCCTCTTTTGTTACCACTGCCCCTTCTTTTCTTCTTCCCTGCTCATACAAAACAAGCTCCTCTCCCTCTTTCTCAAACCGGTACGCCTTTCCGTTGATGAGCCCTACTTCTACTCCCTTTTCATCCTCGTAGCCGCGCTCGCCCTTTTCCCGCTCGCTGTTCACTTTTAACGTAAGCCTATCTCGGTAGTATGCTTTTCCATCCCCGTCATACAGCGGGTACCTTACGCTTCCGTCGCCGCTCTTATACCCTGCCATTTCTTTCCGTTGCTCTTGGCTCATTTTATTGATGATATCGCTGTAAGGCCCTCCGCCGCTTCCCCTTCCATTCCACACATACTGCTCAAAGCCCGCATCGTATTGTACGCGCTCCTTCAGTGCCGCCTGTTCACTCTCGCTTCCAATCCTGCCGTAAAATACTTCAAACCGCTCCTTTGCGACCTCATCTCCGGCATACCCGTAATACCCTTTTTCCAGTATCTTCTCTATCGTCTGCTCACTCAGATGCTGAGCGTACTGAGAATCTTTCAGCTGCCAATACTCACGGCTCCCATCTTCATCATGTTCGCTTTTTCTCTGGTAAAAATGCTGCAAAACTTCATCAGGGCTTTCATTCATCCTTTCAGGCAGCTCATATGCAATATGCGCTCCCAATAGCTCATCTCGTTGGATCTTCCGGTACCGTATCCGTATCCCTGCTCTTATGCTCTCTCCAATTTCTGCCTTGTTATCCGTCTCCGTCGCAAAATAGATATACTCCCCTCTTTTCACTGCCTGCGTAAAACGATATCCCTTCTTTTCCGTGCATTCCCCAACCAATACTCCGCCCTTATTCACTCCCTTCCATACGCCGAGCTTCCCGCTTCCGATCTCTTTTATCTCTACCGCTATCTCGATCTCCCCGCTTACCGCACTTCGCCACGCTTGCACTCCTTCTTGAAAATAGTGCCCCTTTTCCGCTTCCTCCTTCTCTTCCTTACTAACCCCTATCTCTGTTTTTTCCGCTCCGCTTAACGCAATCCCCGCTTTAAAGCCTCTTCCCCGGTCGTTTTCGTAGTATCTTCCCTTCGACACAAAATCCACATACCCGTCTCGGTTTACATCCGTAAATTCACTGCTACTCTCTCCGCGGCTCCACTGTTTCGTCAGTCCCATCCCAGCCCCAACCTGAGGCCCGCTGATGTCTAACTTCCCTCCAACGCTCCAGTTCCAATCCTCATTCTCACTTAAATAAAGCCCCTTTAATGCCTTCCCATCAAAGTACTCAGCACGCTCATATCCTATCTTTCCGTCGCTCCGCTTTTTTCCCTTCATATATCCTTATTTCCCCTTTCTTCCACTCCACAATGTCCGCTATCCCGTCTCCAGTCACATCTACAAAATTCCGCTTACTGTGTCCCCTTCCGCTTCCCGCTGACGCCGTTATCCCGCCTGATATCGAGATGCTGTTTGCAAAGTTTACTCCCGCTCCTCCGCTGCCGCTTCCCCCTCCGCTTATGTGCACGCTTTCCGCAATGCTTCCGCTTCTCTCCCAGCCTTCCGTCTCTCCGAAGACACAAAGTTTCCCGCTCTTATCCTTCTCCGCCTGCTCATACTCAAACCTGTACGCATACCCTTCCGCTTCTCCTTCCCCTTTCACTTCTATCTTTTTAAGAAGGCTCTCTCCCATCTCATTTTCACCCGCCTCATTTCCTACTTCCTTATCTTCTCTATATTCAAAGCCGTATCTCCTCACTATCCGCCCGCCGACGCTCATCTCTATGCTCGCTATCCGCTTACTCTCTTTCCCGCACGTACTTTCCCCGTCCGTCTATCCGCGTATCTCCTCTTCCTTCATACGCTATCGTTACCTTTCGATCTCTCTCTTTCCCGTAGATAACCTGTTCAAGAAGTACCTCTTCACCCTCTGCTCCGGTTTCCTTCTTGTACACATACTGTACCTCGTTTCCGAAGCTATCGCTCTCCCTATCCAAATAATAAATATATTTTGCACCTGCTCCTTTGCCGCTCCACCTTTCTTTCCCGTATATCTTTACCCGTCCGTCTTTCCCCGTTACTTCAAAATAATTTTCACTTACTCCTCTCCCTTCGACCCAGCCGTTTGCTATCCGCTCATACCCCCTCTCTCTTTCCTTTACCCATTCATTCCCTTCATACCTCACACGGCTGCCTTCCACTATGTACGTATCCTTCCCGTTATACTCAGGTAGGCCGAACCGTGTGTCTATACTGATGCTTTCTATTCCTCCTAAACTCCATCCCTTCCCTATAAGCCCCCAGCCGCTCCCGCTCGCATAGCTCACCGAGAGAGCAGGCGCCATCCCTTTCACTCCTTCCGGTACTTTGAGCTTTATCCCAAATGCCGCGCTTCCTTCACTTCCTCCTTTCAGTCCTTCTATCCCCTCTATCCCCCCTGCCGCATCCGCCGCTTTTAGCTCCTTGATGCTGTTTAAGTTCACCCGCACCGGCTCGGGGCTCTCCGGTAAGCTCAACGTCCCGTTAATCATATCCGTAAAATGATCCGTATACGATTCAATCCGCTTCCCTTCTTCATCTACTCCCTTCCGCTCTAACGCAACCCATCGCTTCTCGTTCTCTTCGTAATAGTACGTATAGATCCCTTGCGCATCTTCTCCTTCTATCCGCTCATCGTACTCAAGCGAAAGCTCGCACGCCCTCTTAAACTTCATCCCCTTAGGTAAAAACCGGTACCCGCCAAACCCTGCCGTGACGTTCTTTACTTCTCCTCCCTCTGCTACTTCATACAGCCGGCTAATCGTTATCTTTGTTTCCGCTTCCACCGCTCCTTCAGGGATACTAAAGCGTACTCCTTCCGCCTCTAACACTCCTCCTTCTTTCCCGATAACCTTTTGCGCCACAACCGCACTCGCTTCTCTCTCCACGCCGCGCGCCCCTTCTCTCCGCCCTTGTCCATACACACCGCCGGGCGCTATCACCGTAAAAAGGTAGACCGTAAATACTGCTTTCTTCACTATCCCTGCCACTGCTTCTTTTATTCCCTTCATCATCTTCACCTTCTCCCCTTACCTTACCGCTTCGTACTCTATCCACACGCACTCGCTCGGAAATTTGTCCTTCGCTGATATTACTGCTATCATTCCCGCTTCTCCCCCTTTTGAAAATATACACGCCGTCTGCTTCGTCGCTTCAAAAAAATTAATCCTCAACGTATCATAGATACGCCTGCGGTTAATTTTTTCTCGCTCCTCGCATCCGGCATGTCTCTTTTCAAAAGGCATCGTTTTTCCGCTTCCGGCAATCCCTGCCGTAAGCGGAAAAACCTCCGGTAAAGAGCTTTTGTTGTTTTTGTTTCTTGCTTTTTTGGCGGACTGCTGCATTTTGTTTACTATTACAATAAAGAAAACAAAATGCAGCACCGCGCTTTCCGCTCCAATCTTTTTGCCGCTGCTGCTTTTTTTAAGCAGTGTTTTTCCGCTCGGTCGCTTCAAAAACCGCACTTGCATTATACGCGCGGCAAAAAGGATTTCTGCTTCAATCGCTGTCCGGGGGAGAGGATAATTAGGCTGTGAATAAAAATAATTTGTTTCCACCTTAAAAAAATATTTTTCCCTTCACTACCGCCATGGATGGTGGTGGTTCTAAACAGTATCATGTTTTGTCATCAGCAAAACATGATATCAAATCTGTACAAGGACGTACAGATTTGATATGGCTTCCCACATACGGCCGTAACTTGTTATGTGGGAAGTGAGGGTAAAGTTTTATAACGAGCTCTTTATAATCTCACTATTCCTAATTATCATCTGCTAATATTTAGTCTGACAATACGGAACCGTTGAACTCAATTGAAAGAACGAAAATCAAATTCATAGAATTTTGAACCTTCATAACTGTAAAGAATTTTAGTATCCGGCTCGATTTTCCAATCATAAATTAAATCTTCTACCTCTTTAACTTTATATGTCTCAGTTTTTATATTAAATGACAAAAAGCCTGTCTCATAAATTATAAAAAATGACATATTTTCTCTGTTATACAATAAAGTATCTCCCGGTGAATTTAATTTAAACTTTATTTTTGAATGATTTATTAAATTAATAAAAATAAAATAATCATCTATTAAAACACCTGCAATTTCATCTATTGAAAACACTTGTAAATCATATAATCCATCAGAACTTAAATAAAAAATATAACTATTTTGCATAAATTCAACACCATAAAATGTATTACTACTTTGAGAATCAATTTCAATATACTCAGAATCTTTTTTACCAGAATATACTGAAACCATTTCTGACATCGAATCAAATCTCTTTATTATAAAATCCATTTAATGGCCTCATATAAATTGCAAATGGTTTACTTCAAAAAAACGTCATAAATTGTCTGTTCGTCCCTGCTTCTGCTTTTGAATAGCTCATATAAAGCATTACCATGAAAGAAGGGGAAGTATAACAAGAAATGGCGCTATAACTCCAATTATTGCCGTTACATAATATACTTTATCTATCTTTCCCGCTTTACACCTACTTTGTTGAAGTTCTGCAATATAGCAAAGAACAACAAATACAATCACAATCACAATAACCTTTATTAAAAGTTTAGGCGATCCGTATCCATAATCCATAGTACCCGATATTATTCGCATCAGCAAAATCACTGTTAGCAATATAAAAATAAAAATCGGTATTATTGTATATCTGAAAATATGAAACCCTGTGTCAACATCAAAACTGTCAAATATAATTGATTTTAACTTTTCATTAAATCTTCCTAATAATGAAAAGCCGCAATATACCAACAGTAAAAACCATAATAATATCCAATAAAGTCCTGGCATACATGACAAAAATTCAAAAAACATCCTTAATTTATATGAGCTCATTGATCTATCTCCTCTTTTTTGTGATTATTCATCCATGACTGATAGGCCTCGTAGGAAGATTTAACAACATCCGCACTTACGCCAAGCATAGACATAACTTTATAAAAAATTCCCATATGTTTATCTCTAATTCCTGAGCATATAAAACCTACTATCATGCTTCTCGGAACAAGTTTTGCTCGCTCAAATGCAGATTCTGCATATTTAAAATAATGACTACCGGCCTCTCCTAACGCCATACCGAACATTTGGAGAATTCCTATTCCAATTTTAAGTTTATCATCTTCCATTACGCCCTCTGCTATATTTGATATTGCCCCATACGCAGTATTACCATGTTGGAATACTTTTATCCCTATACTAACACCGCCAGGTATGCAAGGTGCACATGCTGCTGTAAAATCAAGGATTGCGCCAAAGAAACTAAGAGCAGCTTTCCCGTACTGTCTTTCACTCAGTTCTATATATCCAGATATTGAACCCAAGACTCCATTTGCAATATCCCACGGAGTCTCTAGCGCTCTCCCATCCGGGTCAGTATACTTCACCGGATTATTCCCCGCGTAGTGGTACAGGTGCATATTGACTATGTTGTATACCCCACCCATGCCGGGTAAGTTCTCGTTGTGCTTCTTCGCCTCGTCGTCTATCGGGGCTTTGGGTATGTAATCGCTTAATGCAGGGTCTCCACTCAACCACCTACTGTACTTCGGGTCAAGGTAGCGCGCACCGTAGTAGTACAAGCCCGTCTCTTCGTCCATCTCCTTTCCTGTGAACCGGAAGGGCAGCTTGTCTAAGCCTGCGGCTACTTCCTCTATCCACAGTTCTCCGTATGGCGTGTACTCGATATGCTCATACTGCTTCCCTCTCCAGTCGGTTACGAATTGCGCGCTGCCTAAGTGGTCTGAGTGGTAGTAGTAGCGCTTCTCGCGTTGTTCTGCATTGTCTCCGTTGTTATCGGTATGGGTCATTGCCGTAACAAGACGGCTGTTACCCACAAAGATGTGCTTATGCACTCGCAAGCCTTGCGGGTTATTCTTATCCTGCACGGGGATGTGTATCGTGTAGAAGTTGTTGAAGTAGAGCGTTTCAGAACGTCCTTCTTCCGTATACTTGAGCGCTCTTTGTCCATCCTCACCGTAGCGGTAGTGTACGGTGTAGCTGCGGTCGCTCGATTTAGTGAGTAAGTTCTTCTCGTTCCACGTGTAGTTACGCCGGTACGCGAATAGGTTCTCCGGATGACTCTCTTCCGTCTCTTTCGGGGCGTCAAGGCCGAAGCCGTAGTCAGTGCCGTAGACGTCGGTGTCAGGGTCATAGCTGTAGGTAAAGACAAACTCCTCGTCCTCGGTAAACGGCCCGTCTTTTTCTGCCGTAATGTTACCGTTCGCGTCATAGCGGTAGTAGCGGTTTCCTGCATGAATTAAACGGTGTGCGTAGGCCGGGTCGTATTCGTAGGTGAGGTCGTAGTCAAGCTCGGCTTTCGGGTAGGCGGGCGTTGCCGCGGGCGCCGGGGAGGTTCGTGGTACTCATCTTCTTTGTCATGTTCCCGATGCCGTCAAAGGCGAAGTCTTGCTTATATTTTGCAACATTGACCGGCGTACTTCCAAAGCTCTTTATCGCCTTGTACTGGTTGCTCGTGCCCTCTACCCCGATAAGCTGGTAGAGGTTGTCGTAGGTGTAACTCTGGCTCGTCTCGTACACGCTCGCGTCATTCGCATAGCCTAAGACGTTTCCGACCTTATCAAAGCGATAGCTTATCTTTTGGAAGATTTCATCGGTTTGTTTATTTCTCGTCTCAATGTCTTTTAACCACCGGCGTTTATCGTCGTAGCGGTAGCGGGTCTCAACTCCATTGCCGTACTTGATGTAGACTCTCTGGCCGTGCTCGTCATAGACAATCGTGTCGATGTAACTGTAGGTTTCAGAGCCTTTTATCGTGTTCTTGACACCGCTCACTCCTTTCAGCTGTCCGCCTTTGTCGTAGGTGTAGGTAATAGTTTCCCCGTCGGGGTAGTGCATGGTCTGCATACGGCCGAGGTAGTCCGAGCAATAGGTGAAGGTCGCCGTTTCCGGCTTACTGAGTACCTCATAGCGCTTAATCGTTCGTGTCTCTTCTACGACTTCGCTTAACTTCCCGTACTTGTAGCGTATCTCTCCGCTCTCATCTTTTTTATGGACTATCTCGCCTGCACCAACTTGGCCGGGCACTCCGTAGGTGTATTCAACATCTTCGCTAAACGGGTAGTCTATCTTTACGAGCCGGTCAAAACCGTCGTAGTGGTACTGTATCTCGCTCATCTTTGCACGCAGCACAGAATCCGTCTCCGCTTCAAGAAGGCCTTTACGGTCGTACCGCCACTCCTTACGGCCGGTGTCTTTACTTTCTAGGGCTACTCTTCGGCCGAGCAGGTCGTATGTTACCGAGACAATATTTTCATTGGCGTCGTATGCGCGAAGCATCTCTCCCAATACCGAATATTCATAGCGGCCTTTGGTGAGGATGTTATCTGCCTTGTCTCTTCGTTCTACTTCCGTGATGTTTCCGCGCGCGTCTTTCTTTGTAACGCTCTTATTCTCAAGCGGGTCGGTTGCGATTGTTATCTGTAAACCGTCTTCTATCGCGTACTCATTTTTTTGCTCGCTTCCGTCGGGTAACAATGTATTGATTACCCTGTCGATGCCGTCGTAGGTGTACGCGGTTTCGTTTCGCAGCGCTGTAAAATCGTTTGTTTCATAGAACTGCTCGACGCTTGCGTAAGAAGCTTTACTTGCAAGCTCAGCCGGTAAATCGCCTGCGTAGAAGAAGGGCATTCCTTCTTTTATCTTTCTTCCCGCCTCATCGTAGTGTGTCGCTCCCGAAATATTCCAGCCGACATTTGTTTCTCCGGCGGTTCCTTCTCGGTAGACTTCTCCTTCTTTCGCCGTGTAGAGGGCGCGGCCTAAGCCGTCATGCATGACTATCGTTTTCATCACGGCCGTGTCGGCCGCTTCGGTGGTAAGCTTATTTGCCGTTACCGTGTACCAGAAAGAAGATGAAGGGGTATGGTATTCGTACTTTGCGTAGGGCACTTTTGCCGGATCATCATACGGGCTTCGCACTTCAATGACCCGCCCGAAGCCGTCGTACCGATACTTCATGGTGTTACCCGCGCTATCGGTTTCTTCAAGTTTTACCCCTAAGGCGCTATCCCAAAGGAGCGTGCTTTCGTATGGCGTCCCACCTTTGCTTCCTTCTTCCGTTATTTTGGTGACATATATCCCGTCTTGGTATCGGTAGCGCACCTTCTTTCCGGTGGGGCTCGTGAGCGTTTTGATATTTCCGCTTTCATCCCACTCTATCGTATAGGTAAGGAGTGTGTTATTGCCCGTGTATTGTTTTACTTCCGTTATCGCGCCCGTTTGGCTATCGTAGCGTCCTTCTCGCTTCCTCAACAGCCTGCCGCTCTTACCATCCAACACTTCGATGCGCTCCGGGTGTGCTTTAAAGTAGCGCCGCTCATCGCCGCTGTCCCAATAGCGTATGCGGGCAATAATATCGTCGTTGGGATTACTCACGTCTCCCTTATCTTCTAAGCTCGTAACATTGCCGTACCGATCATAGCGATAATCGCTTTCCGTTTGTATCGACCGGTATCCTTCCCGTATGGTGTTCCACTCTCGCTTTACCCGTGCGTGAGGGACTTCATCCGTTTCATACTCTTTTATCGAATAAACGGTTCCTTGAGCGCTGACCGTCTCTTTTTTAACCATCCCTTTGCGGTAATAGGCATCGATGTAGTATTCTGTTTCGGTCGTCTTTCCCGTTCCCGTTACCGCACGTACTGTCTTAAACCCATAGAACTCTTTTGCTTTGCGGTCATAGTAGCCGTCTTTGTAGCTATAGGTTGTGCGGTACGATTGTATGTTGCCGCTCTTACTCTGTAGCCCTGAGTTCATCGTTACACTGCTTAACACATACTTACTCTGCGGCAGCTCCCGTGTGTTCCCTACTCTTTGGTACTCTATCTCATAGCTGCCACCGGTCGGTAGGTGTATCGTTTTTAATAGTCCTACTTTCCCTAACTTGTTCCGCTGTACATAAAGCTTATTCGCCCCTCCGATGTTGAACACTCGGTCGGCGAGGCCGTCTCCGTCTACGTCAAAGAGGCGTAAGCTCACCTCACTTTCGCTATAGGTTCCGCTCGCTCCACCTGAAAAGTTACAAATGATATTAATCCCTGCCCATACCGGAAACCCCACCTGTCCTGAAAGACTTCCGGACACGCCCACGCTCCGGCTCGTGTTAAACTCCAGTGCTTTCGGTATCTGTAACAACTTTTCTATTTCCGCTGTTCCAAAACTTTTATTCATGCCACCCGGTCGGTACGGCACTTGGATACGTTCTGATGTCCCTACCAGTCGGCTCAGCGCCCCATTGTAATAATCTTTATACTCCGCCCCTTCAAGATTCCGTACTTCAATTGTCTTTTCTTTTCCGTCGAATCCTGCTCCGCGATTCAATTTGACAGCATAGCTGCCGTCCTCTTGTACGCGCAAAAAGGTCGGGCAGCCCGTCTCCGTTGATGTCGGTTATAAGGGTTTCCGTGGCCGTCTGACTGATGTTCACGTTGACCCCGATGTTTCCTCCTCCGTAACTAGCCAATGGCTGGCCCGATAGCCAATCCTATCCCGAAGTTTCCTCCTCCGCTTTTGACCGTTCCGCTTGAAATGTTCGCTTCGCTCCATTTCCCGGCCGCTTTAAACGCTTCTCCGATATTCAGCTTCGCTCCTGCTATCGTCTGGTAGTCGGGTAAACCATCGCCGTTTATGTCTACTAAGCCGCTGCTCTGATACTGATTGCCGTGTGAATAATTGCCTCCCACACTCGCGCTTACTCCGTACGGTGTCGAACCTGCCGGTTCTACTGATATATCCTTTATGCTCCCAATCACTGTTCGTACGGTCTGCGTCCCTCCCGACAGTCCCAGTCCTGCTCCGTACACCGTCGAGTTATTGCTGTTCATGCTTAAGCCCCCTCCTCCGAGGTATCCCGGTCGGCTAAAGACTCCTTCACCGCTACCGTACTGTACGCTCAATCCTCCTGAACTTGTTTTTAAAATATCAGGGTAGCCGTCCCCGTCGATGTCCTGATAGCCTTGTATCTGTTTACTTTCTCCGGTGTTACCCCCTAAGCTCCCATTGAAGTTAAGCGCATGCGCACCGACGTTCGTGTCATAGCTTTCACTCTCATTCGCAGAAAGTGCAAAGCCTTTGCCTCCTTTCACCCACGGCAGATTCCGGTATGCCCCGCCGGTTATTCGGCTTGAGTGCAGCACCTCATCATCGATATACGCGGCATAGTAATGTATGACGCTTGCCATCTGTCCGTCTGCATCAAAGCCGTTTTCACTCGTGCCTACAACCGCTCCGACAAGGCTTTTATCGCTAAATATACGTCCGCTTCCCTCATCCTTCTTCGGCGCTTCGCCGGGCGAGTCCTGTTTGCCGCTTTCTTCCACATACTTCCCATACGTCTGTACCGCGCTATATCCGCCCAGAGTGCCTTTTGCTATCTCTGTACGTACCTTATCTTTTACCGCCTCGCCGCTTGGCGCTTTCGATGTTTTCGCATCTGCCTGTTTTTTTAGTTCCTGCTGTTCCTTATCAACTTTTTTTGCTCCTTCATTCCCAATTTTTCCTCCATACTCCTTCTCATATTCATTCGGTGCAAACAGGGCTTGCACACTGAAGCGCTGTTGCCCCCACCTCGAATAAAGTCCGTAGTACCACCGGTTTGCCCCGCCGTACATCTGCTCATACCGGCCGAACCCTGCTATCCCTTCTTTCCCTTCATACTTTCCAATCCGATAGTTCTCATTCCCTCGGTACTCTTGTATCCCTTCCCATGTTGTGACAACCTTCCCCCCCCTTGTATCTTCACCACTTCTATCTGTCCGCCTTGCACCTCATAAAGGCTCTCACGCGGATACGCTATACACGCTCCGACCCTTTCGTAATAATAGCTTTCGACATACGCTAAAAACTCCTGCACTTCTTCTTTTTCAAGATGCTCTTTCGTCGTCCGGTATTCGCCTCTTACCTTATCATATGTGTAAAGTACGGAAAATCATACATTTCACTTTCATACCGCTTTAGCTTCTTTTCCAATCGCGCAACTTTCGCTTCTCCTATCCCGCTCTTTATTTGATACTCATCCCCTATCGCTTCAAAATATTCTTCCCCGATTTCTTTCCTCTCTTCCGCAGTGAATATTCCAATCTCTCGTATCTTTCTTTCCCCTACTCCAGCACATTGTTCTTCGATAATGACTTTCCCTTCTCTCCGCGCTTCTTTCAACGCTTTTACTATCTCTTTTTTATCCTCTTCTGCGGCGCCCTCTTTCAAATGCCACTCGTTCCCCGACTTTTCATACAGTGTCCCGATACGAACCGTCTGGGAGCCTTTAATAATTGTCCTATCCTTTATCTTCTCGTATACCTTTTCGCTTATTCTTTCTACTCGATTGATCCGGTATTCCACATCCTTCTCAACTCTATCATTCGCTCCCTTCTCGTACTCCTCTTCACTGATAACCTTGCCGAGCGTTCTCCCCGCAAGCTCAATCGAAAATTCATACCCCTTTTTACTCCGCCCCGCTACTATTGCCTTGACGTTATTTCCCTCTTTTGTTACCACTGCCCCTTCTTTTCTTCTTCCCTGCTCATACAGAACAAGCTCCTCTCCCTCTTTATCAAACCGGTACGTCTTTCCGTTGATGAGCCCTACTTCTACTCCCTTTTCATTCTCGTAGCCACGCTCACCCTTTTCCCGCTCGCTGTTCACTTTTAACGTAAGCCTATCTCGGTAGTATGCCTTTCCATCCCCGTCATACAGCGGGTACCTTACGCTTCCGTCAACGTTTTTATATCCTGCCGCTTCTTTTTTGTTCGCCCTCACTCATCCTTTTGATGATATCGCTGTACAGCGTACTCCCGAACCCATCCCCTGTGTAAATATATTCTTCAAACCCCGCATCGTACTGTACGCTCTTTTTTACCTTTTGCTTTTCATCATCTGTGCCGATTCTGCTAAATACCTTCTCAAACGTCTCCTTTGCTATCTCACTTCCGACGTATGTGTAGTATCCTTTTTCCAGTATCCTCTATCGCTTGCTCACTCAGCTCTCTTCGATAATCAGTTTTTAGCTGCCAATACCTATCCCGATTCCCATCTTCATCTGCCTCTCCTTCCTCTTCCGTGTAAAGCGAGGCTAATTCTCTATCAGGCTCCTCATTCAGCCTCCCCGGCAGCTGATACGCTATATGTGCTCCCAGTAATTCATCTCGCTTGTACTTCAGGTACCGTATCCGTATCCCAGCCTTGATGCTCTCCCCTATCTCCGCTTTATCATCCGTCTCAGTCGCAAAATAGATATACTCGCCTCTCCTAATCGCTTCCGTAAACACATACTGTTTCTTCTCCGTGCATTCCCCGATCTTCACTCCTTCTTTATTCGTCCCCTTCCACACGCTTAACTGTCCTCTCCCTTTCTCTTGTATCTCTACTCCTATCTCTATCTCCCCGCTTACCTCACTCCGCCACGCTTGTACCCCTTCCTGAAAGTAATGCCCTTTTTCCGCTTCCTTCTTCTCGGCTTCACTTATCCCGATCCCCGCTTTCTCCGCTCCCTGTAAACCGACTCCTCCTTTAAAGCCTCTTCCCCTATCGTTTTCGTAGTATCTTCCGTTCGACACAAAATCCACATACCCGTCTCGGTTTACATCCGTAAATTCACTTCTACTTTCTCCGCGGCTCCACTGCTTCGTTAACCCCATCCCCGCTCCGACACCGGCCCCGCTGATATCTAACTTCCCTCCGACACTCCAGTTCCAATCCTCATTCTCACTTAAATAAAGCCCCTTTAATGCCTTCCCATCAAAGTACTCAGCCTTCTCATATCCTATCTTTCCGTCGCTCTGCTTTTTCCCTTCATATATCCTTATTTCCCCTTTCTTCCACCCACAATATCCGCTATCCCGTCTCCAGTTACATCCACAAAATTCCGCTTACTGTGCCCCCTTCCGCTTCCCGCTGACGCCGTTATCCCGCCGGATATCGACACGCTGTCTATAAAGTTTACTCCCGCTCCTCCGCTGCCGCTTCCCCCTCCGCTTATGTGCACGCTTTCCGCAATGCTTCCGCTTCTCCCAGCCTTCCGTCTCCGAGACACAAAGTTTCCGCTCTTATCCTTCTCCGCCTGCTCATACTCAAACCTGTACGCATACCCTTCCGCTTCTCCTTCCCCTTTCACTTCTATCTTTTTAAGAAGGCTCTCTCCCATCTCATTTTCACCCGCCTCATTTCCTACTTCCTTATCTTCTCTATATTCAAAGCCGTATCTCCTCACTATCCGCCCGCCGACGCTCATCTCTATGCTCGCTATCCGCTTACTCTCTTTCCGCACGTACTTTCCCCGTCCGTCTATCCGCGTATCTCCTCTTCCTTCATACGCTATCGTTACCTTTCGATCTCTCTCTTTCCCGTATACAATCTCCTCAAGGATAACTTCTTCTCCGTCCGCTCCGTTTTCTTTCTTGTACACATACTTCACCTCGTTTCCGAAGCTGTCGCTCTCCCTATCCAAATAATAAATATATTTTGCTCCTTCTCCTTTGCCGCTCCACCTTTCTTTCCCGTATATCTTTACCCGTCCGTCTTTTCCCGTTACTTCAAAATAATTTTCACTTACTCCTCTCCCTTCGACCCAGCCGTTTGCTATCCGCTCGTACTGCTGCTCCTTCTCCTTTCTCCATACGCCCCCTTCGTACTTCACGCGGCTCCCTTCTACCAAGTACGTGTCCTTCCTGTCATATGCCGGTAGCCCGAACCTCGTGTCGATGCTGATGCTTTCTATTCCTCCTAAACTCCATCCCTTCCCTATAAGCCCCCACCCGCTCCCGCTCGAATAGCTCACCGAGAGAGCAGGCGCCATCCCTTTCACTCCTTCCGGTACTTTGAGCTTTATCCCAAACGATGCGCTTCCTTCACTTCCTCCTTTCAGTCCTTCTATTCCCTCTATCCCCCCTGCCGCATCCGCCGCTTTTAACTCCTTGATGCTGTTTAAGTTCACCCGCACCGGCTCGGGGCTCTCCGGTAAGCTCAATGTCCCGTTGATCATATCCGTAAAATGATCCGTATACGATTCGATCCGCTTCCCTTCCTCATCAACTCTCTTTCGCTCTAATGCAACCCACCGCTTCTCTTTCTCATCATAGTAGTATGTATAAATCCCCTGCGCGTCTTCCCCTTCTATCCGCGCATCGTACTCAAGCGAGAGTTCGCACGCTCTTTTAAACTTCATCCCCTTAGGTAAAAACCGCCACCCGCCAAACCCTGCCGTGACGTTCTTTACTTCTCCTCCCTCTGCTACTTCATACAGCCGGCTAATCGTTATCTCGACTTCCGCTTCCACCGCTCCTTCGGGGATGCTAAAGCGTACTCCTTCCGCCTCTAACACTCCTCCCTCTTGCCCGATAACCTTTTGCGCCACAACCGTACTCGCTTCTCTCTTCACGCCGCGCGCCCCTTCTCTCCGCCCTTGTCCGTACACACCGCCGGGCGCTATCACCGTAAAAAGGTAGACCGTAAATACTGCTTTCTTCACTATCCCTGCCAAGGCTTCTTTTATTCTTTTCATCTGCTTCTCCCTTCTGTTCAGCCTACCGTACCGCCTCGTACTCTATCCACACGCACTCGCTCGGAAATTTATCCTTCGCTGATGTTACTGCTATTACTCCCGCTTCTCCTTCCCCTAAGGCATACTCATCCGCATTGTTAATCGTGTAGTCTGCTTTTCCTTCACACCCTTCGTCATTAAAGTATATCTGTATCGCCTTTCCGGCTTTCTTTACGCTGATGCTATTCGACACCCCATAGCCCTTTGCCAACCGTTCGCTCACTTTTTTCCATGCTATATGCTCATATTTCCCGTTCACTGCATAGCCTACCGAGTATCTTCCGTCCGTATGTATCAGTACAACGAGCATCCGGTACTGCTTCTGTCCTACCTCTGTCTTGGTACTGTAGCATACAAGCCCGTATCCGGCTTCGCTTGCTCCTTCTTTCTTTACGACCCGTATGCACGGTTTCTGTTTATCTATCTCTGTCCCGAAAAATTTCCATAAAGTGTATCCCCTCACGCTCCAATATTTTGTGTCTCTCACCTTAAATATAATCTTCCCGTCGGCTCCTTTAGTAAACAATATGTCTTCAGAGGGTTTGCTCTCATCTTCCTTTTCTTCTATCTCTTTCCCTTCGTCAAGCGGGTTATCTCCGTCGGCGCCTCCCGGGCTGTACTGATTAACACAGCCTGTCAATAATCCGAGGCACAACAACAAAGTAATAATCTTGTTTGTCTTTTTCATAGTTACTCCTATAAAATTTTCCGATGCTTTTCAGTTCGCTTCTTCTTCTACATACTTCTTATACAGCCGCATCAGTCGCTCGCTCTTTTTCTCTTTTTTCTCTTTCTCCCGATGCAGATACGGCACAATGTAAATAACCATCTCCGTCACCGTTTCCGCCCCACTTGTATCTTTAAATAACATTCCCGCTATCGGTATATCGCCGAGTCCCGGTACTTTTTTTTCACTCGAATTTCTTTCCGCTTGCAACAAACCGCCGATAATAATCGGCGTACCCGATTGCGTCCTCACCTTTGTCTTTACAATCTTCTCCGACGTCGGCGGCAGTACCCCGCTTGTTACTCCCCCCGATCCCTGCTTCGACACTTGCGCATTTACTTCCATCGTTATCATTCCGTCTCCGGAAACATTCCCCTTGATATTTAGCAATAACCCAGACGTTATCTCCCTCATCGACCCATATAAAGGCTTGCCATTTGAATCGAATGTCTTATCGATATAGCGAAACGTATTCGTATTTTGGAATTTTACCTCTTCTCCCGTCAGTCCGTTCAGCGTTGTGTCCGCTAATACTCGTGCCTTATTTTCGGATAACTCAAAGCTCAACTTCGCAATAAACTGATAGCCGAATTTCGAAACAATATCAAAATTGATATTAAAGATATTACTCATCACTCCGGAAAATTCGCTCATCGGCTGTCCCTTACTCTTCTTTACTTCAAGACTCTTAGTCCAATTCATATCCTCGCTTTTCTCATACTGCACCACCAATAATTGGTACCGTATCTGCGCCTTCGGTTTATCAATCAGTTCCAGTTCTTTTAAAAACTGCTCTTTTCTCCCTTCACTCCCGTTAAAAAAAAGAATGTTCGGGTTACTCGTTACCGTTATACTTTCTTTATTCACCGACGGCGGTAAATTCCTTAACAGTTCTTCCGTCGATAGGTACTTTAGCGTTACCGCCGTTGCTTTTGGCTCCTCATCCAGTATCCGAATATACTCTTCTACTACCTTTTTCTCTTCTTCTCCGCACCGAATAACAAATCCGTTTCTGTCCGTTAATATATATATTTTGTTCTTCTTCAATCCTTCCGGTAATGCGTCGATAAATTTTTTCGCTTCAATGTATTGCAGCTCATATTTTTCGCTACTCTTTTCTTCTTCCGCTTCCTGCCCATATAAGCAAAGCGATAAAAAAAGTATGCCCAGCAAAACGACCTTTCTTTTCATCTCGCTCTTTCCCTATTCAATTGATAAAAGGCGCAAGGTATACCGATAGCATGCACCTCCCGCACTTCCGCTTACGACAATGTTCTTATCCAATGATATTTTAAACCTCAATTCCCTTTCGTAGTCCGTATCGTTTTTTATCTCAACGAAGCCATTCGTTGCAGGACGCTCCTCCTCTCCGTTGTACGGTTTCGTGATAACAAAGGGCTGGTTTGCAACATTATAGATAATCGTTATCTTCGCCTGCCTCCTCGCCGGAACTCTTATCTTATACCAGTCTTCATCCTCTAAAATCGTCCCTTCCGTCGACCGGTAATAATACACATTTGCTTGTTTATCACTTTCCAAAAGAACCGCATTCTCTTTCTTATCATTCGGCTCATACACATCTTTTACCTGTTTACTGTATATCCCCATGTAATGGGTCTTTCCTTTAAAACCTCTTTTTCCCCGCACCTTATCCAGCCGATATAAGTACCGTGTATCTTCTTTTAACACCGCATCTTCATACCTCGTCCCGTCTCCCTCATATACTTTTTCAAAATGTAACGGCTCCCTATCTTCGCTCCTCATCACAATATATCTGTCGCACCGCTCATCTTTTGCCCAACTGCACCGTATGACATTCTCTTCGCTAAATGAATCTACGTTCAGATAAAACGTATCGGGATCTCCCTGATCCCGCGCAACAATGCCGTATATACCGTTCCCGCATCCGCCATATATCACTATTGAACCTACTATTAACGCCGCTGCAACCACGCTCCGTCTCATCTTCCCTTATACTCCTTTTTAAATACTTCCACTTCCACCCCGAACGTCCCTTTATATTTTCCCATCACTTTCTTATAAAAAATACATTCAAAATCATTCTCAAACAGCAAACGCACCTTCTCATTAATTCCGTATTTATATCCAAGTCCAAAAACCATACCTACCGCTCCCGAGTGGGACACCTTGCCGTCTGCATATTTATCACTATATGAAAGAATATCAAAATCATAGAATACCCCCGTTTTCCCGTATATAGTGTGCTCATTATGAAAATTAACATACACATTCGTATATCCTGCGATATCAATGGTATGTAGGTAACTTTTTATTGCCTCTTTTCCGCTCACTGCCAAACGATAATCCGCTGCAAATCCGATCGAAAAATACATATTTATTTTCTTCCAAGAAAAAACTACGTCTTTCGGTATTACTTCAAGCCCTCCTCCAACGCTTATTGTTCCCGTAAGATATTTGAGCCAATCTTTATTCATAAATGTCCAATAGCCTATCTCCGCTTGTACATTGATTTTACTGTGCGTTTCACCTTTTTCCTCAGCCGGTAGGTAAAAAAGCTCCCGCAACTTTTCTACTACTTTCCCGCTGATATTCCTTATAAACGCTTCATATTCTGCCGCTCCGTCTTTTTCGTATACGGTATAAATATTCTTACGCCCCTCTCCGTCAAATATCCGCAGTTCTCCTTCATACGTATGCTCGCTCTTTTTTACCCATCCATAGAGCAAATACTCAATCTTTTCTTCTTTACATACTTTTAAGGCATCATAGGAAGACCTCACTGTCTTTATCTGCGCGGGTGTTTTTACTACCATCATTTCAAGCGCCCCTTTTTGTTCTTCAAGGCTCTGATAAATATCATCCTGATACCGCTCGTCTATTTCGTACCGTTCCTCACCTGCATCCACGCTTAAAATCGGCGCAATATAAACGCGCTCCCCATGCGCCGCTACCGTATGCAATACTGCAATAACACATGCCAATAAAAACGACTTACCGCCCCTCATCTACTATTCCTCGTTCCTTAAAATTCGACAGCCGAACAAAATATCAATTTTTGAGGCTGCCGAATTCGTGCGCGGTAGCGCACATGTTAATAAGCGATGTTTGCGAACGCAAACTCGCAGCGTTTTTAGACAATGCCAACTGCATTGTCTAAAATAAGCCTTCCTTTCCGATAAACGCTTCTATCTTATTAAAGCTATCTTCATTCATCCCCATCCCCCGCAGATATTCGATTTCTTTCAATAAAAACGCATAATTTTCTCTGTTCATTTCATTCGCGTAAAATAAGCTATACATCCGGTAATACCGGCTCATAAGTCGCTCCGGATCTTTTTCTACAATTTCATTATACAGTTGATATGCCGCGGCATATTTCTTTCCCTTTAAAAGCCGGTAGGCTTCTTCTTCTTTCCCTTCCAAATATGTTTCATCATACAAGAGCCGCACTCCCCTCCCGCTTTCTTTTTCTCCTGCCGGAACTTGCCCCGCCGCTCCGCGTTTTACCCGCCCCTGTGCAATCATCGTTTTCTCTATCCTGTCCAGTCGCCCGTTTATATTCGCTTCGCTTACCGCGATCGCCTCTTTTATTTCCTCTCCCTGTGCCCCAAGCGCTTTTTCCGCTGCATCTCTCCCTTGCTCTAAAGCAAGCGTCAGCATCCTTTCCATCTCTTTTTGCCTGCTTTGCACACTCACCAGTATAGCGGTATTCAAAACTAAAAGCGCAAAAGCCGACACTGCCGCAGCTTTTCTGAGGTATCCTTTTATCCGCCGCTCCACTTTTATTTCCTTACCCCTTCCAGCATCTGCATAAACGCTTTTACCGCAGCATATTCCTTTCTGCTCATGCTTTCTAACGCCGCAAGCGCCTCATCAGCTTTCCCTTCCTTATATCGTATCACCGCTCTCAAATAAAGACTTTCATCTCGGCTCTCTTCTATTTCGAACGCTCGATCAAGAAACCCCTCCGCTTCTTCATAGTTTCCGTTCTCTATCCCCCCTTCCGCTTCTTTTAATAAGTATTCACCGCTTTCAAGCCTTAAATGCAATAAGCTCAGAGGTTCATAATAAAATACCTGCTTAAATTTTTCGTACCCTTCTTTTTCCAATTCTATCAGTTGTTCCTTCTTATCCTTTATATCCGCAAAATAAAACTGTAGGATAAACCGCCCCTGCCCGTCCGACACCGCCTTCAGCTTTCCGTTTACCTTTACGTTGACCAACGCCACACCTTCTTCCCGTTCGTCATAGATCATCCCATACATGACTCCTGCATCATCTTTGTATTTCTTATTCCACACGCTCGTGCAGGACATCACCGCCGCTGCAACTACGGCAGCCGCCAAAACTAAAAGCCATTTATTTCGTTCCATCATCATATATTCTAAAAGCATACCACACCATAATACCGCTGTCAAAATAAAAATAGTTTGTTCTCACCTAAAAGAAGAATAGAGCATCGCGGTTGCTTCACGCTGGAAAAAATCTTGTTTTTTTGCTATCTTTAGCCGGTGAAAAGAAAACTCCTGGGCTTCCTTGTGCTAATAGGCGGCCTGCTCTTTTTAAAAAGCTATGTTTTAGATATAAGGCGGATTTCGGGGCATTCGATGGAACCCACCCTTTCCGATGGGCAGTTTGTTGTTATATGGAAATTGGCGTATGGAATTCAGCTTCCTGCTGCAAACCGGTATCTTTGCCGCTGGGGAATGCCAAAAACAGGGGATACCGTCCTCTATCATATAGACGGGCGGTTTGTGGTAAAACGCTGCGTAAAAATAGAAAATACGGAACTGCATTTTATTTCGGCTCCGCAAAAATCGGCGGAAAGTTATGGTTCGCTTATATTAGACGATAATAGAACTGTTGCGCTTAACCGCGTCCAATTTAGAAATCTGGGAGGATTTTTACCGCAAGCCGAACAATATGTTCCTACCGGTTTTATTTTAGCACTCGGCGATAATGCAATCCAATCCCGCGACTCCCGTGATTACGGATTTGTCTCGGTTGATAGTATCTGCGGTCGGTTACTATGGAACTAAATCATTTTATTTCTAAAAAACGCATTATCTTTTTTATCGGCTTGTTGCTCATCTTTACCGGCTTAATCGCTGCAAAATATGCGCGGGCAATGCTTGGGGCGGAACCGGAAGTACGTACCGTTAAGAAGACCCGCGAACGGGGCTCAATTTTAGATCGGAACGGAAAAATCTTAGCGGCAGCCACAACGCTGTATAATCTATCGGTAAATAAAACATTGATTGGGGATGTTAACCGTCTTGTCAATATTCTTTCTCCGATTCTCGAAATATCGGAATCCGAGCTGCTTGATAAAATTCAGGCTTCCAAGTCAAACTTTTTGTATTTAAAAAAGAAATTGAGTGAAAATGAAAAAGATATTTTAAAAGATGCAATACGGGAATATAATTTAAAAGGGATCAGACTTGAAGCGGTAGCAAACCGCATCTATCCTGAGAATGCACTTGCATCGACGCTGATCGGCTATCTTGGTGATGACGGTAAGGGATTGGCAGGTATTGAATACTCTATGCAAAATATCCTTTCCCCGCCTGAAGGTACTGCCGGTGCGGACAAAAACGGTTATACGGTTGCCTTAACAATCGATGCTTCCATTCAGTATATGCTGCAACAGATAGCCGAACGGACAATGAAGAGCTCAAAGGCGGAGGCAGTCATTTTTTTGGCAGCAGATGCAAAGACGGGCGAAATCCTTGCGTATATAAACGAACCGTCGGTCGATTTAGCTCATTTTACATCCAGTAAAAAAGAAGAACGGTTTGACCGCCCCGCCTATTTTATTTATGAGCCGGGATCCGTTTTTAAGATTTTTTCGATAGCATCTTTCTTAGAACTCGGCACGACAAAGGATTCCGATGTCTACACCTGCGATGCGCAATTTGCGTTTAAACCGCGGCAGCTAAGTGAAAAAAAAGACCAAAATGTGATCCGCTGTTTGCGGGTACACGGCCAAGTAACACCGCGCGACATTATCAGATTTTCTTGTAACGACGGGATGGCACAGATTGCCGACAAAACGGATGCCGCGGCTTTTGCCGAAAAGCTGCGGGCATTCGGATTCGGGAAAAAGACCGGCCTTGAGCTACCCGGAGAAGCGGCGGGCATTTTTGCGCCGGTGTCGTCATGGTCAGCCCGTACTAAACATACCATTGCGATAGGGCAGGAAATCGGCGTTACCTCCCTGCAAATTGTACAAGCGGCAACGGCATTTACCAATAAAGGCAAAACATTAAAACTCAGCCTATTATCCGAAATTCTGGATTCGGCAGGTAAGCCTGTCTACCGGCATAAACCGAAATCACTCGAACAGGTTATTTCGGCACAAACGGCAAAAACGGTACTCGGGTATATGCAGACCGCTGCCGATGACGGGACTGGTTTTCGTGCTTCGATTAAAGGCGTACCGATTTCCGTTAAGACCGGTACGGCACAGATGGCGCAAGCGGATGGGCGCGGCTACAGTTCCACCGATTACCTCAGCAGCTGTATCGGTATTTTTCCCGTCGATGATCCGCAGATTATCTTGTATATGGCGGTTATCCGTCCGGTCGGAGAAACATACGGTTCGTTGGTTGCCGCGCCGGCTATCTCGGAAGCGGCCAATGCAATTATCGATTATCGTGGAATGGGGCGGGCAAATGCTCCGAACGTAACCCATACCGGCATTATTCAATCGCATCGCCAAACACCGGTAACCGTCGGCGACACGATGCCTGATTTGATCGGCACCCCCAAGCGGTTGCTGCTCGATTTATTAGGCAGAACCGATATTACGGTTAAGCTGACCGGAGACGGCTATGTAACTGCCCAGAGTCCGGCGGCGGGAACGCCGGTTGTAAAAGGAATGATCATTGAACTCACCCTCGAATAACGGCGCAGCTTTTATCGGTGCGGCTTCTACCGGTAGCAATGGTGCGTCCATCGGTGCCGGAGCTACTTCTGTCTGCGTACCCTTTACTATCGATACCGAGGTGTTCCTCCAAAATTGTAATGACTTTACCGCCCGCTTTCCCGAACAGGCGGCAAGACTCGGGCTCGATCGACCGGAAACGGCTCTTCAGTGTTTACAAGCCGTACCGCCCGCATACCGATTAGTACAAGCAAAAGCAAAGGGTATGGAACATACGCCGACGCTGGCGGTAAACGGCAGCTTTGTGCATTCCAAATATAACCCTCAAGAAGAAGCCCGCCGTATCCTCGATTCCGAATTTTTTCAAACCGCAGAGGCGCAGAGCCGCTGTATCTTTACGGGGCTTGGCTTAGGCTATCTTGCGTCGCAGTATATCGAACGGTTTCCTGCCGCCGAAGCGGTGATCATCGAAGCGGATATGAACATTTTTCTGTGCTGTTTGGCTGCCCGTCGCCTCGATTCCCTTTTCCGGCACCGGCATTTAAGCCTTCTGATCGGAACACAACCGGAGGAGTCAGCCTCGTTTCTCGCTTCGACGGGGTGGAACAGCAAAATACTGTTTAAAGCGCCCGTTTCTACCGAAGCGTATAAGCCGTGGTACGGAACTTTTTTTACGCTACTCGAGCGGAATAAAATGAAAAACAGCATCAATGCCAAAACGCTGGAACGCTTCGGTACACTGTGGTTAAAAAATACGGTAAAGAACCTCGATATGCTTTGCACGACGGCAAAGATCGGCTGTTTTAAAAATGCTTTTCCCGATGCGGTAGCCGTCGTCCTTGCCGGCGAGCCGAGCTTAACCGCTCATCTTGAGGAGATAAAAAAAAGCGGCAAAGATTTTCTGATTATTGCGGTGGATACGGCGCTGCGGGCATGTCTGCGGGCAGGCATTACACCGGATTTTATCCTCAGCTTTGACCCGCAGTATTGGAACTACCTGCATACCGCCGGATTGGACACAAGCAAGTCTATTTTAATCAGCGAGGCGGCGGTTTTTCCGGCGGTACTCCGGCAGCGTTACCGCGCAGTATTCCTCTCCGAATCTTCGGTACCCTTTGCCCGTTATCTTGAAAGCAAAGGTGAAAAGCAAAACGGCGATGGGGACTGTGTACTCGCTGCCGGAGGTTCGGTTGCAACGACTGCGTGGGATTTTGCGCGGTATATCGGCGCCAAGCCCGTTATCATGGCGGGGTTGGATTTGGCCTATCCCGGTAAGCAAACGCACTTTGCAGGCAGCACCTTTGAAGAAGCCGTCCATACCCGCTCTACCCGTGTTGCTTCCGCAGAGCAGGCGAACTTTAACAGCTTATATTCGGCATTTCCTTCGCTGCATCAGGATTATGCCGGAGGTACAGTACTGACCGACCGCCGGATGCTGCTCTATGCGTGGTGGTTTGAAAGCACGCTTGCCAAATATCCGGAGGTTAAAACCTTCAATCTTATGCCGCACGGAGTGTTTATTCCCGGAATGCCCGCCTGTACTGCGGAAGATTTTGCAGGCATGACCGGCGGCCTCCCGCGCGTCGCCATCGATGAACGGTTGGAAACTCTTGTAAAAAGCGTGTATTCCCAAGCATTCCTAGACGGCTGCGGTGCGCGGAAGCGGCAGCTAGCCGCTTCGGTCAAGGCAATGACCGAGAGTGCCGCCGGTCTCGCAGCCCAAGCGGAAAAAGCCGAGGCGTTGTGCCGCCGATTAGCGGAATACAACAAAGCAGGCAAACGTGAAAGCGGAAATTCCGGCAACGGAAGCGGTACCCGTGAACAGGCTGCCTTAATTGCACAACTCAACAAAATAGACGAGAACATAAAGAACGGTTTTGCGAAAGATTTGGTTGCCGTGCTCTTTTTTAATGACGAAACCGGCAAAGACAGCGATTTGCAGCCCATTGCCGCTGCGGAAAATATCTACAAAAGGATTCGTCTGATGGCGTTACAAGCACATGATATATTTAAAAGCCGACAAGTAGATATTTTTTAAAAATGCACCGATATCCTTTCGCATATTTCCATAAAAATAAAAATATTTCTCAATATTTTAAAGCCACCGCCGATAATGAAAAAAGAAGGGGACATTAAACGGCGGTATCAACATCCAGACGCCGTTTCTTATACACCCGAAATAAGGACGGTTTGATGCTGTTGATCAGACCGTCCTTTTCTTTTGAAAATATACGGCATATCTACTTCGTTGCCTTGTCAAAAGTGTACATCCTTGTACACTTTTGACAGCGAGTTTCAGCATCGCTGAAACATCGCTTCTGATAGAACCAGCGGCATCCGTGCCGCTACTGAAAAATCCTCAACGTGTCATCTCCACCACGGATGGTGGTGGTTTTAGTCAGTAGCGTGTTTGCCCTGCAAACACGCAGGCACGGTAAAAAATATACAAGGATGTATATTTTTTACCGTGCCTGCGGTTAATTTGTGCTCGCGCCTCGTATCTATACCGTCTATTTGCAAAAGCGCTATTCGGGAATGTGCAAGGATGTACATTCCCGAACAATGGCATCCGTGCCGCTTCTGAATATCCTCAACGTGTCAGAACTGCCAAGGACGGCGGGGATTCCATGCAGAATCTGCGGGTGTTTCATACCTATAGCTTTTTCAGTTATTGCCGATACTATGAAAGCTATGGTAGTATCTTTGCCGAAAAAAATCGTCCTACTTCTTTGTACCGCCGTGTTTTATACCACCGGCGCATTTGCCTATGATTCCGTCAATCCTGAAAGGAATGCAGCCGTTCCGCAGGGACAGATTGAATGGAAACCGGTCTTTCCCCGTGCTCTTTTTCTCAATAAACCGGAAATTAGCGTTATGGAAACGGGCGGTCTGGCTGGTCCTATTGAGTATCAGGATATTTTAAAAAACAAAGAGCGAGCGGAACAGGGCTTGCAATCGGTATTGCTCAATAGCGATATTTTTGCGCTATACGGAAAACCGAATGCCCGCACAATGGGTATACTCGGTCAATATTCGCTTACAGAGATTGAGCCGATTATGAACGAATTCGTTAAACTCTACGATGTTGCAAACGGCAATCGAAAAATTATCCCCGCATTTTATATCATTTACGGCACCTGCTGGCCTGCCGGTGAAATCGGCATACTCTCTACCGATATTGTAGAGCAGTACATTGCCTTTGCGGCAGCGCGGGGGTGGTATGTGTTCCTCGACCATCAAATCGGCAAGTACTCTGTAGCCGAGGCAACGAAAAAATTACTCCCGTTCTTAAAATATCCGAATGTCCATCTCGCGCTTGACCCCGAATGGCGCACCACGAAACCGATGAAGGAAATCGGTTCCGTTACAGCGGAGGAGATCAACGAAGCGCAGCAAATTATCCAGAATTATATGATTGAACACGGTATCGGCGGTAGGCGTATGTTGGTTATTCACCAGTTTAATGCAAAAATGATTCAACAGCGGCACTTGGTAAAAAGCAATTACGAGCGGGTGCAGCTCATCCATTGTTCCGACGGTTTCGGCTCACCGAAGTTAAAAAAAGAAACGTATGCATATAACGCAGTCGCAAAAAATATTCCGTTAAAGTCGTTTAAGCTCTTTTTAAAACCGATGGTTGCAGGCGCCGGTTATGACGTTCCGATTATGAAGCCGGAAGAAGTATTTTTACTCAACCCGCGCCCGTATTTAATTATGTATCAATAGAAACGTTGGAGATGGGGGGAATTGAACCCCCGTCCTAAAAAGAGACACAGGAGCGTCTACAGGTTTATCGGCGCGAGGTGATTGTCGGGATCCGGTGTCAGCGCCGAAAGCGTCGAATCCGTATTGCGGGAAGTGTCCTTTTTACCGTCCGCATCCGGTAAAAAGCAAGCTCCGAATAGCGTCGGAACTCTACCTCGCTCGGAAGCAACACTCGGTAGGTTCCGCGATTACGCAGCTAATGCGTAGTCGGAACTGTCATTGTTGGCAGTTATAAAGTTTGCCGCTTTTTAGGAGTACGGCTCTCCACCTGCAACTCAAGCCTCTACTTCCTAGTCGAAACCGGAACATCCCCAGGCTTAATCGCATCGAATATACGGATTTACCCGCCTCCTGTCAACACCCGATTGATTGACATATTAGATATTCATTTGTATATTAAGAACATGAACACATCACCTGACAACATTTCATTGCAGCAAGCAAATGAAAAAATCTCTCAGCGGTTTATCACCGCCGTATATGGATGGATGGTTGCAGCTTTAGCAATCAGCGGAATTGCAGCCTTTGCGGTATTCAACAGCGAAACACTCCTCTATTTTATTTTTGGGAACCGTTTTACCTTCTTAGGGTTGATTATCGCAGAATTTGCACTGGTCATTATCCTGTCAGCAGGTATCAGAAGGATGAGCTTTCCGGCTGCGGCCGCTTCTTTTGTTATCTACTCGATTGTTAACGGATTGACGCTTTCGGTGGTACTCTTTGTCTACACGAGCACTTCTGTTGTAAGTATTTTTGTCATAACAGCGCTGATGTTCGGTGCAATGAGTATTTACGGGGCAACGACAAAGAGCAATCTAAACTCAGCTGGTAAGTATTTGATGATGGCTCTAACCGGACTGATCATTGCATCAATCGTTAACTGGTTTATGAATTCTTCTTCGCTCAGTTGGCTGATTTCTTTTGTGGCTGTCGGTGTGTTTACCGGACTAACCGCTTATGACACGCAAAAGATTACACAAGCTGCCCGCTATGCACAGGATAATGAAGATTTTAAGAAGGTTGCGATTATCGGCGCATTAGAGCTGTATCTTGACTTTGTTAATATCTTCTTAGCCCTCCTCCGCTTATTCGGCAAAAGAAGATAAAGACATCTCTAAAAACAGGGTTAGCTTTTAGGGGTTCCCATAACAATTGTTCGAAATGCGGCAGCTGAACAAAGTATACACTTTGCCGGTTGCTGCATCTCGATAGCGGAGCGCTATTTTCCTTCCATATATTACACATCCACCCAATCGTCTATATATCATAATCCTTTCCTTTTTCGATTTAACTATATATTTTCCAATGGCAATTTATCAGAACTCGTTATGAGGAATGTAATGCTGTTCATTTTGGTTAAGTCGATTATGTACTAACGCGTTGATTCTTTTGCGGTTACCCTTGCACTGCTAAATATAAACATGGTACTATCGCCTTTATGGAAAGAAAACGAATTTTAACGGGTGATCGTCCTACAGGGAACCTTCATCTGGGACATTATGTCGGTTCGATTAGAAATCGCGTACGGCTCCAAGACGAATTTGAATGCTTTTTTATCATTGCGGACTTACATACACTGACGACAAAGCCTGATAAACAATATATCGATGAACTTGCCGATAATGTGCGGCAAATGGCTCTGGATTATTTAGCTTGCGGGATCGATCCTGAAAAATCGGTTATTTATCTGCAATCAGCGGTACCGGAAGTATGCGAATTGAACCTGTTCTTTTCCGACCTTGTTACCGTACCGCGGCTGCAGCGTATTCCTTCCATAAAGGATATGGCCAAGGCAGCCCATCTTTCCGAATTACCGCTTGGGCTCCTCGGCTATCCGGTGCTGCAAGCTGCCGATATATTGCTGCCCCGTGCAAATCTGGTGCCGGTCGGCAAGGACAACGAAAGCCATGTCGAATTGACGCGGGAAATCGCAAAACGCTTTAACTATATGTACGGTGATGTGTTTCCGTTGCCGGAGGTTATGGTAAGCGATTGCGGCTCGCTTGTTGGTACGGACGGGCAGGCTAAGATGTCGAAGAGCCTCGGCAATGCGATATTTCTCTGCGATGATGAAAAAACAGTGATAAAAAAGGTACGCAGTATGTACACCGATCCCAACCGAACCAGCGCCGATATTCCGGGAACTGTAGAGGGGAATCCGGTGTTCATCTACCATGATGCCTTTAATCCGAACAAAGCGGAAATTGAAGATTTAAAAGAACGCTACCGGAAGGGAAAGGTTGGCGATGTCGAAGTAAAGGATAAACTCGCCGCCGCCATCAATACTTTCCTTGAACCTATTAGAGAACGGCGTGCGATGTATGCATCCAAGCGAGGCTTCATCGACGAAATTATCTACAACGGTACGATGAAGATGCGGGCGGAAGCCGCACAAACCCTTAAAATCGTAAAAAAAGCAATGGGTGTTTCCGGTGTTTGGAATAAAATTTCCCGAAAAGCGGAAGAAGTACAGAAAAAAAACCGATAACGAGAAGAAGATTCAACAAATTATAAAAAAGCCGGTCTATGGACAACCATAAACCGGCTTTTTTTTGCCCTGCGGTTTACACCCATCGGAGCGTATTACCGCAAGTTCTATACAGAGATCTTCTTTTATAAGCCCCAGAAAGTTTTCAGCATCGGTGCGATAACCAATGAGACCATCGACATCAGCTTTATCAAAATATTGATCGAAGGACCGGCGGTATCTTTGAAGGGATCGCCAACCGTATCGCCGACAACGGCGGCCTTGTGCGCTTCGGAGCCTTTGCCTGCGCCGCTGCCCGATTCAATCATCTTCTTTGCGTTATCCCATGCGCCGCCCGAATTTGCCATAAAGATGGCGAGTACAACGCCAGAGCCGGTAACGCCGGTTAATAACCCGATAAGCATCGCCGGGCCGCCGACAAAGCCGACTAAAATCGGTGTGATAATGGCAACAAGGCCGGGGATAACCATTTCGCGGATAGCGGCCTGCGTACTGATGTCTACGCAGCGCTTATAGTCCGGCTTTTCGGTGTGGTTCAAAATGCCGGGCTTATTTTTAAACTGACTGCGCACTTCTTCTATCATCTTGTACGCGGCTTTACCGACTGCGGACATCGCCATAGCGGAGAAGAGGAACGGCACCGCAACGCCCAGCAGGATACCGGTCAGAACGGGAATATTCGTAATATCGACAATATCGACGCCGGTATGTTCTTTAAATGAGGTGAAAAGGATGATAGCGGTTAATGCTGCGGAACCGATAGCAAAACCCTTCCCGATTGCAGCGGTAGTGTTTCCGACGGCGTCGAGGCTGTCGGTAATTTCACGTACTTCGCCCGGGAACTCCGCCATCTGAGCAAGGCCGCCTGCGTTATCCGCGATGGGGCCGTAAGCATCGACGGCAAGTTGAATACCGAGCGTAACCAGCATACCGACTGCCGCAATACCGACACCGTAGAGGCCTGCCAAGCTGAAGCTGCCCCAGATTGCCGCTCCGATCAATACGATGGTCGGGAATGCACTGCGCATACCGACGCCGAGACCGGTAATAATCGTTGTTGCGGCGCCTGTTTCGCATGAATTCATAATCGAAACAACCGGCTTCTTGCCCGTACCGGTATAGTACTCGGTTAAAAGCCCGATAAGAACGCCGGAGGCGAGACCGGTAATCGTTGCGCCGAAGATATGGTACATACCGGCGGTTCCATTAAAGGTTTCTTCGCCGATAAAGAACTTCAATACGATAAACAAGAAAACAGTTGCCAGGATTGCCGCGCCGAAGGTACCGGCGTTCAACGCTTTTTGAGGATCGCTTCCCGGTTTTGCACGTACAAATATCGTTCCGACTAAGGATGCAACAATACCCAAAACCGCAATCAAAAGCGGCAATACCATAAGCTTTAATTTAAGGGAATCGGAAGCGACGACGGTTAAACCGAGAATCATCGCTCCAATCAGCGAACCGACAAAGGATTCAAAGAGGTCTGCCCCCATACCTGCAACGTCGCCGACGTTATCACCGACGTTATCCGCAATAGTGGCAGGGTTGCGCGGGTCGTCTTCGGGAATGTTTTTTTCTACCTTACCGACCAAGTCTGCACCGACGTCCGCCGCTTTGGTAAAGATACCGCCGCCGACACGAGAGAAAAGCGCGACTGAGGAAGCGCCAAGCGAAAAGGCGGTTCCAAGCGGTAGCGTTATATTATAAAAAGTCTTGATATCCGTTCCGTAAGTCAGGGTTCCTATAAGCATTACAATAAAAAATCCGAATAGCGCAAGACCGACAACGCTCATACCCATGACGCTGCCGCCGGAGAATGCAACCTTTAATGCCGGGGTAAGACCGCCGTTTTTTGCCGCCTGCGCCGTGCGCGCATTTGCCGCAGTTGCAACCTTCATACCGATAAATCCTGCCAACAGGGATACTGCTGCGCCCAATACGAAAGTAAGCGCTTCCATTTTAAGCTCGCCTTTATTCCCGGCAGCCAAAAACAAAGCAACCGCTGCAATAAAAGGCACCAATGCCTTATATTCGCGGTTCAAAAAAGCCATTGCTCCTTCCGAGATATACCCGCTGATGCGCCGTAAGTCATCGTTCTCTACCGGCTGCCGGTTAATCCAGCGCGTTTTTGCAAAGGCATACAGCAATGCTGCAATGCTCCCCGCAAGAACAAGCACCAATACGGAATACACAAGATTAGTTATCATACTATTACTCCTCTCAATACTTTTCCCTCTTTTATAAAATTTTTTATAGAAGATTCTATTGCAATTTATAACTATTGCTTCTGTGACGTGTCCAAAGTACTTTTTATTGGAACTGATTTTCGTATTTTAATACATGAAATATGTTTTTTCAAGCCTGATTTTATAGCCATTTTGCGTCTCGTGCTCTATATAAGAGCCGGAGGTTAAGCCATGAAACTTAAACGATTGTTATTTCCGTTCTTTGCCTGCATTGCCGTGGGCGTTTTCTTTCTACAATGCACGCGGTGTACTCCCCTTACGGATAGGCAGTTTAATGAGCCTGTTACACTCGTTACGTATAACACGCAGACATTCTTTGACGCCGTAGAGGACGGTACCGAGTTTAAAGAATACAAAGGGAGTAAATCCCGATGGACAGCTCAGAAGTACAAAGCCCGCCTCGAACGGCTTAAAGGCACCATATTTGCAGCAGGAGAAAAGCTGACAGGGAAAAAAGACCGGTTGCCTGATATCGTGGTCTTGCAGGAGGTTGAAAGTAACCGCGTGATTGAGGACTTCTGTAAACAACTACCGAATGGAGAAAATTATCCCTATGCAGTATGCCCGCCGCATTCGGATAAAGGCGCCTTTACTACGGTGATTTTGAGTAAGTATCCTGTTGAACGCTATTTTGTACATCGCTTGCAGACCGAAAAAAGGGTGTCGCTGCGTCCGCTAATTGAGGTGGTATTGAATACGGGGAGCAAAGATAAGCCGCAGTTATTAACCGTTTTTGCCGTGCATTGGAAATCAAAAACCGGTGGTTCCGACAGTGCAGTCGTCCGCGCTCAACAAGAAGCTCAGTTGATAAAAAAAATTCAAGAACACAGAGAAAGAAATCCGGATATCCCCTTTGTCGTATGCGGAGACTTTAATCAGACATTGGAAGAATTTAATCAGCTGTCTGATTTTCCGGTGTGTTGGAACGTATCGAGCTATAGAACAGAGAACGAAGCGGGCGCACAGCCGAACGGCAGCTATTACTTTAAAAATTCGTGGGAGAAAATCGATCATATTTTCTACGAGAGTGGTACGAGCGATTACGAGGTTTCAGAAAACGCTTCGGATACGGGACAGGCTTATATCGAACCGCTGCTGTTTTTTGTATTGTATGAACCGCCGCTGATTGAAGACGGTAAACCGGTCAGATACAATGTGCTGACCGGCGAAGGGTATTCAGACCATTTACCGCTCGGCTTCCGCTTCGAAATACGCGATTAAAAGAGAGGCACAACTGCCATCCGTGGCGGTAGAAAAACGGCAGGAATCAATCCCCTCGCACGAATCAGCTTGCGGATTGTCCGGGTACCGGTTATTTCCGGGTTGTCCGCAAGCAATTCATCCCGCGGTATTGGCATTGATAAAAGCCATCGGCAAGGACTTTACGGTTCCGGTTTTAACCGGTATGCTATATGGAATACCGATCGGCAAGAGGAATGCTTCTATGCGCACTAAACAACCTATAGAAGAAATACGGCATTTTATCTATACCCAAACTCTCATAAAAAAATCCCGGCTTGTGGCTCTTATCATGCTACCCGTTACCGTTGCCGTCATTGTATTGCAGTATATTTCCGTTCTTCCGTCAGATAGGCTGATCAGATTATCCAATATTTTATGTGCGGTTATGCTCGGTTATATCGCAATCAAACCCCGCTTCATCATCCTGTATACGTTTCCGTGTTTGATTGCAGGATTGGTCAATATTTATCATGGCGGCAATTTGCTCGGACTTTCTTTATATCTGGCGGGATTACTCATTCTATTAAAAGCGAATTTCTTTAAAACATATATCCGATATAAGATTAGTGTGTTAGGCGGCAGCTTTGCAGCTGTTTTGATTACCCAGTGGTTTCGGCATGGGAGCACCGCTTTTATGCTTTCCTTGCTGCACATTGGGCTTGGTTTTTTTATGGCAGCTGCCCTGTTTGTCCTGTTTGCAGATGATTTAAAACACTATTATACACGAAAAACTCCCATCCACGTATCTTCGCTCCGGTTAACCGAGCGGCAGCATCAATGCCTTTGCTTAGCGGCGGAGGGTATTACCTTCAAACAAATCGGCGACAAACTTTGTATTTCGGAATCGGTGATAAAAAAAAAGAAATGACCGAAATTTACAAAGCGCTGAACGTTGCGAATTATCATGCCTTTCTCATTTTTATACAGCAGCATGAATTAATTCAATAAGGTCATCAAGACAAACACGTCAGACCGTTTTTTAAACAACCCCGAAAAAAGAGAACCGAAAGTTCTTTTTTTTTAAGAACTCCGGTTCTTTGCAGAATTTTCGCTTGACGACAGAGAAAAGCTCCTTTACGCTTGAGTATAGAGAAGCGGAATACGCGTCGGTTCGGTTTTGGGACGGCGAGTGTTTATGTTATGAACAAGAACTTGTTCAAATCGCAGTTTGTAAACTGCACGTACGGATGCAAAGGAGTGATTATGCAAAGAAAAGTATTGTATCTTTTTATTCTGTCGGCTCTGCTTGTAGCAGCGTCCTGCAAAAATTCAGTGGACGGGACATCGCAGCTTTATGAACCGTTGAGCAGGGTAAAGCTGAGCGTTGGAATATTTTAGAAAAGAGAGGTTATAAATGAAAATAAAAGATTTTATACGTGCATTGGTTTTAGTTGTTGTTTTATGTTTTTCCTTTAGTTCATGCATACAAGTAACGGATATGAGTGAACATACGGCAGAGTTTTATGTTCTGAACATGACAGAAAGTCCGTTAACTGTTGAATTTATTTCTGAGAAAACAAAATCTGTCTTTAATAAATGTTCCATTAATGATATTCAGCCAATTGAAGAAAGCAATCCCATTTTGAACAAAAGTTTTCAAGATATTAGTAAACTTTACGCTGAGGGAAAAATCGGTTATGTATCTTCAAAGTTTGTTCCCGGAACCTACTTTCAAGATATTGATAATTTTTCTGAATCTGAGAATATTTATCCAATAGTTTTCAAAGACGGGAAAAAAATTACTATCAAAAATGGAAAAGCAGCATACATGGATTTGCGATATAATTCAAATCCTCGCAGTTTTTTTATGATCATAAAATCGAAATTAAAATTAAGGATTAATGCTGCTGATTATAAGAGTATTTTAAATGGCACCATGTATAATGATGAGTATAAAGATGCATTAACAACAATTTATTTTAACAGTACAGAACCGGAACGGGATGCAGTACTCAGGACATATTCACTAGGCTCAACTCCGAACACATCAATAAAAACCATCAGGCTTTTGGAAACGATTCCTTTACTTGTAGATGATAATTACGGTTATTTTGTTTTCCAGAAATATCAATGGTTGTGGTAAATATTTTGCCGGTTTTGATGAACGAGAGTTCAATAAATTGGGGTGGTGGCTCATTAATTTCATATTAGATAAGCACCCTGGACTAAGCCAATGGGTAAAACCGGCTTTACAAGCAACAACAGCAGCAGCAGAGCAAGCTACCTTAAATGACTACTGCGAAATTCGGGATATGATACCGCAAAGCGATTTTATAAAGCAAAATGTTATAGAATCAAAACCGTATTCCTATCAGGTACAAACCGGCACGACCCGGCACTTGGGATGGGAAAGGGTAACAAACCGCTGGGAATGGAAGTATTGGGCGTTGCGTTGGCAGTATAGTCCTGTGTATAGCACATACATTGGATATAAGCATACGTCTAAACTACCTGAAAACATTCCGATAGGCTATATCGCCGGTACAAAAAACAATGTATTGAGTATAGCCGGAAGTACAGAAAAAGGTATACGTACAGTGCTGAACGTAACAGGAGGATTTTTTGCCGCTGCGGAAGGTATTCATATTGTAAAATGCGTGGGGATTGTCGGCTTATTTACGGGAAGTCCCCGCTATGCGGCAGCCTGTGTCAAGGCGCGTGAATATTGCTGGAACTTCGACAGCCGCGTAAATAACCTGCTCGGCTCATCCGAACACGACGGCCTTGTTGCAAAGGAAAGCCAGTATATCCCGAAGAGTGTACACGGGAAAATTGTAGGAGACCAGACGAGGGGTTATGAAACCTTTAACTACAATCATGCGGAAATTTTCAATTATAACGGTACCGGTATGCCGCCAAAAGAAGTGCAAGAGGAGATTACGAGTATGATAGAGCAAGGAAAAGGGATTCGGTAAGAACTTTAATAGGAACTGTTGCAGAAGCTGTTGCTGCCGCAACAGTTCAAAGGGAGCACACTTATGAAGAAATACTCACTTTTTATCTTATCAGCCTTATTGCTTACCGCATGTTCTTCCTGCGATTTGCTGTTCAATAGTAATAAACAGAAGGATACGGAAAGAGAACCGTCCTATACTCCTAATTATGCTTGGCAGCTAAAACTGGATGGAATGCAAATTCATTCTCAAGCATACACTGCAGACAACTATTTATACCTTCTTCAGAATATTGAAAGAGAAAAAGAGGATGGAGTACAGCTGATAAAAATAGATATGGAAACCGGCGCTTATGTATGGAAGGCAGATCAAATATTTGATGGACATCAATGGTACTCGTCAAATATCGTAAAAGCCGATAATAAGCTCTATTTTATGCGCAAAAATGGTATTATTTATTGTTATTCAGATATTGACGGTACACGATTAGCGCGGATACAGGTAGGAACGACGGAACAGGAAGCGCTTCACAATAGATATAAGCTTAAAACAATTGTAACGGATGGAACTGCGCTGTATTGGGGAAGTGCAGGAGACCCCGGATCTATTAATGCACACCTTTTAAAACTTGATTTAGATACAATCGATTACACGCAAAACGGGGCAATACAAATCCGTGTTCCGCGCAGTCTATACACCAAAGCTGATTGGCGCCAATGTACCTTCTGGTCAGCACCAATCATCGATGGCAATATACTTTTCTTTAATACTTTTAACATAAAACATCCTGATGGATACAGCACACTGGTAGCAATTGATCTACAAAGTGAAACGGTAAAATGGGAAAAAGAATTACATGGATTGCAAGGAAGAGTTAACAATGATTTGATTATTAAAGACAATATCTTGTACATGCTTGATGTAACAGCCTTACTGCGAGTTGATAAACATACCGGAGAAGTCCTTACCCGATACGATGATGAAAAAGACCCGCCATACACGCAGCCGTTGATGATTCCGACCGTATCTTTATGCGGTATTTGGTATGACGACGGCAGATTGTATTACACCACCGTAGGTTCCACGGAAACCGCTTCGCAAACAGGAATGTCTAAAGACCTTGTATATTCTCTCGTTTGCATCGATGCAAAGACGCTTAAATTCCTGTGGGGTTTCCATCCGGTAAGCGGAACAAGCAGTACGTATCCGGTAGTAAAGGATGGGAAAGCGTATATTGTAACCCATATAGACGGGCTGCGGGTATTCGATGCAAAGACAGGGAAGTTGTTAGGTGTGGATAAAAGTATCATCGCATGGGGGAACGAGGCAAATGTGCTGTATAAAGATTACTTCATCTTTTTTAACAAGAACTTTAAAACGAACCGCGCGACCCTGTGCGCAATACGGGTGTAAATCCTATACACAAGGAGGATAAATATGAAAAAAGATGTATTTCTATGCACTATATTCTGCATAGCTCTTACGGCCTATCCGCAAGGGCTACTTCAAGCAGAAGAAAACGAAGCAGTTCAAAGCAATACCGTTGCCCAAGAAACAACGATAGGGGCAGAGACCTTATCGGAAATGTCCCCTGCTAAAATAGCCGAAGTACAAGGGGCAATGGCAGAAATTCGGATTGATGACCTGATTAAGGATGGACTTTTTAAAAACAAAGCGCTCATCAATCAGCAAGCCTTGCTGCTGCCCGAAGGACGGCGGCTTGATATACAAGGACAATACAGACTGGGGTATGTGAAACCGCTCCTATTTAATTGTTTACTCGGCTTTGGTATCGGTAACTTTATCAATAAAGATAGAGTCGGCGGAATAACACATATGGTAATAGACAGCCTTGCAGTCGGTACCATAGTTACTGCCGGCTCTATTTATTTAGGAGGGGGGCTTATGTACGTTCTTTTATTACCGGCTCTACTATTAGGACAAGACGACAAACAAGTAGCGGACACATTCTCATCAATTGATAAGACAATGAAAATCTCCAAAATAATCGTTCAAACAGGATTCGGCGTCTTTCTGGCAAACAAACTTGCTTCCATTATCAGCGTAAGTGTGCATACATCAAAATACAATAGAACGCTTAAAGAAGCGCTGACTCCGGCAAAAGCGGAAGTGTCTATTCATACCGTACCTATCATCGCTCCCAACCAATTCGGCTTAGCGTTGAGTATCAATTATTGATGGAATGCGCCCGGACAGCAGCCGGATTATACAGCTGCTGCAGACGATACGGTTTTATCCGCGGCGCAGGGAATGCAGCAGCTTCTGCTTCATTGCAAAGAGCGTCTTTGTAAGCGACACCTTGTAGATGTGCGGGTTGAGCAGGCGGCGGGAAGTCGGATGTAAACATTCCAGCTGTCGGCTTGCCCGCTGATGTAGCTCTTGAAGTGTTTCCTTTTTACCGGTGTAGACGCCGTCGGTAATTTTTAGGTGGAGTAATTGTTCCGCCTTTGCCGCTTTAAACGAAAAGCTTTGATAATCGTTCAACGGGTGATAGTAGGTGTTCATTGCTTCGGCATCGAGCGTTTCATCATACAAACCGATAATATCAGCCTTAAAAAATCCATCACTGTCGTAGAGCCGCCACACCTGCTTAATACCCGGATTGGTAATCTTTGCAGGATTATCCGACAGCTTCATAACCGGCAACCACGTTCCGTCATCGGATTGACGCGCAGCAAGTTTGTATACACCGGTAAACGAAGCCTCTTGCCCGCCGGTTACCATGTGAGTGCCGACACCCCACGAGTCAATCGGTGCTTTATTCAAAATGAGCGATTCGATAATTTCTTCGGTTAGTTCGTTGGAAATGGAGATTTTGGCTTCGGGTAAACCGGCGGCGTCGAGCCGTTTCCGTACTTCGGTACTTAAATACTGCATATCCCCTGAATCAAGTCTGACGCCGAAGTTTTTCCCTTGCGCTTGCAGTTTTTTCCCGACTTTTATTGCCGCCTCGATGCCGGAACCGAGCGTGTTGTACGTGTCGATAAGGAATACCGACTTATCGGGATAGATGGCGGCGTATTGTTCAAACGCCTCTTCTTCAGTGGGGAAAGACATCACCCATGCGTGAGCCATAGTACCCATCACCGGTACGCCGTAAAGCTTTCCGCCGAGTGTATTGCTGGTACCGGCCGCCCCGCCGATAATAGCCGCACGGGTAGCGCTCATCGCGCCGTCCGGCCCCTGTGCACGCCGCAAGCCGAATTCCATAATAGAAGACTTCCCCGACGCAAGCCAGATGCGGGCGGTCTTTGTTGCAATCAAACTTTGAAAATTGATAGTATTGAGGATAAGCCCTTCGAGAAGCAATGCTTCGATAATCGGTGCTTCAATACGCAGTACCGGCTCGCTGGGAAATATAAGGCTCCCTTCATCCATTGCCCACACCGAACCTGAAAAGCGGAAATCCTTGAGATAGCTAAGAAAGTCATCATCAAAAAGATGGAGAGTCGCAAGGTAGGCTATATCGGAGTCATCAAAGTGAAAGGCTTGAATCGCTTCGAGCAACGGCTCAAGACCTGCAAGAACCGCGTAGCCTCCTTTAAACGGATTGCGCCTAAAAAACATATCAAAGACGCACGGCCGATTGTTTTGGCGTTTAAAATAACCTTGAGCCATTGTCAGCTCATAGAGATCCGAAAAAAGTGCACTGGTAATCATCATCACTCCTATAATTGTTTTGCCCGATAGTTTTGAGATCTATTTTCGTACCTCACCTATCCTCCTATAGAGAGAATAAGTGCAATTTCACCAAGAGGGAGATCTATTTTTTCGGCAATAAAGTCGATCGAGAATCCTTGTCGTGCCAGTTCGACAACTTGTTCCCGAGGATTCAAAAGAGGCGAGACTTTTGCCGCAGCTTCGGGGATGCCGATAGGTTTTTTATAAATCATCACGGTATTTTTTTTCGTATCGACTGCCGGTTCAGTATCTTCTTGCTGCAAAGTCCGACGGGAGCCAAGAAAATCTTTTTGCATTCGCCATTTTTCATGCTCCTGCTCGACAAGCGCGATATGTTTGTCCGTGTCGGCAAGGAGCTTCTCTATCTGCTGAATTTTATCTTCAAGTACCGTTACCGCATGATCCGATTCATGTTCAATATCGATAATAAGCCGATTTACTTCTTCCCGAATACGGTCGCGGTATGCATTTTGCGAAAAGTTATGTGATGTCTTTCGATAAAAAACAATCATTAAAATAATATTAATACAGAGCAGTATGAGGGCAACAATAAGCATAGGAATTATCCTGAAATATCGATTTTTTTTCCAAGCAAGGGATCTTGAATATAATATGATTTTTCGTCTGTAAGAGGCGTTTCATTTTTTTGCTGTTGAGGAGTATTGTTAAATGCCCCTCCTGAAGAACCGTTTGAACCGTCTTTATTTATCGCCGTTTTTTCAGCTCCTGTAGCCTCGGTTTTCTGTACCGTTTGCTGGCGCCGCGCGGCATCTTCTTTGTTAGCTTGCTGACTGTTTTCGAATTCTGCAGCAAACGTCTGCCGTGCGTCTCCTTGAAGCTTTCCGACCTTATCAAGTTGAGTATAAAGTGTCTGTAGATCAATCGGTTGAATACCCACTGGGCGTCCTCTTTACGTCATCATCATTGGTATAGTCCTCATAAGGGCCATACCGCACGAGACCGTTTTGCAAAAAGAATGTCGTTGCCTTGCAATCAACCCGTACATCTTCGATAATATCTTTAATAACAATCCGAACACCGGTATAAATATTACCTGAAACAGAAACCCGTCCATCCGTTTTTAGCGCAGCAAGATAATCTCGTATCCGTTCTATTTCGTTTCGCAGCTCCTTAATTTCCGTTTCGTTAATATAGCGTAACTCTTTTTTCCTTTTAAGCAATGCTTCTTTCTCTTCGGAGAGCTCTTTGAGAATCTTTTTTTGCCCTTCAAGCGATTTTAAATCGAGCTTTAAGGCTGTGAGCGCTTTCTCGGAAGCAAGCAGATTTTTCTCTAGTATGACAAGTCGCTCCTTGCTGCGTGGATCGAAGCCGACACTGATAACCGTATCAGAACCGCCTGCAGGGCTACCGAGATTTCGAGCATACACCCCCTCGCACGCGGTTACTTGACTACCGATGATATCAGCACGCTTTCCACGGCAAATAACTTTATGATTAGCAATAATTTTTGAATTTAAGATACCGTCCGATACGATAACCATATCTCCCGCTTCTACCAATTCGATATTTTGGATGAATTTAGACCATATCGACTTACCCGCACGGATATGCCCACCTTCTTTCCCGGCAATACCTTGACTGACGACGATATCACCTTCCGCATCCAACGATGCCTTTCCGACAGTACCTTTTACTTCGATGTTACCCGCAGCCTTAATAGAGAAGCCGTCATCAACATTTCCCTTAACAAATACCGTACCAAGGAACACGATATTCCCGGTCTTGATCGACACATTACCTTCGATCGTCATAATCGGCTCGACATTGATCTTGTTTTTTATCAGCAAAACTTGACCTTTCGTTTCGGCAACAACCGTCAGATTATCCTCGGCTAATCGAGTATTTTTTCCCAATGGGATAGCTATATCTTTACCGGATGCAGCGGGTAGGTATTTTCCGGTAACGGTTTTTCCGCTTTTCCCTTCTTCAGCAGGAACCTTTTGGGCAAGCGGCTGCCCTTCAATGACATTTTGAATAAGATTGAGCTCTTTAAAATTAATCTGCCCGCTCTTGTTTTCTTTTAGGCGCAGCTGCGTATTATCGGTTTCAAAATTGAAAAGGATCTTAGCATCGGCGCCTTTTTGCGGCGGCGTTCCTTCTGCGATTAAATAATTTTCACGATATACGGGACTATCTTGGAATTGTTTAACTCTTTTTTCATTAACACCTGAAATGACACGATTATTTGATAAGAAGGTGATAATCATATCTGCCGACACATCGGCGCCGCCGGGCATCGGTGGAGACACAAAAAGATATGCTTTCATCTCGTCATCGCTGATTTCAACGGACATCAGCGCATCGTTACCGGGCACATATTCATAATGTCCTATTCTGACATATTCATCCGCACAGGCTTTAACAATCGGTTTTAAAATTTCATCCGGCGGGACAGCCACATTTCTATCGCGTATTCGTTCCACGACATCGGCAAGCGCTACTTTTCTGCCGTTACCGATGGGTGGCGTAACTTTCAGGAATACACCGTCGGGCGCGCAGAATACATACGCAGCTCCGTCCCTATCCATATTTTCTTCCGGTAATTCTTCCGTACTGAGGCCAGCAGCGACCTCCGCATGAACATTAGGTTTACGCACTTTGTGTGCTTCGTAAGCACGAATTTTCCATTCTTTGGGGTTTAAGACAAAAAAACCTGAAGCCCCTTTTTGTAAAATTTCATAGTCGATAAGGGAGCGGCGTAAACCGAGCTCGACGGCAGCATTGTCAATTGCTTCTTCGAGGGTTTGCCCTGTAACTTCAACAAAAAAACGGGAGGAATCCTTTTCGTACTGTTCCTTCATCTGCTCCCGAATTTGTTCAAAATGTATCATAGCAACGCTCCTAACGGATACCCTTACGAATATTGCTCAATTTTGCTTTAAGTTTTAGGTTTGCACTGGTATGAATCTGAGACACCCTCGATTCGGTTACCTCTAATACTTTCCCAATCTCCCGTAATGTCATATCCTCATAATAATACATGATTAATACTTTTTTTTCTCTATCGGGAAGTTCGTTAATTGCATCCACGATAATTCGCTTCATTTCTTCTCGTTCTACAATGACATCGGGATTAAGCGAAGCCGGCGCTTCAATACTGTCTACAACAGGCGTCTGTTCGGAATCATCCGACCCAAACCGTAAATCGGTAAGGGAGATGATACTGGTACCTGAAATTTTTAATAAAACTTGATGGAATTCTTCGACACTCATGCCAAGTGCTTCGGCAATTTCCGAATCGGTCGCACCGTGCCCTAACCGAGCTTCCAAATCCGCTATTACTTCCTCAATTTCACGGGATTGCTGACGTACCGAACGAGGAACCCAATCAATTGAGCGTAATTCATCAAAAATAGCGCCGCGGATCCGCGTCACTGCATAAGTATTAAATTTCACATTCTTTTCGGGATCATATTTATCGATAGCATCCAGCAGACCAAATACGCCGTACCCGACTAAATCATCAAACTCAACATTATTCGGCATACCAACGGCAACCTTACCGGCAACGTATTTTACAAGAGGTGCGTATTTTATAATAAAAAACTCACGAAGCTGTGGGTCTTGTGTATGTTTATACTCAAGCCAAAGCTCATCTTCCGGTCTCGTGTCTAAACTGATATTTCCCATACTATATCAACATCCACCCTCTAATCCTCAGTTGCTAAAACGGTTCTAATTGCCTGAGCCATTACTTTACTATCAGTACCGCCGGTCTGAATACCGGTCATAGAAAAGCCGCTACTATCCGGTTGTACACTATCATCGATATTTTCATCAAAATCATCATCTATAAATGAGCCCATATTAGGTAAATCCGATAAGCCACCATCACCTTCAGAGCTATCGCTAAAAGAAAGAGGGGAAGAATCGGAATCTACAGGCGTTTCATATATAGTATCGTTATCTGAAGAGCCCGTAGCAGAATCATCAGAAAACGCCTCCGAGCTTTGAGACTCTGCCTGCGCTCCCGCTGTGGCGCTCGGTGTTGCAGAAGTTTCCATATTACCTCCTGCTGTTGCAGGAGCTACTGCCGTCAAGTCGTCATCAAGGGTAATATTAATATTTGATCCGGAAGAGCTATCTGCCGTTTCAGCGATATCCGATAAAACAGGAGGTGCAAAAAGGTCGGGGATAAATCGCTTTAAAAGAATCCGTGCACAGAACACAAAGCTTCCTGCTCCTACACCGGCAATAAGCCCTCTTCCCAAAATATGTAAGAATCGAACCCCACTTATCAGTCCGATAAGCATAGATAAAACACATGTTGTACCGGCAATGATTAAGGGAGCTTTTAGCTTCAACACGGACAAACCTCCACCTCAATAGCTTATGCGAATTTCTATCTCTCGTCAAGGCATTGCCTGGACTTGCTTGTTAATCTTCAGATATCGGCTTAAACACATTTTTACTTCCTTGCAAAAGTCGATACATATCGAGTAATTCGCTGCGGATACCGGAAAGCTCCGTAATCCGGCTGCTCCCGCCCTTGTCGGAAAGATCGGAGAGGAGCTGCCGGCCTGCACCTTCAAGCGTAAACTTTCGCACCTCAATCAGATACTTCATACGGAAGATTAAATCGAGGTGATGATCGGTATACAGCCGCCTGCCCTGCTCATCCTTTTGCGGACGCAAAAAGGGCTGCGTTTGTTCCCAGTAGCGGAGAACATGCGCCTTGATACCGGTTATCTTTTCAACTTCGCCGATGGAAAAGCCTGTCACGGTTTTACCCGGTCTTCCCATTTTACCCGACTACCCTTTACCCGTACTAAAAAGGGGATTGAGCTAAAGCCGAGGTCTTTCCGTATCCGATTGGTGATGTACCGGAGATAGGATTCCGAGACAAGGTCGGGTTTATTTGCAAAGATTAAAAACTCAACCGGCCGTGCGGAGGTTTGCACCATATACTTGAGCGTGAAAGAATTGCGCTGCCCATGCGGAGGTGGTACCGCCTCAAGCCAGTCCTTGAGCGCGAGGTTGAGCGCAGAGGTTTCTACCTTTTTTGTCAGTTGGTCGAATAGTTCCAGCGCGGTGTTGAGCAGGTCGGGAATGCCGCTCCCTTTCTGTGCGGAAACGGGAACAATCGGCGCATATTCCATCTTGCCGAACATAATCTTGATATGCTGCTCCGCATCGTGGAATTTTTTTTCGCCTTTCACCAAATCCCATTTATTCAACACAAAGATAACACCCAGTCCCCGCTTGGTCGCCTGCACGATGATCTTTTTATCCTGTTCGGTGAGCCCTTCCTCCGCATCGATCAGGTGAAAGACAATGTCGGCATGTTCCAAGCTCTTCATCGCGCGGACAACCGAGTAATACTCGATATCCTCTTTTACTTTTGCCTTGCGCCTAATCCCGGCAGTGTCCTGAATGATAAACTGTCTGTCTTTATAGAAAAACTCTCCTTCCACCACATCGCGCGTTGTACCGGCAATCTCCGACACAATCGATGCGGAAGTCTTAGTTAGGTAGTTGCTGAGTGTGGACTTGCCGGTATTCGGCTTACCGATGAGTGCGATGCGGATCGCAGTGTCGGCGGGCGCTTCGCGTACACGCGAAAAGTCCAAGCCCTTGGTTATCTCTTCGGCAAGCGGCATGATGTTATCCCCATGTTCGGCACTGATACATAAGAGTGTCGGAAAGCCGAAGCTGAGGTAGTTATAGGCTTCCGCTTCGCCGCGCCCGCCTTCGGTTTTATTCACCGCAGTGATGAGCTTACCCCAATAGGGACGCAGAAAGCGGATAAACTCTTCGTCTTCCGCAGTGGGTGCAGAGGCCTCTAATAATAGAAGAATTTTATCGGCACGGCGGAGCGCTTCCTGCGTTTTTTCTATAACCAGCTCATCCATCTGGTCTTCTTTTTCGTCGCCGCTGCGGGTCAGCTTAAAACCGCCCGTGTCCATCAGCCGTACCGGTTTCCCGTTGATAATTGCCTGTGCCTCGATGGGGTCGCGGGTTACGCCGGGCGTCGGATCGGTAATGGCGCGGCGCTTCCGCAAAAAGCGATTGAACAGGGTAGATTTCCCGACATTCGGACGCCCTGCTATCACCACAAGCGGCGTGTTCTCATATTTTTTGCGGTAGTCGAATTCCGCACCCGCAGCTTCTATGTTCGCATCCGTATCACTATACATGGCCGTATCTACATCGAATGCCTCATCGTCTCTGGCGACATCTATCCTGTGATTTTTGCTCATTATATTTCCTTACACACTTACCGGATTGCAATTATAGAAAATTACCGCAGCTCTCTCAAGCACCCATCAGGATGTTCGAGGTTGTCCAAAAACTTGCTTTCAAAAATTGACCTCCTTGCTGATACCTACTGTCAAAAATATTGACAAATTGAATCAATATAGTACAATATCCTACGTTGAGGAGGTGATAGTATGGCGTTTTCAATACGGTTGACAGAAGCAGAAAGAGCTATTGCGAATAGCTATGCAAAACTGCATTCGGTATCATTGGGAGAAGCTTTTAAGAATGCATTGTTTGAAAAAATTGAAGATGAATATGATATTACTGTTGCTGCGGAGGCATATCAAGAATATGTGAGTACCGGGAAAAAAAGCCGTCCATTTTCTGAACTCAAGAAAGAGTTAGGTTTGTAATGTACAGGGTTGAAACGACTGCTCGATTTGATAAAGAATTTAAAAAACTGGATAAATATACGCAACGCATGATAGCTGCATGGATTGATAAGAACCTTGAAGGCTCGGAAAATCCGCGCGTACATGGCAAAGGACTCACAGCAAATAGAAGCGGACAGTGGCGATACAGAATAGGAGATTATCGGCTGATATGTGCGATACAAGACAATGAACTTGTTATTCTTGCTCTAACTGTCGGCCATAGAAGGACGGTTTACGATCAGTAGTCTCTTGTAAATACGCTGCACCCTCACGGTTCTACCAAGCCTGTCTATTTACCGTGCTGCCCTACAGCGGAAAGCGCTTCATTGTTTCGCGACGGATTTCTTCAGCGGTATCCAGCCGGCTGACAGCTTCGCAGAGAGCCTCCGCATCGGAAATCCGGATAGATTCAATCCGCTGCGCAATCTCAGGGATTTTTTGCGCTGCCATGCTGAACCGCCGCAAGCCCATCCCAAGTAAGAGCGGAATTGCCTCCGCATTAGAAGCCATCTCTCCGCACATGGACACAAATCCGCCGCGCGAATCACCGGTGCGGTGCAGAAGCGGTTCCGCCTTGATAACGTGCCGGATAAGCCGCAGCACTGCGGGCTGAAAACAGTCGGCTAAATGCGCAATGGTTTGATTTTCCCGATCCGCTGCCATCGTGTATTGAATAAGATCGTTGGTGCCGATAGAAAAGAAGTCAACGGCCGGTGCATACAAGTCGGCAGAGATTGCGGCGGAAGGAACTTCGATCATAATGCCCACCGGAATATCTTTCTTATACGGTATCCGATTCTGTTCACACTCCTGCTCAATCTCTTTGATTAAATTCCGCACCGCGGTGATTTCTTTTTTACAGGATATCATCGGAAGAAGAATATGCAGATTGCCGGCACAACCTGCCCGTAACAGCGCCCGCAGCTGCGGCTTAAAAATTTCGGGACGATCTAGACAATACCGGATTCCTCGCCAACCGAGCAGCGCATTTCGCTCCAAAAGATTTTCCTGCTCTTTCAGCATCTTGTCGGCGCCGGCATCAAAGGTGCGGATCAGCACCGGCTTTGAGCCCATTCGTTCCAAAACGGTACGGTATGCTGTGTACTGATGCTCTTCATCGGGAATATCTTGAGTTCCTAAAAACAAGAACTCAGACCGAAAGAGCCCGATTCCGGCGGCGTTCTGCACGAACGGCAGTTCTGATTCCTCTGTAAGTGCGATGTTTGCGCTCAAATGAACGGGAATACCGTCTTGCGTATACACTTGCGTATAATCCTGCTCTTCTCCGGGTGCTTCAATCCGGTCGCTGCCAACGGCTTCCATTTGTGCAATAGTTTTCGCATTAGGTTCCAAAGTCAACGTCCCATTCGTAGCATCCAGCACGGCATACATTCCGCTCTTTGCCGAATCCATAAGTCCCTGAACGGCAATCAGCGTCGGAATATTCCACGCTCGTGCCATAATCGCAATATGACTGGTCGCACCCCCTTCTTCCATAATAATTCCACAGGGTGCAAGTTTTTTTATTTCGAGCGCTTCGGATGGCTTGAACGCCCGCGCCGCAAGCAAAGAGTCAGGCAATACCCCTACAAACCGAGAGGGAGTCTGCTTATGTTGGGGATTTAAATAAGAAAAAACCGGTTCATATGCATCCTGAATATCGACCGCCCGTTCGCACAGATAGCTGTCACCCGAGGCGGTTAGCATGGCTATAACTTCATCCAATTTCCGTTTGAGTACCGATTCGGCATTCATCAGCGAAGTTTCAATTTCTGCATAAATTGCACGGATAAACTCTTCGTCAGCGAGCATTGCCTGATGGGTTTCCAAAATAGTCTGCTCGGGGGATTTAGTGTCAGCATCTGCCGTCCGGTATTCGATAAGCGCCTGCCTCAGCTCCTCTTGGGCAGCTTGCACCGCAGTGCGCAACCGCTCTTGTTCGGATTTAATATTTTGTGCAGTAATTGTGTAAACAGGCGCCGTTTGTACGGCTTTTTCCGGGATGCACACAATCCGCCCCACAACAAGCCCACCACAGACAGGTAAACCGGTAAATTTTTTCATAAAAGTATTATAGAAAAAATGATGAGGTTTGCATATATAACCGAATTTGATATGCAACAATACGATAGGAAGAGACCGGTCCCTACGGGAATCGAACCCGTCTTTTAAGATTGAGAATCTCATGTCCTAACCGATAGACGAAGGGACTAAAACAGAGCATCGGGTGCTTTACTAAGCAAAAACCTCTAAAAATGATTATTTTTAGAGGTTTTCGGCACATTCCCCAGAGAGGATTCGAACCCCCACAAGCAGAACCAGAATCTGCGGTGCTACCATTACACAACCGGGGAAAGTTGACGGAGGGTATACTATCATATATTACTACTACGTGTCAAGAATACGCATTGTATCACGTTAAATCTAACCGGAAAAGATAGGGGAGCGGCTCTGATTATAGAACAAACGCATCTTATTGTGTTTTTCAACAAAAACTGGTATCGTGGAAATATAAAATGCCTTATCAGCAAAACTGACGGCAGATTTTAAATATGAAATAAGTGAGGTAGGATATGTTTTCCAATAAATGGGTTGCATTCGGTGTAGGTGTTGCAGCGGGATTGGCTGCAGCTGCTCTTATTCGGACTCCGGCATTCCGCAAGGCCTGTGTAGCCGTTACGGAAAAAGGTATGCAGCTCAAACAGGATGCGGTTGCCTTTATGGAATCGGTGAAAGAGGACGCACAGGATATCGCGGCCGAAGCTGCATATAACCAATCGCAAAACGCATAAGAACTTTTTATCAATTTATCAATGAACGTAACCGTTAAACACTCTCTGCCCGGCAGAATAAGACTGCACTACAATGCGGTTGAAATTTCGCCGCGGCAAGCTATTCTTGCGCAGACACTCATCGCGGTGCAAGAAGGAATAACCGACATTCAAGTTAATCCCAAAGTCGCATCTTTTTTGGTTTATTACGACATAAAGACCCTTTCGGAAGCTGAGGTGCTCGCCTTATTCCGAGTCCTTTCCGATAAATACCTGTCCGATGAAAGCCTGCTTGACTCCGTTGCAAAAGTCCCGATGCCTGAAAGCATCTTCGATGTGCTCGCCTCCACGCTCTTTGACGTTACCGTACGAGCACTTCTCCCGATGCCGATACGCAACCTGTTGCTCTACAAAAGAATTGTGCCGCGCATTATGAAAGCGACGCAGTCCATCTTTGCAGGAAAATTCTTTAGCACGGATTTACTCGATGCAACGGCGCTGACAGTTGCAGTTCTTGACGGTAAGGCGCAGACTGCTCGTTTTGTAGCAACGTTGCTCGATATGGGAGAAGAAATTGAAGAGCTGACCCGTCGGCAATCGTACAATAATCTGGCGCAAACGCTTTTGGTTTCAAACGAGCCGGTACATCTTATCGAAGGAAATGAAGAACGAACAATTCCTCCTTCCGCACTTAAAAAAGATGACCTCGTCGTTGTCCGCGCCGGCAGCCAAATCCCCGCAGACGGGAATGTTGAAAAAGGTGAAGGGCTCGTGAATCAGGCGAGCATCACCGGTGAATCGCTGCCGGTAGAAAAAAAGAGTGGCACGACTGTCTTTGCAGGGACTATTTTGCTGGAAGGTGAGCTATACATCCGCGTACGCACGGTCGGCTCTGAAACAAAAGTAAACAATATCATCGCGATGATCGACCGCTCGCAATCCTTAAAAGCCGCCGCTCAGAAACGGTCGGAACGTATCGCAGAAAAAGTAGTGCCCTTTAATTTCCTGTTGACCGGTTTAACCTATTTATTTACGCGGAATATCACCAAAACCGTTGCAACATTGATGGTCGATTATTCCTGCGCGATGAAACTGGCCGCTCCTATCGCCGTTCTTTCCGCAATGAAGGAAGCGGCGGAGCACGGCATTTCCGTAAAAGGCGGAAAGTATTTGGAAGCGGCGGCGCTTGCCGATACCGTTATCTTCGATAAAACGGGGACACTTACCTATGCGGAACCTGTCTTAACCGGAGTGCACCCATTCGGTTCCTTTACAAAAGACGAAGCATTGCGGCTCGCTGCGTGCCTTGAGGAACATTTTCCGCATCCGTTGGGGAGAGCCGTGGTACGAGCCGCTCAAGAACAAAACCTTGTCCATCCCGAGCGTCATGCGAAGGTAGAATACATTGTCGCACACGGTATCGCGTCCTCGTTAGAAGGCAAACGGCTCTGTATCGGAAGCGCTCATTTTATTTTTGAAGATGAAAAAGTTCCGACCACCAAAGCAATAGCCCGCGTGCAGAAGTCTGCGGAAAAATCAGGCTATTCATTACTCTATTTAGCGGTTGACGGACAGCTCGCCGGTATTTTGACTATTGGAGATCCCGCCCGGGAAGGTACTGCAGAAACCATCTCCGAGCTGAAACACTTGGGTGTACGCAATTGCGTTATGATTACAGGAGATGCCGAACAAGCGGCTGCAAAGGTTGCAGCTCAGGCCGGTATCACGGAATATCATGCGCAGACGCTGCCGGAAGATAAGGTGCGGTATGTGCAAGAAGCACGAAATGCCGGACATAAGGTAATTATGATTGGTGATGGAATCAACGACGCGCCTGCACTTTCCGCCGCGGATGTCGGCATTGCGATGGGCAACAGTTCTTCCATCGCAGGCGATACTGCCGATATCGTATTGGCCGACGACGGACTTTCCGGTTTAATTACGGTGCGGAAGCTCGGTCAAAAAACGCTGTCACGGATAGATAAAAACAACAAGCTGATTATCGGCGGCAATTCACTGCTCTTGTTTGCCGGTATGTTCGGTCTTATCCCACCCGCACTCGCGGCGACGCTGCATAATTCGCTGACCATTGCCGTCAGTATCGAATCCATGCAAAAGTTGTTAAAGGACGCGCGATGATTACCGGCTTTTTTCCCGGTCGCATACGGCTGAGGGCGCCTGTCTTTAAAGACACCGCAATCACCGAGCGGGCATTATCCATCCTGAAAGCTCCGGCGCTTTCATCAATCATCAAAGAGATTGAACATAATCCCGTTACCGGAAGTGTGTTGATAAAGTACCATCCGACCAAGGTACCGATAGCGAAGCTTACTTCATTGCTCCCGTTTTTTAAAAAGCTGGAGAAAGAGGCTGAAATGTATTCTGAAAAAAATAAAGCCATCATTCTTGCAATGCTGGACGAACTGGAAGGATACGTCAAAAACTGGGAAACGGCGTAACCGCTTCTGCAGGACAATTAAAAAAACAGCCTGATGCGATTGTCATGGTTTAAAACAGCAGTTTTGTTACCACAATATATATCGGGATAAGCACTAAGCTTAACAGCGTTCCCCACGCGGTAAGTCCCGCAGATTTCCCCGTATGGCAGTAATGTGTTTCAAGCACGATAATGTTGGCGGCAGGCGGCAAGATACAGATCATATACAACGCCTGCTTGTTGGCGGTTATTAATCCCAAGTGCAGCAGCCCCGCAATAAAGATAAAGAGCGTCATTAGACAGCAGACTGTAAGAGCCCGCATTATCGCCAGTTTAAGCGTTAGTTTTAAATCCTTGATTTCAAGCTTAATCTTTGCAAGCCACATACCGAGTACACCCATTCCTAAAATACTCATGACTAATTTAAGTATTCGATATAAGGGCGGCAAATAGAGTTTGATACTATCCCCGAAAGGAATACAGATAATGCCAATAATGAGCGCAGCCACGGGCGGAGATTTCAGCGTCCGTTTTATATCGACCTTTGCAGCGCCGTTATTGATCAACATACCGGCGCCGATGGAATTTCCGAAAAGAGAGTTGCCGATATACAGCGAGAGCACGGCGGTCGCAGCACTGTCTCCCCATACCGTTGCAACAATCGGCAATGAAAGCCACCCGATATTTAAATAGAAAAAACATAACTGTTCGACGGCATCGGCGCTAAAAAGCCGGCTCATATACATCATTACCGTCATCATAATAATCATAGCGAATATGCTGACAAATAAGTCGGCACGGCACGTTGAAATATTGTAAATAATGATCAGCGGAATAATTACTCTGGTAAGCAAATATGCCGTCTGCTTTTTTATATCGATCGGCGCTTTTCCCACAAGAAAACCGAACCCGAGATACAAAAACGGAAGCACTATTTTAACAGCCATTATTCCCCCTTTTTACAGCAGACAGGTAAACATATCAGTAATATTTTAAATATTTTCCTATCTTTTGAAAATAGAGATACCCACATATTTTCAAAAGATAGGATCTTGACAGCATCCTCACCTACACATATAATCAAACTGACAATTGAACATCTGTTCATATATTTGTTTAATATAACACCTGTCTTGCTCATTTGAATAAGCAGAGTGATTTAAACGAACTGAACAGGGCAAAAAATGCCTACAACGTTTGCCCTTGACGTAAGGAGGCCGCACAATGGAAAACCAAGAAGAACCGATGAGTGACGAAGCGGCAGAGTATTTTAACCCCGATGCCGTAGCTCATGCACGCTCAAAGATCCCCAACGAGGACACGATGACCGCATTGAGTGATTTTTTTAAGAATTTCGGTGATTCGACCCGTATCAAGATTGTATCCGCGTTAATGGCGGGTGAGCTGTGCGTTGCCGACATTGCGGAGGTACTTGAAATATCCGCTTCGGCAATTTCTCATCAACTGCGTATCCTCAGACAAGCAAAAATAGTGCGTTCGCGGCGGGTGGGAAAACAAATCTACTATTCTATAGAGGACAATCATGTCGGCATCTTATACAGCGTCGGCATGGAGCATATTCTGGAAGGCCGCTGAGCCGAAGGAGGAGAGATGACAAAAAACGCTGTCTAAAATATCGCCAGCGCTTTTTGTCTCAAGTTTGCGCTGCAAACTTGATTATTTACATGTGCGCGTAACGCGCACGACTAAAAACCTTTTCGGATGTTTAAACATCCTGCAAAAGTTTTTATAGGAGGTAAGATGGCTTGTAGTTGTATGGCATGTAATCATATACACGAAACACATAATCATGATGAACATCATCATGACAGTTTGTGGGATAAACACGATATTATCCGATTTAGTGTAGCGGCGGTGTTTTTTATCGCCGGGATTGTATTGAAAATTGCTTCCGAACCTTTCAAAATGACCGTTCAGTTCAGCGGCGCTTCTTACTCCATTGCACTTTCATCACTGCTTTTTGTCGGTTCGTGGCTTGCTGCGGGACTGGAAGTTATTCAAACCTTGCTAAAGACCATCGGTAAAGGAAGTATTTTTGACGAAAACTTTTTGATGACCTTTGCGACACTCGGTGCATTCATACTCGGAGAGTGGTCGGAAGGCGCCGCCGTTATGCTGTTTTACAACTTGGGTGAGCTGCTGCAAGCGGCCGCCGTTCAACAGTCCCGCCGTTCCATTACCAACTTGATGGATTTGCGTCCCGAATTTGTCCGGCTCTACCGTAATCCTGCCGACTCCGAATCGGGACACAGCGATGCACATAGTTGTTGCGGTCATGAACATGAAGATGATGATCACCATCACAGTCATGAGCACATTCACGCCGAGATGTGCGAATGCGGGCACGAACACGGTGAACATCACCATAGTCATTCGGAAAACTGCGAATGCGGACACGAGCATGGCCATGAACATCATCATGAACATGAAGAATGCGAGCGCGAACATGAGCACGGCGAAGGACATCATCACGAACATACGCATAATCATGCCGAAGAGTGCTGCTGCGGGCATCATCATGAAGGGGATGATCCTGACATTGTAGCTCCGGAAGATGTTCCTATCGGTACGCTGATCCTTGTAAAACCGGGAGAAAAGGTTCCGCTTGACGGGATACTGGTCGAAGGAGCGTGTTCTTTTGACACCTCATCGATGACGGGAGAGAGTGTTCCGCGTTTTATTGAAGAAGGCGGTACGGTACTGGCAGGATTCGTCAATACGGACGGGCTTGCGGTGATTAAAACCACCGTAGCGGCGGAAAATACCGCTGCGGCCAAAATGCTGCAGTTGGTGGAACATGCGCAAGACCGCAAGGCAAAAACGGAGCGGCTTATTTCGAGCTTTGCGCGGGTATACACGCCGATTGTAACGATCGGTGCAGTCGTGCTGGCGCTCCTTCCGCCGCTTGTACTTTCGGCTGTATATAGCAGCCCGCTTTCGTGGAGCGCCTTTGTTCCGTGGATTTCACGCGGATTGGTATTCCTCGTCATCTCTTGCCCATGCGCCTTTGTTATCTCCGTTCCGCTCGGCTACTTTGGCGGACTCGGCGGCGCGGCAAAAAAGGGTATATTGATAAAAGGCGCAGATTTTATCGACTCGCTTGCCAAAACGGACAGCGTTGTATTCGACAAAACCGGCACACTGACGGCCGGTGTTTTAACGGTACAGCATATTCTTCCTGCCGAACAATTCAGCACGGAGGAATTGCTTGAGCTTGCCTATATCGCCGAGTATCATTCCGGCCATCCGATTGCCGTTGCGATAAAAGGCGCTATTCAAGGGCGGCTCGGCAAAGAAAAAACAGCCGTGTTTGAAAAAGAAGCTGCCGAACTCCGGCAATACACGGAAAAAGCCGGTTCCGGTGTTAAAATGCTGCGAAACGGACAGGAACTTGCGGCCGGTTCCGCGCTGTTCATCTTCGGTGATGCGGAAAAACAGCCTGCTTCCATCGCCCAAATCGAAGGAACAAAGGTATTCCTTTCCTACGGCGGGCGTTATGCCGGCTGTATTATTTGCAGTGACAGCATTAAACCGCAATCCGCACAGGCAATACGGGAACTGCGCGGTGCCGGCGTCGGATATCTTGAGATGCTGACCGGCGATACGAAACGCACGGGCGAAAAAATAGCCGCCGAATTGCAGCTTGACCGCTGCAGCAGCGAGCTTTTGCCGCATGAAAAGGTCGCCCGCTTTGAAGCAATCAGCGACGAGCGGAAGAAAGGCAATGCCCGCGCCGTCTGCGTGTTTGTCGGGGACGGAATTAACGATGCGCCCGCCCTTGCCCGCGCGGATGTGGGTATCGCGATGGGCGGAATCGGCAGCGACGCCGCAATCGAAGCCGCCGACGTCGTTCTTATGACCGATAACCCGCAGCTTATTCCGCAGGCAATCAAGTCGGCACGCTTTACACGGCAAATCGTCAAACAAAATATCGTTATGTCATTTGTTGTTAAAATCGCCTTTTTGGCAGGCGGCGCCTTGGGTATTATCGGTTTATGGGCAGCGGTGTTCGCCGATGTCGGCGTCGCACTCCTTGCCGTATGCAATTCGTTGCGCGCACGACGGTAGGTTGTTACGGTTTGCCCCTAACCAGTGCTTTGACAAATAGCCTGTTGAACAGTGTACGTCCGTGTACACTGTTCAACGACGAGATTTGTGCATAGCCCAAATCTCGCTACCGCGTGGAACCACCGCCCTCCATGGCAAGTTCAAAAATTGACCTCCTTGTCAATTTTTGAACGCGAGTTTTTGCTACACAAAAACATCGCTACTGCTTAGAACCACCGCCATCCGTGGCGGTACTGAATACCTCTTGCCGTAAGCCTTTTGAAAATAGTGGTGCCGGATACAAGGCGCTGAATAAACAACACCCGCAGGCACGGTAGCAAATGTACATCCCTGTACATTTGCTACCTACGTGTTTGCAGCGCAAACACGCTGCTGATTAGAACCACGGACATCCTCGCCCAAAAATGGACATCCTTGCCCATTTTTGGGCTGCAAGTTTGCATTGCAAACTTGTTACTGTATGGAACCAGCGACATCCGTGTCGCTTCTGAGATACGTCGAGGATTTTCAGAAGCGGCACGGATGCCACTGATTTAAACAGAAGCGATGAAGGAGATGCCCGCCCTTAACCAGCGCTTTGACAAATAGCCTGTTGAACAGTGTACGTCCGTGTACACTGTTCAACGTCGAGATTTATGCATAGCCTAAATCTCGCTACTGCTTGGAACCACCGCCGTCCATGGCGGTTTTGTATAGCCAACGCTTTGACAAATAGGCGCGAGCATAAATTAACCGCAGGCCTGTTGAAAAGCGTACTTCCGTGTACGCTTTTCAACGACAAGTTTTTCTAGTGAAAAACTTGCTGCTGTTTAGAAACACCGCCAGCCGTGGCGGTACTGATACGTTGAGGATTTTCAGCAGCGGCAAGGATGCCACTGATTTAAACAGAAGCGATGAAGGAGATACCCCGGCCCTAACCAGCGCTTTGACAAATAGGTGGAGCAGATGCTAGGAGCGTACAAAAAACACCCGCAGTCGTACTTGTTGTACGTCGAGGAGTGTTTTTTGTTAAGCGACAACGCAGATGCCCGCCTATTTGTCAAAGTCTAAGGCTCCCGTATAAAGTTGATAATACATACCCTTTTTAGCAATAAGGCTTTCGTGTGTGCCACGTTCGATAATTTCGCCGTGATCCAAGACCATGATAACATCGGAGTTCATGATGGTGGAAAGGCGGTGGGCGATGACGAAAACGGTTCTGCCTTCCATCAGCCTATCCATACCTTTCTGAATAAGCGCTTCGGTTCTTGTGTCGATTGAAGAGGTTGCTTCATCCAATATCATAACGGGCGGGTCGGAGACTGCGGCGCGGGCGATGGATAAGAGCTGCCGCTGCCCTTGCGAAAGGGAGTTTTTGTTGCCTTCAATAACCGTGTCATATCCGTGGGGCAGCATCATAATAAAGTTGTGCGCATTGGCAAGTTTTGCCGCTGCGATACACTGTTCGTCGGTGGCATCCAAGTTACCGAAGCGAATGTTTTCCATAATAGTGCCGGTAAATAAATTCACCTCTTGCAATACGATACCGAGCGAACGCCGCAGGGCTTCTTTCTTAATGCGGGTAATCGGTATGCCGTCGTAGGTAATAGTCCCGCTGTTAATATCGTAGAAGCGGTTGATCAAATTGGTAATCGTTGTTTTACCCGCACCTGTCGCGCCGACAAATGCAACCTTTTGTCCGCGCTCCGCAAAAAGATTTATGTCCTTCAGCACGTTTTTCTCAAGGCTATAACCGAAATCGACATGTTCAAAAATCACCTTGCCGGTCAGTCGGGTTAAAGAAACCGTGCCGTCTTCACGTATTTCCTTCCACGCCCATACACCCGTGTGTTCCGCCGCTTCGGACAAGGTACCTGCTTCTTCCCGTGCGTTGACAAGCGTAACGGTACCGGCATCTTCCTCCGGCGCTTCGTCCATCAGCGCAAAAATCCGCGAGGCTCCTGCAACCGCATTGATCACCGAATTGAGCTGATTGGATAGCTGAGAAATGGGATTGGTAAAGCTCCGCGACAGCGTTAAAAATGAAGCGATGGTGCCGAGCGTTAGCGTGTTGATACCGGCGATAGTCGGATTGGGAATTTTTGCAATGGCAAACCACGCACCGACAAGCGCGACAATCACATACTGAAAATATCCCAGCGCATTCATAAAGGGCATGATGATATTTGCATACGCATTTGCTTTTGCGGCGCTTTCCTGCCATGCGGCGTTCTTTTCTTTAAACTCAGCTTTTACCGCTTCTTCCCGGCAGAACACTTTAATCACTTTCTGTCCGTTTATCATCTCTTCAACATAGCCGTTGAGCTGTCCGAGCGTGTCTTGCTGCCGGACAAAATAGAAGCCGCTCTTTTTTGCGACAAACTTAATCACTTTCAAAATAGAAAAGATGGAAGCGACAACGATGACCGTCAGGTACACACTCTGATACAGCATCGCACAGAACACGGCGATAATCGTACACACGGAAGAAACAAACTGCGGCATTGACTGTGTAATCATCTGCCGGAGTGTGTCGGTGTCGTTGGTGTAGCGACTCATAATATCACCGTGCGTGTGCGTGTCGAAATACCGGATCGGCAGGCGCTGCATCTTTGCGAACATCTCATCACGGATTCGCTTGAGTGTCCGCTGCGCCACATTGATCATCAAACGGCTGTAAATCCATGAACAGAGGACACCGGTGCCGTAAACCGCCGCCATCAAAAGCAGTACACGCGACAGTCCGGTAAACACCGGAGTGCTTTGTGCAAGCAGCGGCATAATATACTGATCAATCAATACCTGCAGGAAGAGAGAGGCGGCGGCGGTTGCGCCTGCGCTTAATAAAATACAGACCGTCACAACCGCAAGGATGCCCCTGTACTGTTTCTGATAGGAAAGAAGCCGTTTGACGGTCGGCATGGAAAGCTTCATTTCCGGTTTTGCGGTTGGGTTTGTTGCCGGTTTTGCACCGTGAGCAGGTTTCATATTAGACATCGGAACCTCCGATTCTCGTTGGAGCGATACCATCAGTTCCTTTTTGTTGGGTTTCAAAGACTTCTTTATAGATGGCGCTTGTATGCAGCAATTCATCATGCGTACCGACCGCAGTAATTGCCCCGTTGTCGAATACGAGAATTTTATCCGCATGTTGTACGGAAGAAATCCGCTGCGCAATAATGATCTTTGTTGTGTCGGGTAAGAAGTCTTTAAATGATTTTTGAATCAGCGCATCCGTTTTGGTGTCTACCGCACTGGTTGAATCATCCAGGATTAAAATTTTAGGTTTTTTGAGCAGCGCCCGCGCAATACAGAGCCGCTGTTTTTGTCCGCCGGAAACATTGGCGCCTCCCTGCTCGATACGGGAGTTATACCCATCCGGCATTGCTTCGACAAATTCGGCAGCGCAGGCGAGGCGGCACGCTTCCGCAATTTCCTCATCACTTGCGTGTTCATTCCCCCACTGCAAATTACTCTTTACCGTACCGGCGAACAACTCATTTTTCTGCAAGACCATTGCTACCGCATCCCGCAGCGTTTTTACATCGTAGTCTTTTACGTTCACACCGCCCACGCTCACCGAACCGGAGGTAACATCGTACAAGCGGGGAATGAGCTGTACAAAGGAGGTTTTGGAAGAACCCGTGCCGCCGATAATCCCCACCGTTTCTCCAGACCGGATAACAAGGTTCGCATTGTCGATTACTTTTTTATCGGCATCCGCAGTATACATAAAATCGGCATTGGTAAAGCATATCTCTCCGTTTTTTACCTCCATCACGGGATGCTTAGGATTGGTGATGTCCGGCTGCTCATTTAAAATTTCTGCAATGCGGTCTGCGGAAGAACGGGAAATGGTGATCATCACAAAAACCATCGAAAACATCATCAAGCTCATCATAATTTGAGCGGCATACGAAAACAGCGCCATCAGCGATCCGGTGGTGAGCCCCTGTGCAGCATTGTTTCCGCTCGCAACAATCTCCTTTGCACCGAACCACGAAATCAAAATCATACAGGTATAAATACACAGCTGCGCCATCGGCATCATCAGCGTAATGTACCGCTCCCCTTTTGAAAAGCCCTTGTAAATCGATTCGGAAATGTTTTCAAACTTGGTAATTTCGTACTGCTGCCGGTTAAAGGATTTTACCGCCCGGACACCGCGTATGTTTTCCTGCACCACATTGTTGAGCTTATCGTAGGTTTTAAAAACAGTTCTAAATATCGGATGCACCTTCCGGATAATAAGAAAGATACCGAGTCCCAGCAGCGGAATCATACCGAGAAATATGAGAGAAATGTTCGTACTGATTCTAAACGATGCAATCATCGCAAAGATCATCATTCCGGGTGCGCGCACAGCAAGTTTTACCAGCATCTGATAGGAGTTAAGCACGTTTGTTACATCGGTGGTAAGCCGCGTTATAATGGAAGACGGTGAAAATTTGTCGATGTTGGAAAAAGAAAAAGTCTGCACGTTGTCGTACATATCCTGCCGCAGATTTGCCGCAAAACCTGCTGACGCCTTTGCTGCGGTAACCGACGAAAACACCCCCGTCAGTAATTGAATAAGCGCAAAGACCAAAAGCGCCGCCCCGTACTTGAACACCGTTTGCATTGCACCAGCTTCAATTCCAAAATCAATGAGATACGCCATACAGGAAGGGATGATAATTTCAAACACCACCTCCGTAATTGTCAGCAGCACTGCGATAACAGATGTCCGTTTATATTCCCGCAGGCTTTTTGATAAAGTCTTCAGCATGATGACTTATCGTAGCACAGTCTAAAAAATTAGTACACATTTTAAGGGTTCTATGTATTTTTGCCTTTTTGTTCTACTATATCCATTTTATCCCGCACCGCCCGGATGCGATAACTAAATCGCTCAGCCATTCGGCACATTCCGGGGTAAGCAAACCGCGCGGCATGCGCCATGTCCAGTTTTTTCCAAGGGTAGAAGGTTCGTTCATGCGCGCTTCCGCTCCCAGCGCATACAGGTCTTGGAACGGAATAACGGCAAAAACCGCTACCGAGAAAAACGCTTGCTTAATCAGTTCGGCGCAGAGATCGTCTTTAAAAGCAGCGGCTTGCAAAGCCGTCCCATCATCTGCTGCAGGAGACGCCGCATCGGCTGTGCCGTGCCGTACTGCGGTATGCTCTGCCGGTTCGGACGTACTATTCCGTGCTTCAGTATGCTCCGCCGAAAACAGCTCGTCGAGCAATTCTACGGCAGGTCTTTCACCATAGAGGTAGAACAGCAGTACTTCAAAATCATCCCGCGAAAGCGTATCAAGCCATGCTCGCAATGTAGTGTTGTCATGAGTACCGGTGTACACGACAGCGTTTTGCGTATACCGGTGCGGTAAAAAGGCATCGGTAAAGCCAACTTCCCGTACCTCTGCGGCGCTAAAAGCAAACTGTAAGATTTTCATTCCCGGCAAATGGAAGTCGTCGCGGAGACGCTCCACCTGCGGGGGTAATAACCCCAAGGTCTTCGGCAATAATCGGCAAACCTTTGGCATATTCACTGTTCTTTTTGAGTAGGGCGCGCTGTACCGCTTCAAAAAAATGATGATCGGGGCCGGGCAGCCATTCGCCTTTTTTCCGCAGTCGGAGCGCCGAAGGGTACCGCCCAATACGCTTCAAAACCACGGAAGTGATCGATACGAATATAATCGACGAGTTCCAAACATGCGTCAATGCGGTCAATCCACCAGCGGTATTTATCGGCCTTCATCGCCTCCCAATTATAGAGCGGGTTTCCCCACAGCTGCCCCGTTGCGCTAAAATAGTCGGGCGGTACTCCGGCAACCGCTGTCGGTACGCCGTTTTCATCCAGCTGGAAAAGTTTTTGATTCGCCCATACGTCCGAAGAATCCGGTGCTACGAAAATCGGGATATCCCCGATAATCGAAATACCTTTTTCGTTTGCATAGTGCCGAAGCCGCGTCCACTGCTCAAAAAAGAAAAATTGAATGACCTTATATCGGTCAATCTCATGCCGATGTTCCTGCGCCCAACGTTTTAATGTCTCCATGTCGCGGCAGGCAAGGGCTTTCGGCCAATAGTTGTTCCACAGTTTTCCGGATACACCTTCTTGAACTGCCTGCGCATCGTATACTTCTTTAATCGACATGAAAAGCGCATAGTCATCAAGATGTTTATTCGCCTTTTGAAAACGCCGGAATGCGTCCTTCAATTCTGTGTCGGCGGTACTACCGTCTTTAATCCTGTTAAGAAATGCTGATGCGGCTTTTTTTAAGAGCGGTATTTTCCAATAGACTACCGAACCGAAGTCGATATTACCATCTGTAGAAAGGTACTCCGGCAGCTTGATATCATCGGCAGTCAAATATCCTTGCTCCGAAAGTGTTTCCAAGTCGATCAACAGCGGGTTCCCGGCAAAGCTCGAAAATGCCGCATAAGGAGAATCCCCGTAACCGGTCGGACTGAGCGGTAGTACCTGCCATAGTCGTATGTGCGCAGAGTGAAGCCAATCGATAAAGTTATAGGCGGTTTTGCCTAGTGTGCCAATCCCTTCATTACTCGGAAGGGAAGTCGGATGGAGCAGTATTCCTGCAGAACGGTTTAAAAGTTTTGAAAGCATAGTATCTCCTGTTGCTAGATTGCAGCTAAATAGAAGCACTTTTGATAACTCCATGTTTGAGGAATGTCGGAATATTCATTTTGAAAATTCGGACATTCAGCAATACTTTTTCCCGATTAATAACTCACATACAGCTTTTGTCTTTTCATCGGCATCTTGTTTGCTACCGCCAGCTTCAAGGCGTTTGATTTCGTTTAAAATGATTTGATGATTCTCCGGTGTAACTTTAAATTGTGAAGCAAACAAAATGCCAAGCAGTAGCATACAGACAGGCAACACGATAAACATCAATCTGATTTTATTGAGCGTTTCCTGTTTTTGCTGCGGCTTTTGCGCCTGACCAATACCCGAATACTTAAAATCGATCGCATCCAATAACACTTTCAAATCATATAAATCGGGTTTTGTATAAAAACCAATGGGAATTATTTTTTTATACATGGTACCTTCTTTCTCGTACGAAGACGCTACAAGAAATTTATTATCGACCTGTGCAAAGTCTGCAGTATGGAAAGACGGTAGGATAAAATCATCAAATATACTTGTCGGAATCTCTGTAAAAGAATCAGTGTTTTCAAAAAAAGAAATCACTTCAGTACTCGCGACGGCTTTGTGTTTCTTATAGATACTTTTTATTATGCCGTCCGTATCTTTGCCGGCGTACTTCAAATGCAAATTGCCATCTTCATATAGAGCATAATATTTTTCTATTTTCGAAAACGATGTCGCCGTACTTTTGCAAAGTGCTTCCGCTTCCGCAAATTGGCTCTGCGTCAAAATTGAAGGCACCGGATTTTTATATCCGATTTTGCTCAACCCGACACCGATTGTCGGCATGATAATCAAACCTAAAAACAGCTTCCGCGCAAGCGTCATCGCCGCTGAATATGTACCCGTACGCTGTTTACCGCTCATCACACGGTCTATATCGGAAATAAACGGCAACAGTTGATGAGGAATTAAATTATTCGCTGCTATGCCTATTCCCATCAGTACCATGTTCAATATTAGCCACACGCCGCTGGATGTGGGAGTATGAAGCCCCATCAATAAAATAGCGAGGATGAATACGGTAAGCGCTGTAATGTAAACAGGCTTATGCCCTTTCCGGTTGATAAAATAGCTATGCACCGGCAACATCACCATCATAGCAATTAAAAGACTCCCCTGGGCAATAACAAAAATATTTCCCTTATTTAAATAGTCGACAATATAAAAAAGTACAAATGACATAAAAATATCAAGCGCACCGAAAGAACACACGTACATCGCAATATGAATTCTACATGACCTATTTTGAAATAGCGATAAGAAATTTTTTATAAACGATTGAGTTGATTTTTCTGCGGATTCATTCTGAGGAAGTTCCCATGTTTCAAAATAAAGCGGTATCCATGGGAGTGCAAAAATGAGTGCAAATACGCATCCCATGATAAAATACCCCTGAGCACTTCCGTTAAAATGGTCAATAATAGGCTGCGCCAGCACCCCGACAAGCAACGTTGCAACAAACGAAAACATCAGTCGAGTGCTGTTCAGCTTATTCCGCTCAGAAAAATCTTTTGTTATTTCGGCGCTGAGCGCTGCATACGGAATATAAGACACGGTTGAAACCGTAAAAAAGATGATATAAGCAACGGTATAAAAGATAAACTTGCCTGTTTGCCCTTCAATGGTAATCGGAAACCAAATAAGGATAAATGATAAGGCTATGGGAAGAATAGAAACTAAAAACCATACGCGCCGTTTGCCAAACCTCGTCCGCGGGGTGTTATCGGAAATATACCCCATCATCGGGTCGGAAACCGCATCCCATACCTTACCGATTGCCGGAATTAAGCCAGCCAATGCGGGATGCACCCCGATGACGTTTACCAAATAATACATTGAAAATGTCGTAACAATAAAAAAACAACCGCCGCCATACAAATCCCCGCCGCCATAGGCAAGGTATGTACGCCATGTCATTTGTCTTTCTTTTATTTTCATGGTCTTATCATACAATAGACTCTCATATATTACAATCGACTTTTTTCTGCAAGGAGATGATTTATTATATCCGTTAAGGCAGACTGCAAAACAGTTTTCGGACAGTTTTCTTAGATTTAGATGCAATGTTTAAAATTAAGTCATTATTGCATAAGACTTAATTTTAAACTTGCGGGGATGCCTAAAAAAGCAGACAAGTTTCCAGACATCCCTATTTTCTTTAGAATACATCAAATCGAAGACCGACCGATATATGCGGACGAACACCCTTTATCTTGGATGATGATCCTTCGCTGACATCGGTCGGGATAAACCAAAGTTGCCCCCTCCGTATACACAGCGAAACTTCTAAAATATTTTATCTTTTTCTTTGGCAGCTTAACGCGAGGGAATTCTATCTGTGCAAGCATAGCTGCAAGGACTTGCGGTTTTCCCTTTTGGGTTTTTGTAAAGACCGAGAAATTTGCCCCTAAAGCACCGGTCATATATAACCACGACCAATCAGGCCCCGCGAAAGATTCAAAAGGTAGCTCGAATACATTTGCTAGGATCTTCATACTGACGACGTGTCCGCCATATCGCATGCTTTCACCCTTATAGAATAAATTCCATTGCGAGGGCAAAAACTGCCCATAATGAAGTTGTAATTTCACATTGCTTCCGAAGAAACTTAATCCAACTCCTGCATTCCACAACGTAGCACCCCAGAAACCAACATCAAAATGCAACCCTTGTATGACCTTGGGTATGCCGTAAAGGTATTTATCGCCCTTCCGTAAGGACAAAGCAACATTGGTAACGGAAACATCATCGGTTGCTAATCCTGCATACCTCAAAGATTGGTTATAGGTCCCGCCTTCATCCGGAGTAAGCAACGTAACAACAGGAGCAGTCTTATCAATACTTACCACCATACGACAAACAGCAGTTTCATTATTTGCCATCCGGGCACGCACGAGCAGGAAATGCTCACCTTCTGCCATATCTCCGGTTTCAAGCCGGTACCTCCAGTTAGCTTTTGAACCAAGAGAGATAAATGTTCTACCATTATTAAAGCTAAGCTCTACAGCAACTAATTTCTTTGCGGCAATTGCCTCGCGAATACCGACTGCCGTAGATTTATCTTTGAGCAATAGCTCCTCTTCCTCGGAAAGAGTGTATCCCGCCCTGCCTTTCAAATACGGCCGCTCGACGGCAAAATCACCCATCGCAAAATTATCAATCGTAATCCATGGACCTGTAGCCTTATAAACTATCGAATGTACGGCAGAAGTTTCCGGCTTGTTTTTCACAATTTCCGCTTTAACCGATACTTTATGTGGACCTTCAGTCATACCTTCAGGCGTTATTTTAAAATTGAAATAACCGGTCGGAGAAATAGTGGCTGTACCACGTTCCGCACCATCGATATATAAGGTCGCGGAATCAGGGAAAATCGTACTGGATATCTTTCCATATATATTAAACTCGCCTACCAATGTTTCTCCCATAAGTGGAGCAAGGAGCTCGATCTTTCCTTTATCATTACTACGATCAATGACAAAATTTCGGGCAATATTGGTGACATTTCCGGCCTCATCTGAACCGACAATTTCGAGGTTATAAGATCCTTCAGGAAGATCTGCAACATTGATAGTCTTGGAGACGATAAGTTTCGGCTCTAGCACCGTATTTGAAAACTTTGCCGGTACCGACTGACCTTGTAACCCTTTTATATGGACAGCAACTTCTTTTAAGGCGGTTTCGTCATATACCTGCCCTGAAATAAAAAGGTCATTACCGTATTTTCCACCGGGAATTGGATATTCAAACTTGAGAACCGGCGCTGTATTATCAATGTTTACCAAGGTAGAGGTTCGAGATTCTTCGCCGTACTGATCTATAGCTTTTATAAATACTACATGAGTCCCATCGGCAATCACAGCAGTATTAAAATCGTAGTGCCAGTTCTCACCACCTTCTGCTTTAGAATAGGTATTCCCGTTGTCAAGCGACACCTCAATTGACTTGATGCCGTTTTTATCGGCTGCAGTTCCTTTGATAGAAATAATATCTTTTACTATGGATGTACTTGCCGGCGCCTGAACCGCAACTGACGGAGGTGCAAGAGAAACCCGAACTTTCCGTTTAAACACATTGCTCTTAACGCCGTAAATATCTTCGGCATAAATCGAAATAGTGTGTTCATTATCCGTAAAATCGGTTAAAGCAAGCGGAACCGTAAAGGTATTCTTTACTTCAAGAGATTTGATTGCACCGTTGTCAATCTGATAAAAGACTTTCGAAACGCCGTCATCATCCTGTATAATACCGGAAAGGACAAAATCTTTTACGACAATAGCATCTTCTTCCGGTAAGTGTACTTCAATAACCGGCTTATCCGATTCAGTATCTATTTCAAAAGGATACTCGTTATATGTTGAGACATTCCCTGCCTTATCTGTAAATCGGAACATCATTCCCTTACCAATCGGTGCGGACGCCGTACCGATAATCTTGTGGGGAAGAGGGGAAATTTCTATCAGCTCCCATGGACGATTAGAACCTTCCGGTTTATATTCGACCTTTTCGAGCGCAGAATAGTTATCCGGTTTAAAAACCATCAAAATAGAGCCGTTAACTTTATCTCCTTCACGAGGGAGAATAAGTGACACCTGCGGCCCCTGTGAGTTTTTATAGAATGTCCGATACGCAGAGCTTTTCTGTCCAAGCACATCGACTGCATGTACACCCACGACAATAACCCCGTCAGGATAATTTCCCAAAGCGATTTTCTGAGAAAACTTAGCGGAAGAAAGCGGTTGAGCCTCGGAATCGCCGACCGTGTATGTTATTGACTGTAATGCAGAAATATCGGAAACTGTGCCGGCTAATTCCAGCGATTCTTTTATAAAGCGCGGTTCTTCGGTAAGCGCCAGCTTAATTACCGGAGCAGTTTTATCCATGAGGATATTAATACCTGAAGATGTGAAGGTACGGCCTTCCGTATCGGTAACAGTAATCCGTACATTTTTATACAAGCCTTCTTCAGTAATTGCGAGAGCAATGATGTGACCTGAAAACGATAGTTCGCAGGGTATTGTAGAACCAGCTAATTCGGCAGAAGCAATCTCCGCCCCTCCTGCAGGGCGATACACTGCTGTTAACGTATTGTTATCGGATAAAATAAAAGTTCCATCAGAAGATTTATTTCCTTCCGCCCATACAAAAGCTTCTCCTTCCGAAGTCGTCTGCGAATCTATTAAAATCGTTTGAGCAACCGCCCGACCATATATATCAGAAGCCTGTACCGCAACGGGCACCACCCTGCCGGTAAATGAAGCATCAATCGGAATCCGGATAAGCGTATTTGCAGCCCCTTTCCTTATGGAAACCGGAATTTCAGCATTATCTGCAACAGTATATGAAACTGAATCAAGTCCTGCCCCAGCGCTAACATTTATTGTAACAGGAGTGCGGCTGTCAGGTACTACCGACTGTACGACACCAGAGGTTCCCTCAAGTCCGATAACAGGCTTCGTACCTATTACCGAGAAAGATACCGTTTCGGTATTACCTCTTACACCTTGGGGGGTAACGGCATAAACCGAAATCGTATGCGCCCCTCCTGCAATATTGGTAACAGGAACACCAAACGCACCCATACTGACAGGCACAGTTATTTCTTCCTCCCGATCGAGCCTGTAGCGTATCTCAGAGACCCCTGAGGCACTTTCAATTGAACCGGCAAGATACACACTGTTACCGGTAACGGCATTAGCAGCAGGCTGCGCTATTGTAAGGCGTGGAATATCCACCGATTTATCGATCGTAATTGTCCGCATTACCTTCGTAATGTTGCCGGCTGCATCTTCGGCAGTAATTTCGACCGTCTCGGTTTTATTTGAAAAATTGCTCACATCGAATTCTTTAACCCAATAAGAATTTCCTTTAATCAGTTCAAAATCTCCTGCCTGATTTCCCATTCGCCACGATAAAGACTTGAGGTTTACCGAATCGCTTGCAAAGCCTGCTATTCCAAAAACACTGCTAACCCTTTCCGCGGGGGCAGGATAAAAGAAATCAACCACGGGGGGAGTATTATCAATAAAGAATAAAAACGTAGAAATACCCTCGGCCCCTAATTTATCCACAGCCTTAAACCAACATACGGTCGGCCCCTCTGGCATTTTACGTGTATCAAGGTCAAGCTTAAAGGAAGAAACGCCTGCTTTTTTATCATATTTAAGAGCAAGCGGTGTATAAGTATGCCCGGCGTCAAGCGAATAAAATAACTTGCTTACACCGTTTCCATCTCGCACAATTCCTTCTAACACCTTCTTGCCTGAAATCAAGGCGCCGTCATCCATACTTGTTACAAAGGTTTCGGGCGTATGCAAGTTCAAATTAAACTCAACCGAAACCCCATCACTCTTTAACCCGTTAATGTCGGTGCCCCATGCAGTAATACGGTGTACGCCTTCTTGCAAATCAGCTGTATTGAAAGTCTGCGTCCAAAACTGTTTGCCTTTTGCACGAACAGGTTCATTGCCATCCAACGCTACTTCAATATAATCAATACCATCATCATCAAAACAGGTACCGGAGGCACTAAAAGTTCCCGTAATATTCATATTCTTGACGGGGTTGGTAATAGACACAACAGGCTGATCGGAGCGGGGATCAATATATATATTAAAGGGACCGGCCTCTCCGATATTACCAGCCGAGTCTTCAGCCGTAACAAGTACATTATATTTACCCGGTTTTTTCTCAGTAAGATCAAAGGCTTCATCCCAGCTTTCAGGGTTATCTACAGTACGAGTTTCAACTTTACCACCCGCAGATAGAAATGAGACCAGAGAGAGAAATAGACAAACACAGAGCAGTAGCTTTTTCATAAAAGTTCCTTAAGATAAAACAAATAAGCTCTCGCTTAATACGGAAGCTTTCCCCGGAAACCTACAGAAAGTACCGGTAGGCTACAACTTTTATACTAATTTTGATTAAGGGCATTATTGCATAAACACCCTTTTATTGTATCGGCACAATACCCCAAAAACTTGAATATATCAAATCGGTTGAGGCATGAACATCAAACGGAGACAACTTTTTTTACATCGGGATAGGATTCTTTTAATTGAGCTTCGATGCCGGACTTTAACGTCATCAAAGCCATTGGGCAAGAACCGCAAGCCCCTTTCAATCGGACGGAAACGACACCATCATCAGACATTGAGACAAATTCCACATCGCCCCCATCAGCCTGCAAATGAGGACGAATACCGTCCAGAGCCTTTTGAATTTGATCGACTGTAACCATACTTCCTCCTTTTTTACGCACGCAGAATGCGCTTATCATTATAATTATAGCATATTATATAATAGAAATCTTTATAGAGTAAACATCTCTAAAACATCCGATTGTTAAAAGAGTCCTAATACGCTATAACCGTATCTAGCGGCAATAGTTACAGATTAAGCAGCTTTTATACTATAAGTGCGGTTAATAGTTAATATGAGAAGCAATCTATCGTAAAAGCTGCGCGGGCGAGCGTTAAGAAATAGCTACGGCAGCCATCATCCTTATCCTATAATCACAAGCGAGTTCACTTAGCAGCTCATCATGGGTGATAATGACAACGGTTTTCCCCGCCTGTGCAAGCGCATCAACCCACTGTGCCATACTCAAAAGACCTTCGCCGTCCATGCCGCTGGTCGGCTCATCGAACACAAAGAGCTGTGCTTCCGAGCAATACGCCGCGGCAATTACCACCCGCTGTTTTTCTCCGCCGGAGAGCGATGCAGGATGCCGGTTCCGTACCGCCTGCAAGCGGAATAGCTCAAGCGCTTCTTCTGCTCGGTTCTTTACGCTTTGAGACGGCTTTTGCCCCAATAGCAGCTCATTGATCACGCTGTCTGAGTACAGCTGATAATCGGCATCCTGCATCACAAAATAGCTCATACGCCGCCGCTGTGCACACGAAAGTTCTTGTCCGTGCAGGGTAATGTATCCGCTCTGCTGCCGCAGCAGTCCGCACAGTACCTTGCACAGGGTTGTTTTACCGGCACCGTTTTTTCCGGTCAGTGCAGTAACGCTGCCCTGTGGAAAAACAAGGCTGATATTCCGTATACCGCATTCCCTTTCCTTACTGCTGCCTTTTTCGCTGCTATCTTCCGCATATCGGACATTTCGGTATAAATACGTTACATCCGACACACATAAAGCAGTTTGCGATGTATCCGGCTCTATTTTTGCCGCTTCCGGTAATTTTACAACCGGATCCGGTGTTGACGTTTCTACTGCTGCTCTTTTCGGTGTTTCGTTTAGTGCGGCGCTTTCAGGTTGTCCTATCACTTCCGTTGTATGAATGTTATTTGTTCGCAAAGATAAGTTCGCCATACCGGGATACCGGAAGCCGAACTGCCGTAACTCACCTTCCTGCAGACGGCAAAACTCATCTGCTGTCCACCGGTGTGCAGCCCTGCCGTTTTCGATATGCAAAAATGAATCTGCAATTCCTAAAAATGTGTGCAGCCGGTGCTCACTGATGATAATCGTCGTTCCCCGCTTTTTAATCTCCGCCAAAAGACCGGTAAGAATTTCGATACCATCCGCATCCAAATTGGAAACAGGTTCGTCTAAGATCAAGATTTGAGGCGATAAAATAAGCGCTGCAGCAATCGCTACCCGTTGTTTTTGCCCTGCTGACAGTGTATCAACGGTTCGGCATAACAGCGGCTCTATGTTAAGAAGTGCAGCCGCTTCTCGTACCTTTTCTTTCACGTACATCGGCTCCAGTCCGATATTCTCTGCGGAAAACGCAATTTCATCCTGCACACTGTTCATAAAAAATTGACTGCGCGGGTCTTGAAACACAACCCCGAATGTTTGCACTCGCTGCTCAGGCGGCATAGACGCCGGTTCTCTCCCGGCAACCAGCACCGAACCATGCAGCGTTCCCTCGTAAAATGCCGGAGCTAAACCGTTGATCAGCCTCAACACGGTACTTTTTCCCGCCCCTGATCTTCCGCACAAAACAACGCATTCCCCGTCCCGTATATCGAAGGACATGCCCTCAATGCAAGCATCCTGCCGATTCCCTGCCGCAAGCTCCGCTTCCCCATAACAAAACGATACATCACAAAACGTAATCATAGACATAGCAACCGTATTTCACACAATGGCAATGAGAACCATTGCGGTACCGTATAGTCCAACCGTAAGGTAGTCGTAGACAGACAGCGGAATGGCATACATGCTGCTTCGTTTTTGGGGAGCATCCAAGCCGCGCAGCTCAGCCGCTGCTCCCAATTCCGCCGACAGCTTTAAACAGCGAACGGTAAACGGTACAAAAAAACTTTCATACACAATAACCGGATGACGGACATAATCATGCCAATGAGGAAACAATCCCCGTGCCTTAATCCCCTCCCGAATCGCCGCCATCTCTTTCCGCAGTACCGGAAAAAAGCGCATCATCATGCAGAGCATAATCGTCACGGACTTAGGAATATGCAGGCTTTGCCAGCTTGCCATCAGCCTACTCGGATTGCTTTTTACAATGGCGGCAGCAAACATCACGAGCGGAATTGAGCGGGCAAAGGTGTGAAGAATCACGTAGAGCAGCGCTGTATGCGGCGCACAGATCCGGGCAAGTACTTGGAGAATAGTATAGAACAAGCACAAACGCCACGCAGTCCGTACTTCTTTTACCTGCAGCAGATAACAGCCTGCCAGCAGGCACAGGCAATGCATTTGTCCGATCCGCTCGTAGAAAAACCAAACGGCCGTGGCACACAGCACAATAGCAAGGTGTGTTCGAGGGTCGAGATTCCGCACTGACTTTACGCTAACTTTGCTTTTTGAATATGTTTTTTGGAAAACAGCATACCGACCCAAAATCCTACAGCCGCAAGTGCCGCTGAAATCAACCCGATAAGCAGCATCATATCGAGCGAACCGTAAAAGCGAATCAATACTTGCTTGCCTTCTTCGGTATATGAATCACCTAAGCTCTTTAAGTACCAGTCCTTAAAAAAGAATAGCGGAATTGCACTACCCCATGCGTACAGCGTCCAATATACCACATAGCCGATACCGTTCCGCACCGGATTTTTGTAGGTATTATTGCCCAGCATCAAAAGCTCGCAGATGAGCCCTACTACAAGCATCACTGCAGAAAACCATGCCGAACCGAACGCAGCCATCATCAATCCGCAAAAAATTGCCGTTACAAGGAATGTTCCGTGTTTTGCTGTTTTGTTTGACATAACAATGTAGAGCGGTGCGCAGAAAAAAGCCATCACGCCGACGTAAAAAAGGTAATCGAGCGCAGGCGTTGCCGCTATTGTCATAACCATCTTAACGATAACCATAATCACCAGCATCGCAATATTAAAAATCGAAAGCGTGATAATATCCTTTAACCGCAACCGTGCCGAACCGTCTGTTTTTACTTCCATATTAGTTCCTCCTCTTGAGTTAGCACCTGCTAACTCAAGAGAATACTATAGCGGCAATGAACAGCTGTTTTCCACTCCATTCAGCCAAAACCTATCCGAAAAGCCGTGAAAATTGGCCAGGGTAAACGCATCAGGCTGTTTTTTTAATATCCCCGCAGAAAAATTGAGACTATTCGACCAGAGTTGAACCTCTTCGCGGTTCAAATGGTCTCACTGTCTCAATTTTTCCGCGATTTTTATCTATTCTGCCTGATGCGTTTACCCCTTTGATGGAAAAATGTGCGAAATTTTATGCAAAATTTCGCACAGAAGAGAGGCTTGAAGATAAACCTTCCGTTAGCCTTTTGAAATAGATGGTACAGATGTTAGGAGCGCACAAAAAACACACGCAGGCACGACAAAGAATGAACATCCGTGTACATTCATAACCGCCATGGATGGCGGTAGTTCCAGACAGAGGCGTTAGGGATTGCAGCGATAGCCTTTTTGCTGCCGAAAGCAGTCAAATGCAGTTTTCGACGTGAGGAGAAACACTGCTGAAATGATACAAACGCAGCAAAAAGCTATAAGCGTAAAGCCCGACGGGAACCGGAACGCCCAAAATAATTACCATTACAAAGTATCAATTATAAATTATCCTGCCGGTATTCCCGCGGAGAATATCCGAATGTATTCTTAAAAGCGGAAGAAAACTTATTCGGGTTTTCGTATCCAATTAGGGAGGCAATTTCCGTAATCGATTTTTCCGTAGTGTGTAATAACTGCGCCGCCTTTTGCATTTTGTATTCTTTTTGGAAAGCATAAATCGGTTTTCCGTATACCGCCTTAAAACAGTCTTTCATTACCGTTAAACCGATGCCGTATTTTTGCGACAAATCTTTTAACCGCGGATTTTCGCTCCAGTGTTCCGTAATATCAGCTTTAATCGCTTTTATCTTTTTTATATATACTCCTGAAAAACAGGTGTGTGCCGCAGACTGCTTTTGCGGTTTATAGTGCTGCAATAAAAACAACAGCTCTAAAACTTTCAGCCGCAGGTAGCCGTTTGTTGTATCAGAGGGAAAGCGGCACTCTTGAGATGCTTCATATAATTCATTGAATATACGGAGCAGCATTGGCGGTGTTTTAATAACCGCGCATTTATTGTCGGGACAATAGTTTTGCAGTAGTGCCACTAGGTCAATGGATATGCCTTCGATAGTATTCTGAAAAACCGTGCCTGTCTTTTTGACATCGATAATGATTGTACAGCCGGTGTAATATCCTAACGGGAAATAAGGCTTTTCCGTTTGAGCTTCCAAAACACCGATGGCAAAATCACCTTCCCCGATATATGTAAAGTAACCGCTTTTATATTCGCATTCAAACCTGCCTGATTTGCAATAGGCTATTTCCAGAATATTCGACACCGGCTCTTTTCGGTAATCACATGAGGTCGCTTCAAAAGTTGTAAGTGCATAATCGATCCCCGGGAATAAATGAAAGGTTTTCATACGCCCGTTCGGTGTATCGCAGGCAATAGCGTATTCCGTTACCGAGTTGGTATTAGATACAATAGCGGCGCGTGTCCCGTGCCATTCGTTTGCGTGTACACAAGAGTTCATATTAGGCCTTCAATTTTTTTAAGAGTATATACAATCTCTATATATGTCAATAAAAAATGAATTTAAAAAACTTTACTCTTGCAATCAAAAACCGTTTCCTGTATAATTTATAATCTTGCTTATAGGCAGTTTACGAAAATTGATATTTTTTAACTGCCGGTTTTTTGACGTAGAAATCTATAGAAATGAGGTAGAAGAATTATGAGTAGTGATATTTCAAAAATGAGAAATATCGGTATAAGTGCGCATATCGATTCGGGAAAAACAACCCTTTCAGAGCGTATCTTGTTTTATTGCGACCGTATTCATACCATTCATGAGGTACGCGGAAAAGACGGTGTCGGCGCCGTTATGGACAATATGGAATTGGAACGGGAGCGCGGTATCACCATTCAGTCCGCATCGACACAGGTAAAATGGAAAGATCACACCATTAACGTTATCGACACTCCCGGACACGTCGACTTTACCATCGAGGTTGAGCGTTCCCTGCGCGTTTTGGATGGTGCTATTTTGGTACTGTGTTCCGTTGCCGGCGTACAGTCTCAATCTATCACCGTTGACCGCCAGTTGAAACGCTACCATGTCCCGCGTATCGCCTTTGTCAACAAGTGCGATAGAACCGGCGCCAACCCGTTAAAGGTACGGATGCAGCTGCGCGAAAAGCTCGGCTTGAACGCCTATATGATGCAGCTCCCGATCGGACTTGAAGATAAACTTGAAGGCGTTATCGACCTCGTAACGATGAAAGCGCTGTATTTTGAAGGAGACAGCGGTACCGAACTCCGTGTTGCCGAAATTCCTGCTCATCTTTTGGATGAAGCAAAAAAGTACCGCGAAGAAATGATTGATGCAGCTTCCATGTTCTCCGATGAGCTTGCGGAAGCATACCTCGAAGGAGCCGAAACGGAAGAGATGATCCGTGCAGCGGTACGCGCCGGTACGTTAAAAGAAGCTTTTGTACCGGTGTTCCTCGGTTCAGCCTATAAAAACAAAGGTATCCAGCCATTGCTCGATGCTGTAACGTACTACTTGCCCAATCCGACGGAGATTACCAACAAGGCACTCAATTTGGATAAAAACGAAGAGCCGGTTGTATTGACTTCCAACCCTGACGATCCGGTTGTTTCACTCGGCTTTAAGCTGGAAGACGGAAAATACGGTCAGTTGACGTATGTGCGTATCTATCAGGGAACGCTAAAAAAGGGCGGCGAACTGTACAATACCCGTTCACGTAAAAAGTTTAAGGTCGGACGTCTTGTCCGTATGAACTCCGCCGAAATGGAAGATATTACCGAAGGCGGCCCGGGAGACATCGTCGCGCTCTTCGGTATCGAATGCGCATCAGGCGATACGTTCTGCGGCGGAGACCTTAACTACGCGATGAGCTCTATGTTTGTGCCGGATCCGGTTATTTCGCTGTCGGTTACCCCCAAAGATAAGAAATCCGCCGACCAAATGGGCAAGGCGTTGAACCGCTTTACCAAAGAAGACCCCACGTTCCGCACGTATGTAGACCCCGAATCGAACGAAACGATTATTCAGGGTATGGGCGAACTCCACTTGGATGTATACATTGAACGAATGCGCCGCGAATACAAGTGCGAGGTAGAAACCGGTATGCCGCAGGTTGCCTACCGCGAAGCGATCAGCCAGCGTGCGGACTTTAACTACACCCATAAAAAGCAGACGGGCGGTTCCGGTCAGTTCGGCCGTGTTGCAGGCTTTATCGAACCTACCTCCGAGCAAGACTACGAGTTTGTCGATCAGATTAAGGGCGGCGCCATTCCTTCGGAATTTATTCCGTCTTGCGATAAGGGCTTTAGAGCGGCCGTTAAGAAGGGCACGCTGATTGGCTTCCCGATTGTCGGCGTGCGGGTTACCATCAACGACGGTCAAACACACCCGGTAGACTCTTCCGATATGGCATTCCAAGCTGCAGCTATCGGCGCTTTCCGCGAAGCGTATAAAAAAGCCAATCCGATTGTGCTTGAACCGATTATGAAGGTTTCTATTGAAGGCCCGCAGGAATTCCAAGGAAATATCTTTGGACTTATTAACCAACGTCGTGGTATAATATTAGCATCCACTGAGGATGAACAGTTTACCCGTGTCGATGCGGAAGTCCCGTTAAGCGAAATGTTCGGTTTTTCAACCATTTTGCGCTCTTCAACGCAGGGTAAAGCTGAATACTCAATGGAATTTGCGAAGTACGGCAAAGCTCCCCAGAGTGTTACGGAAGCATTAATTAAAGCGTATGAAGAAAAACGCAAAGCGGAACAACAAAAATAGGAGGCGGGAAATGGTTAAAGAGGATTTAATCGAACGCAGCGCTGTTCGTAATTTTGAAAAAGCGCTCGGAGGGGCGTTACAGCCGGGAGAAATCGGCATTGTAACGGCTAAAAGAGGCGTTGGAAAAACTTCCATGCTGGTTCAGCTCGGATTGGATCAGTTGCTGCAAGGTAAACCGATTGTACATATCTCGTTCAGTCAGCAAACCGATTATGCCATTACATGGTATAACAATATGTTCGACGAAACAGCTGAGAAAAAACACCTTGAAAAAGCTGCCGAATTAAAATCTGAGGTTATCGCACGGCGCATCGTGCTGAATTTTAACCAAGATATCGTGCGTACAACCCAGATTATCAAAACCGTAAAAGCACTATTTGAAATCGGTTCCAAACCTTCCGCACTGATGATCGACGATTTTGATTTTTCAAAAGCGGTACCTGAAGCGATCCAGCAAATAAAAGCTTTTGCAAAAGAGACCGGCATGTTCGTTTGGTATACAGCTTCCGCAGACGTACGCGAAAAGGTTATCCACCCTGATCTGAAACCGTATGCTAATGATCTTGATGTTATCCTGTATTTGGAACCCGCACCGGAAGCAGTTAAAATCTATGCGCTAAAAGCCCGTGGCAAAGCAGACTTTGATACCGGCTGCAAGCTTGATACCAAAACGATGTTGTTAGCGGAAAAATAATTTTCCTTATAGCTCCAGCTAAGCGCACCGAGGCCATAAAGGCTATCGAAAAGCCCTGTCGATTATATCGGCAGGGCTTTTTTTATGCAGTGACCATTTGAACCAACAGTTCAACTCTGGTTGAGCAGCCTCTCTTCTGCTGCGGGGTTGTTAAAAAATGTCTGATGCGTTTGCCCCGTCCATTTTTGTTTTCCTCTTGACTCTTTTTTTTTTGGGGTATTATGGAAGAGAAGTTCTAAACATGAACCAACTCCATCGTTTGGAACACCTTAACAAAAGAGGAGGGCAAAAATGCCGAATACGACAAAACGTCCGGCAGGAAAAAATCATCCTGCGGATATCCAAACTGCCAATAACAGAGTAAAAAAATACATCTCCATTATAAGCGCTATTTTATTACTCTGTGCCGTTATTGGATGTAACGGACCCGTTAATAATCCAACACGAACACCAACTGCAAAAGGGGTGTATGCGCCGACGGATGTAAAGGCTGAACTTGACAGTAACACGGTTAATGGCATAACTATTTCGTGGACAGATACCGGCGCAAAAACTTACTGGGTGTATTACAACACAAGTAACGATTCATCTACAGCAAAAGTTTTGACTGATTATACGTTTTCATCAAAGTATTCCACCACGTTATCGGAGACAGGTACCTACTATTTTTGGCTAAGGGCTGCCGACGATTTTACATCCTCAAGCAGTTTGAGCAGCTTCAGTAATGTTGCCTCATTATCGTTTACCTACACGACACTTCAAGTACCGGCGAACGTACAAGCGGAGCTTTCCACGGAAAAGCTCAATACGATTACGGTGAGCTGGACTACAACCGGAGCAAAATACTACTGGGTTTATTATGGGACAACCAATAACACGGCATCTGCCATATTATTAAGCGATACGGTTTCATCAACAAGTTATTCTAAGAGTTTTTCGGCTTCCGGTACATATTATTTCTGGGTGAAAAGCGCCGACGGTTATAACAATACCGACCAGACAAGCGACTTCAGCAATGGTGTCAGTTGTACGTTAACGCACCAAGATTTACCGGTACCGGCAAATCTTACCGCTTCAAAAGAGGGCGCCGGAGAATATTCAGGAATAAAACTTACGTGGAATTCCACCGGAAGCGCTTGGTATCATGTATACTGGGGAACCACAAACGATAAGGCGGCGGCAAAAAAACTTGACTCTGTGGACAGCAATTCAAAAAAAGTGTATGCAGATATCCACAAGCTTGTTTCCGGTACAACGTATTATTTCTGGGTAAAAAGCGCCGACGGCAATAAAACAGATGATAATACAAGCGCCTTTAGCTCTGTTGCTTCATATACATGGACGGAATAAAGCCCTAGGTTGTCTGTTCCGAAACGGAAGTCTCGGAACAGGTTTACTCTGCATTATCCGGTTGAGCGGGATTTTCCGGTTGTGGTACCGAAGCAGTCCCGGTTGTGCCCGCCGCTTGGTTAGAGGATGCTGCCTCCGTAGAAGGAGCGGCGCCGGTGCTTGTATTTGAAACGGTAGCAGGCGGTGCCGGCCGCACGGAAGCAGACTCCTGCGGAGCCGAACCGAGCAAAAGGCGTATGGTTTCGTATTCGCTTTTATGTCTCATCTTTAAGTATAACGTTTTGCTGCCGGCATTGTACGCATAGCCCGAAGAATTATACATCTCGAAGCGAGCATCGCTTCTAAAGGGGATGCCATACATTTCTATCCGGTAGAAAGGCCTAATACCGTGCAAGGTAAGATAGTGAGATTGCCCTTCCGGGAATCGGATTCGTAATACTAAGGTTTTTGAAGTGTTTTCTAAAACCTCGATGTTCTGTGCGCATGTCCATGCCCAAATACCGGCCTCCGCCTGTAAAGCAAGTGACTGGGCATGGGGATACCAACTGTTATCCGGCTTCAGCAGAGGATAGAGCGTGCCGACATCCAGTACATCACTGTCATCGGCCGTAATTACCAACTGTGTCGATTTACTGCCGGTTACGGTAAGTCCTACGGGCAACCCGGCCGATTCACCTGAGTATCTTAATAAAGAAGTTACCAGCATTCGTGCAACGGATTGCCATACCGAAGATTGCTCCGTTCCGTATCGCATCAATATCCGTGCAGAAGCTAAAGCGGCAACGCTGTCGATATACGTACCGTCATTACTCAAGTACAACCCTTCATCGATCAACAACAGAGCATCGGTAATTTTTTTCTCGCACACTGGCAGCAAATCTTCAAACAACGTTTTCCGTTCGGGGTAGTAATGCGTACAATCGAGCCATACTTCCAACACGCCCGCAGCCTGCCGTGCATTAAGTTGTGCAACATCCATCTTCTCTATCAACCGGAATAAACCTTCTATGCTGCGCTTAGAGCCGCGGTCGGTTAAAAACGGTATTAAGCCGTCTTGTTCAAAAATTTCAAGCGAATTATCCGTGATAAGCGCGGCGTACCGTTCCCTTTTTTTTGCATCGTCGGCAATCAATCCTACATGAGTTTCCTGCACATTATCATAAAAAGGATTTGAAAGGTATGTCCGTACGTTTCGTGCAAGCGTTTGAGCAGGGGCTGTTTCCATCGTTCCGGCAAATTTACCGCGCTGCCCCATCTCGGCAATATATGCTATCAACGTTTTCTCCGTTATCCGTTTAGACGAAAGTGCCTGCGTCCCTGCATGAACAACCGCCGAGGAAAAACTATTAAGCGCTGCCGTATAAGATTCCGCAGAAGCCTGTACCATCGATGGGATGGTTGTGATATCCAATTCTTCAAGCGGCAAATAGGTTTTGTAAGAGGCAAACGGTTGCCCCTTGGCAAGCACCAAATGAGGTTCTTCGAACTGTGCCGCCGTATCCTCTCCATCCGTGTCAAAACCGAAACTGCCGGTAAACGTATACTGTTTTTTACCGGAACGCACAAAAATCTTACCGTCTGCACGTTCAATACCGGCATTTTGAGTAATCTTCCATGGGAGCAATATTCTTTTTATTCCTTCGGGAAGTACAGCTTCGACCATGAGGCTGTCAACATCGCCGCGTCTTTCTGAAAAAAATGAAATAACAACATCATCCGAACAATGTACCGAAAATCGCGCTTCCGCCTCATAAAATTGATATGCCAAAACGCGCAACGCAGAAGTGATATCCCCTTCGTCCACGGCATACACGGGATTTTGCTCACTGATATATAAATTCAGCCCATTCGAGACGACATGAAGGGGTAAAAGAGGAATCATTTTGCCCGACTCGGCACGTTCCTGCCTGCCCGTAACGGTCATAGACCCTAACGTTAAAGAAAAAGTTTGCCCTTTGGTAAACTGAAGAACAAAAATACCGAAAATAACACTACAATAAAGGACGGTATATGCAACTATTCTACCTGCAATATGCTTCATACGCTGTTAGTCTAATAAAAGGGGATAATAATTGCAACAGTAAAACCGCCACGGCTGACGGAAAGTTTTCTTATGATATACTGCTGTTGAAACCGTTTAACATAACCGCTAGACCAGATTGGAAAACTTGGGTAGACTAGCGGGGTTATGCAAAAGCGAAAGGCTTTGAGCAGTTTCTTTAGTTTTAGTTAATCACCGTTCCGTAGGAGTCTTCATGAAACATTTGTATAGAAGTATTTCAAAAAAAAAACCGTATGTATCTACCTTATAATCGGTATGCTTTTCTGTTTGAGCGCACAGGGAGCAAAGCCTCATACACAATCCAATCGGCAAGGGACCGAAAAATCCGCACGCTCCGACAATAAGGCGGAAGCTAAGGAGGAAATTCCACCGCGAGTCATATTCGGACAACAATTAAGTGCATTGTTAAGCGAGCAAAAATGGGATGAAGCTATCGCACTTTTTTGACACTTTACCCGAAGAAGACAGAGCTTCTCTTTCCATACGGAATTTAAAGGTAGCCGTACTCATTTCAACCGGACGGATAAAGGATGCGGAAGCAACGGCAAAAGCATTGGAAAAGCAATATCCCAGCGACCTCAATGTACTGTATACCATGACAATGGTTGCTCAAGCAAAAAACGACAAAAAAATGCGAAGAACATATTTAAAAAAGATATTAAAACTCGATCCCGATAACATACAGGCATTACAAGAAGAGGGCGTCGATTTATACGATCAGAGAAGCTATAAAGAAGCAGGAAAGATATTCAACAAAATTTTGCAAAAACATCCGAATGATATTCAAGCGCTTATTTGGTGTGGAAAGGTTTATTATTTAGATAACAAGATGCCGGAGGCGGAGCAATGCTACACAACAGTCTTGAAGTATCAGCCGAAGAACAGCCTTGCAATTGCCGAATTGGCGCGGATAAAATCGGAGACAAATCGTATGGCGGAAGCTATTGCGGATATACAAAAAGCAACCGAATTGGAACCCGATGCCGCTCCGCATTGGACGGATCTCGGTTCTTATAATCTACAAATAGGGAGAAAAGAAGAAGCCCGTGCGGCTTTTAAGCGTGCAATCGAACTTGTCCCCGATTCCTATTTTGTTCATATTTACCTTGCAGGATTAAATGACGACCTCGGCAACAAAGAAGACGCGATAAAGCACTACAAAAAAGTAACCGAACTCTACCCGCAATATTATTATGCGTATGAAGGACTCGGGATTTTATTGTTTGAAAAAAACGATTGGGAAGGCGCTCGCGCGGCCTTTGTGAATGCCCTGCGCTATGCTCCTACGAATACCTATTATGCGTTATCCGCAACGGTATGCAGCTATAAACTGAATAAAAAAGCGGAAGCAAAAGACTTTATGTCAAAATATCTTAAAACGATAGACCGTACAAAGCGCGAAACCGATTACTATCTTTGCCGCCTTTTTGTCGACTTTGCCGGCGATAGCGATGCCAATAATCGTATTACAAAAGAAAAGGACGAAACGGAGCGCTTACGCAAGTTCTTCTATTTAGCCGAATTCTACCGACTTGCAGGAAAAGGTCATCTTGCCGAAAAGTTCCTGCTCGAAATTAAGACTACCCCAACCCCGACCTTTTTTGAATATCGACTTGCAATAAGTGAACTCACTACAAATCCTGATACCTCTACAAAAAAATAGGATAAGTCTATGAATCAAACATTGAAACGCATTACTTTAAATGATAAAGAAATCATCCTACTTGGAACGGCGCATATTTCAAAAGAAAGCATCGATGATGTTGAGCGATGTATTCGCGATGAACACCCCGACTGCGTTTGTGTAGAATTGGATGAACAGCGATACAAAGCGCTTACCGATGAAAAGCGGTGGCAGGAACTCGATATTGTCGAAGTGCTGAAAACCGGAAAAGGTTTTTTGCTGCTTGCTAATCTCGTGCTTGCTGCTTTTCAGAAACGGATCGGCGCCGATGTCGGGGTTAAGCCGGGGGATGAAATGAAGGCGGCTATTACCGCCGCAAAAGAACTTTCGATTAAAACGGAGCTTGTTGACCGTCCGATTCACATCACGCTCAAACGGGCATGGGCAAAGAACAACTTGTGGGGTAAGTCGAAGCTTTTGGCAACGCTGCTTAGCAGCGCTTTTTCTACCGAAAAACTCAGCGCGGATGAAATTGAAGCGCTGAAAGACAAAAGCGAAATGGACAGCATGATGACGGAAATGGCGGAATATTTGCCGCAGGTAAAGGAAGCCCTCATCGACGAGCGCGATCGCTATTTGGCGACAAAAATATGGAATGCGGCGGGAAAGAAAACCGTTGCGGTTTTAGGCGCGGGACACCTCGAAGGCACCGCCGCCTATCTTGAAAAACTGCAAAGCGGAACAGCGCCGAACGATGTAAGCGATATTGCGGATGTACCGCCGAAAAGCGGTTTTGCAAAAATTTCCGGCTGGATATTACCGGCGCTGATTGTACTGCTTATTGCAGCGGGATTTATGAAAGGCGGCGTCGCAGCGTCAAGCGCGTTGCTGGTACGCTGGCTGCTCTGGAACGGAAGCCTTGCCGCACTCGGAACACTGCTCGCGCTTGGTCATCCGTTAAGCATCATCACCGGCTTCTTAGGCGCCCCGCTCGCAACCCTTAACCCGTTTATCGGAGTCGGCTTATTTACCGGCATTGTTCAAGCATGGGTGCGGAAACCGCAGGTCGCCGACATGGAGAACCTAACCACCGATGTAACGAGCATCAAGGGATGGTATAAAAACAAAATAGCGCACATCCTGCTGATCTTCCTTTTATCCAGCCTCGGCGGAGCAATCGGTAACTTTATCGCAGTCCCCGCACTGGTAAGCGGCTTATTATAAGGAAGCGTCCGGTACGATTGCCGTGGAGAGAATAATGCGAACACAGATAGAGGCCATACAACATAAGCTTTTAGCGATGCAAGATACGGCATATAGGGATTTTAATGCAAAACTTATTCCCACCGTTGATCCGAAACTCATGATTGGGATACGGACGCCTCTTTTACGGAAATTTGCGAAAGACCTGTTTAAGACGGAACCGAAGCAGGCTGCCGCTTTTATGCAAACCCTTCCGCATCGGTATTTTGAAGAAAACAATCTTCACGCATTCCTCATCGAAAATATCAAAGACTTTGATACCGCCATAACCGAAACGGAACGGTTTTTACCGTTTATCGACAACTGGGCAACCTGCGACAGTTTTGCACCGCGCCTCTTTAAAAAATATTCTAATGAGGTATATCAAAAAATTTTGATATGGATACGGTCGCCCCGTACTTATACCGTCCGCTATGCCATCAATCTCTTGTTGTCGAATTACCTTGATGACCGATTTAAACCGGAAATGCTCAAACTCGTTGCCAGCGTCAAATCGGATGAGTATTACATCAATATGATGATTGCGTGGTATTTCAGTTTTGCGCTAATTAAACAGTACGACGCCGCGCTCCCCTATATCAAAAAGCAAACGCTTGCCCCCTTTACCCACAACAAAACCATCCAAAAAGCGATAGAGAGCCGCCGGATTTCTCCGGAAACAAAGGACTACTTACGGACGTTGAAAGTGTAACAGTAGTGCCGTATTAACCTTCGATAACCTGTATATCAAATTCCAGCTGAGGCATACACTCCGCTAAATCGCTTTGAATCCGTTTGAGCGCTTCTACACGCATTTCTACGGAAGTGTTGGCATTTCCCTGAATAATAAAGATTGCGTTTTTTGTTTTGTCATCAAATTTATAGTTTTCCCCATCGCGGACATCCAACCACGCCATAATTCCTTTGAGGTCGCGGTACATATAATCGGTCTTTGCGACATGCTTTTCCGTCGATAGGATAGGCAAGAACACATCTTCATTTTTACTGACGGCAAATTCTATCTGTCCGTCTACCTTTCCAAGATCATGCCCGCCTATTGCCAAAAGCGAACGCAATGATTCGACATTATAAATGTCGATAACACTATTGATATGCGGGATAGAACCACGGTGTTGAATGTTTCGGATAAGAGCCGGCACGGTCGGCATATATTTTTTGATGCTGCGCCCGACACTTTGCAGCATATCGGTGTATCCCTGAATGACAGGATGATTAAATATTTCATCAATATCGCACTTTAATGCCCATTCTTCCATTTCTTTTTGCTTTTTTAAAAATGCATCGGATAACGTCGCCTGTGGATCTACATTTTTTGCAATGCCGACCACAATGCTTTTAATTCCCAGTGCTGACATACTTTCGTCCATAATAAATTTCATAGCAGTTGTACCTCCATATTTTCTGCTCGGTATAAGTGAATTGATTAAACCTATTCGACAACGAAGTGATCGAACCGAATTATTATACCATTGACTTTAAGTTTTTTAAAGTAACCGCACGGCATACTAGAACAGACAATAAATAGATTTTTTGATACAATAAATTCAATTTTTCAGAGAAGGAGACTTTTATGGATATCAATAAGAAAGCGGAGATCCTAGAAAAATCAAAAGAGTGGTTTAAAACCAGTATAATGGAGCAACACCAAGTAAACACACAAAAACTAACTTCAATTAAAAAATTTAATGTGAATCCGTTTCTTGCATCCTATTTGGCTCATTTTCTTACCGGTAATGGAAAACCGGAAAGCCTTGCAAAAGCTTTAATTTATCCCCGTGTGCTTGGAACTTCAATAAATACAACGTTTGGCACAGGTATTCAAAAATTTACAACGGAGGTACTTTCCTCTTTTGCAAGTACGGCAAGCGGAATGGATATTGAATTTGACGATGCAATAGACGGTTCTCATAAATATTGTCAATTAAAAGCAGGTCCAAATACAATAAATAAGGATGATGTGGAAACGATTGCAAATCATTTTAAAAAAGTAAAACATTTAGCGAGAACAAATTCTTTAAAAATCGGATTTGATGATTTAATTGTAGGAGTTATTTATGGATCCCCTGAAGAATTGAGTACGCACTATAAAAGCCTCACAAAAGACCATGACATTTCGGTTCTTGTCGGTAAAGATTTCTGGTATCATTTGACTGGCGAAGAAAATTTTTATTTTGAATTAATAAAGACTATTGATTCTGTTGTTTCTGCAAGCAACTTCAAAGACGAACTAGATGAAGTTATACAACAATTAGCACAGACACAAGAAATTATAGCTCTTTCCGAATCATAAGTTTCTTATAGCATTTATCTCTTGACAAGATAAAATAACCATACATAATGTTTCATAAGATGGTTACTATGAAAAGAGAATTAGAGGTATATTCCCTTAAACAATTTGCAGATTTACTATCTGTTTCCAAAGACACACTGAGGCGTTGGGATAACTCAGGAAAACTAAAAGCTAGGAGAAATGGAATTTCCGGATATAGATTTTATACGGAAAAAGAACTGAAAATTTGTGAACAATTAGAATTGTATTTACCGGATGTAAGAGATGCTGATAATACAGTAATTCCGAATAAGCATTATACATCTATAGAACTTTTTGCAGGAGCGGGAGGGCTCGCACTTGGACTAGAGGAAGCAGGGTTGCATCATATCATGCTAAATGAAGTTGATCATGCCGCTTGTGAAACTTTGCGAAAAAACCGCCCTCATTGGAATGTTATTGAAGGCGATATTCATGATATAGATTTTTCGATATACCATGGAAAAGCAGATGTGGTAACAGGAGGGTTCCCTTGTCAAGCCTTTAGCTATGCGGGTAAAAAATTAGGTTTTGAAGATACTCGGGGAACTCTATTTTTTGAATGGGCGCGAGCGGTAAAAGAAATTCAACCTAAAATTTGTATTGGAGAAAATGTTCGGGGGCTACTTTCTCATGACAATGGAAAAACAATTAAAGGAATGACGGATGTTCTTACTGAACTGGGTTACACAGTTTTACCCCCCCAAATTTTAAAAGCGATTTATTATAAAGTTCCTCAAAAAAGAGAACGAATGATTTTAGTTGGCATAAGAAATGATATTTCAACCGAATTTTTTTATCCAAAACCAAGTAGACACATCTATACACTAAAAGATGCCTTAAAAAAAGGATCCTTATTTGATTGTGATGTCCCGGAATCGGAAGGAGAAAAATATCCTGAAAAGAAAAGAAAAGTTTTAGAATTAGTTCCTCCCGGAGGTTACTGGAGAGATTTGCCTATAGGAATTCAAAAAGAATACATGAAAGGTAGTTACTACTTAGGCGGTGGAAAAACAGGTATGGCGCGAAGGATTTCTTGGAATGAACCCTGTTTAACATTAACATGTGCACCAGCTCAAAAACAGACAGAACGCTGCCACCCCAATGAAACGCGTCCCTTTACTGTAAGAGAATATGCTCGTATTCAAACATTTCCTGACCATTGGGAATTTACAGGTTCAATGACAAACCAATACAAACAAATTGGAAATGCTGTTCCTGTAAATTTAGCAAAAGAAGTTGGCTACTCTGTTGTAGATTTTTTAAATCGTTATTATCAAAGTCAACAAAAACAAACAATGCGTAAAAATATTGAATACAAGACAGAAAAAACTGCTATCTAATTATGTAGAATATTAGCCTCGAAAACATAACATTTTGCCATTAACAGTATACAATGAGGTACATTTTTAATGATATAAAAACAAAAAAATTTCAGCAAAAGGGCACCTAAGTACGTGAGCAGAAAATATGATAGATATTTGCAAAGATTTAAACGAACATCAAAAACAGGCGGTAAAAACGGATGAGAATGCCGTTGTGGCGGCGGGAGCCGGTTCGGGCAAGACGAAAGTTCTGGCAAGCCGCTATGTGTACCTGATTACCGAAAAAAACTATCAGGTTGAAAATATCCTTGCCCTCACCTTTACGGACAAGGCGGCGGCGGAAATGCACCGGCGTATCTATCGGGAGCTGCAAAAGATGTATGCGGGAACCGATGATGCGGTACAGCGGAGCCGCGCCGGCGCTGCATTGGATTCTTTTTTTAAAGCGCAAATTATGACTATCGACGCATTTTGTCATAAGATTGCCGTAACCGCATGCCGGCGCTTCGGTATCAGTCCCGATTTCACCATCGACCTTACCGAATCGAAACGGCTCGCCTATAACCTTTCGCTTGATTTTTTCCTTGAGCACCGCGCGGACACAAACCTGCAATATCTGCTCGGTGATAAACCGATTACCGATTTTATCAACGACTTCTTTGTCAAAATATTAAACGATTACGTTACGGTCTCCCGCCCGATTGATTTTTCTGAGGCCTTGCAGAATCAGCTGGCCGCTGCCGAACCATTATTTACCGGCTATCGCAAACAAGCCGAACGCATTCTCGGAGATATTGCCGCTCATCTTGAAGGAACCGATAACTACATCAGCGCAGTAAAAGAAGCATACGTGCAACTCCCTGAATTCCCGTTTACACTAAACGATCCGCAGTTACCGTTCTTTCTTGAACGGCTGAAAGCAATTTGCAGCGTTAAAAAAACGATGGGTTCAAAAAAGGATGAGGACGTAAAAGCGTGCAAGGCGCTCTGCGGTGAACTGAACGAAAGCTCCGGCCGCTTGCAAAGTCTGTATCATTTTTATGCACACAAAGAGCAAATGCAAAAGATATACGCGCTTTGCAGTATTTTGCAGGAACGGTTCATTGCCGAAAAAAAGCGGAGAAGCATACTGCACTTCGGCGATATTGCGCAGCTTGCTGTTGACGCGCTCATCATCGATCCCGACTTGCGGCTTTTTTATAAAAAACAAACCCATCGGATTATGATCGATGAATTTCAGGATAATAACAGCCTGCAACGCGACCTCTTGTTCCTGCTTGCGGAAAAAGAAGAACGTACCGACCAATCAATACCGAAGCCGGATGAACTAGTGCCGGATAAACTTTTCTTTGTCGGGGACGAAAAACAATCGATCTATGCGTTTCGGGGTGCCGATGTTTCGGTGTTCCGTACGCTATCGCAGGACTTACGGCAAGGAGGCGGTTCCGCTTCTATTAACCTGCAAACAAATTACCGTACCGAACCGGAATTGCTCAACTTTTTTAACAGTGTATTTATGCGGGTCTTTTATTCGGAAACCAATCGGCCCCTTATCGGCACCGTGCCTGCATTTGAAGCGGAATTTATCCCCATTCTCAGCAGGGAGGAGATTCCCAATTTAGCGCCTCAGACGGATATTTTATTTATCGACAAAAAACGCTTCCCGAAAGGAGCCGACACCGATACCGCCTTCCTCAAACCGATTGAATGCGAGGCGTATACGCTTGCGCAAAAAATAGCCGCGCTCCATGACGAACGCTACCTTGTATACGACGATGCCGCACAGTCTACCCGTCCCTGTACATGGTCGGATTTTGCCGTGCTGCTGCGCGCTTCGACACATCAAGCAGTCTACGAGCGGTTTTTCCGTGCATTTAAAATCCCGTACATTTCCGTACAGCAAAAAGGATTGTTCCACGACGCGCCGCTCAACGATATCTGCGCCTTGCTCCGCTTAACGGTGTACCCGCATGACAGAGCCGTGTATGCGCAAGTACTCCGCTCACCGTTTGTCCGCCTCAGCGACCGCTCTTTTACCCGATTGATGTTGCACAGCCTTGAGCATGAATCCCAACCTTTTACTCCCTCCGCTGCCGAAGAACTGGATGCGGAGGACCGGCAGTATTTCTTAAATGCCTGCGCTCTTTTTGAGCGGCTCCAAGGCTCTATCAAAAAAAAGAGTAATGCCGAATTGATTACCGCACTGTGGTATGATGAAGGGTACCGGTACATATTGCTTACGGAGCCGCGCTACCACCGCTATCTGGAACTATATGATTACCTGTTTGCGCTTGCGGTAAAAGCGGATGCCACGGGGCAGAGTCTTTCGGCTTTTATCGACACACTGATTTCGTATATTCACGCGGAAGAGCGGGTCGAAGATATGGAAATTCCGCTCGAACACGGCGGCGACGCGGTTAAAATTATGACGGTACATAAGAGCAAGGGCTTGGAGTTCCCGATTGTCTGTATTCCCGACTGCGGCAATGCGGGAAAGTCTGAAAAAAAGGAAGGCATGGTCTTTTTGCACAAGGATTTAGGGCCGGTTATCCATTTGCCGCCGGAAACAAAAAACGATCCTTCCGTCAATATCTTTTTTGAGGAACTGCGGCAGGAAGCGAATGCTAAACACCTCGCCGAAACAAAGCGGCTCCTTTACGTCGCCGTTACGCGGGCTAAGGTTCGGCTGCTGATGAGCGGTGTGCAAGAAACCGACGGCGATATTGAGGAACTACCGGAAATGCCCCGCACTTTGGAGGAAATCCGCCAACAGCTTGTACAACCTCAGAAGGAAGAAAATAACCGAAGTTTTTTTCAGCTCTTATTACCGGCGCTATCCGGAGATATCAACTGCGTGCATTTTACGGAAGTGTTACCGCTCTCCGCCACGGCAGTACAGCACACCGCAGAAGACCGGCAGCGCTTCAATCTTGATGAAACCCGTGCCCTATACCGGCAGGCTGCGGAAAAAAACTTTCCGCTTGCGGAACCGCGCGTCATACCGGCAACTCAATTTGAAAAAGACCGGCAGTGGCTTCATTTAAGCGAAGCACCGCTTGCAATGCTTCAAAGTAAGGAAGCGCAAAGTATGGAATATTCGCAAACGATGGCTCAATCTAAAACTATGAAACATACCGAATTAAATGAAAATATCGAGCAGGGCGACAACACCGGTGAAAATGACGGCGATGAACTTTCCTCCACCGAATTCGGAACTTTGGTGCATAAGGCGATGGAAGCCCGCTTTTTAGACCGCCCATGTACACTGCCGGCAAAGTACGCCCGGGAAGTGGAAAAACTGTGCACCGCTTTTCTTTCTTCTCCGCTGGGACAAAAGGCGTCAGAAGCCTCATTCAGAAAGACCGAATACGGCTTCTTAACCCTCTACGAAGGAAAGCTCGTCATAGGACAAATCGATTTGCTTTTTGAATACGAAAATACCGCTTATATCATCGATTATAAAACCGACCAAAAAATCTATCCTGAACAACATCGAAGGCAGCTTTTAATCTACAAAGCTGCCGTAGAAAATTTTTATAAAATGGAAGGATTCGGCCAAGACACCGGCGGACAACAGTCACCTAAATCGGTTAAAGCTTATATTTTCTACCTCCGCAGCAAAACTGCTGTCGAGGTAGTGTAGATACAGGCGTTAGAACTTGCCGCCGCCGAGCTTAAAGCTGAGGTTATAGCCGATGGAGCCTTTACTGTGCGATGCAGGGCTCAGCGGATACGAGAATATCGAGCCGGTACTCATCTGTACAAACTTAAATATCTTCCAGTTAAGGCTGAGTGTTGTAAGCCCTTCAAGCTCACTGATTGCGAACTGCTGGAACAAATTTGCCGTCAAATCTTCCGTACCGATCTTGTTCTGGGATATTGTAAATGCGATGTAATGCTGGCCTCGATTTCCCATTGCGGCGATATTCTCGTATTTTTTGAGCGAAGGATCGGTAAAATTTTTGTTGTTCAAAGCATCCGCTGCGCTATCAGCAATACGGTCGGCAGCCCTTGAGTTTGTATAGCCGAAGCCGTTATAGTAGTATTGGAATGCAAGCATAGTATGCGAGTCTGCATTTGAATACGAGCCGCCCAGCGTCGCTTGGAAAAACGGCTTATTCTTTACCGTATACGGCGTCAGTGCATCATCGTCTCTATAATAGGTATAATCGCTGCCCCATGCAAACACTCCTTCCGCAAAAACGGCAACCTTTCCCGCAATACTGCCGGAGAGAGTTGTAATAAATCGCGGCGCTTTTTCATAGCGATACCAGCCGCCGACACCCAACTCCCAGTCGCCAAACACAAACTCTGCCTTTGCAGCTCCCGCCGTATATTGCGGCTTAAATGTTTCCGTGTCGGGCAGCAAATACAACCATATATTGTACTGCGTCTTAGGAATAACAATATGCGTTCGCAGCGAAACGCGCCCTTCCCGATCTTCGGTCGGTTTTTGCGGGTCTATCCGCGAAATATTGATAACATCAGCCGGACTATAAAAATAGCCGGTTCCCCACTTAACCGTATGTTTTCCGAACCGGAAAAACGCAATATCCTTTGTCGAAAAATCGGTATACAGTTCCCAAATTTTAAAATTCGGTGAACCGTTTACGCTCACCGGTATATCAACACCGTTGGGTGGGACAAGAGATTTCGGTACCGAAATCTTTCCGTTCAAGTTTTTTTCAAACGGAAATTCAAAGATAAACTTGCCATACAGCTTTAAGTCCTGTACGGGACGTGCATCGAAAAAGAGATTTGCACCGATTGTCGGCCGCAGCTGCGCCACCTCGGGATTTAAAAATGCTTTTTTCACATCATTCTTTTTTGTGTACGGATCAGCCCATACATATTTAAGCCCCAATTCAGCGTTTAACGAGCCGCCGATACGCAATTTATTGCTTTCGAGTGCGAGTGTTGCGGTTTTAAGATCGCCCGTTAGGGAAACACCGTTTTTTTGAGTTTCGGCGTTTGCCTGCTCCGGTGTTACGAGCGCTTCAGTATCGCCGCCGAACAGCTCATCTTCAAGACTGCCTGTTTCAGTTTGCGCCGCATCCTGTGCAAACACGGCACTCACAAGCATTATCATAAAAACTAGTACAGTTAATTTTTTCATATATACCTCTCATGGGGTGCGGGCAAACGCATCAGGCGGTTGCTATTTATGGCGAAGGTAGGCATCGCGGATTTCGCAGAAATAGACGTAGTGAAAATCTTTCTTGGGATAACAGTCGATAATGACCTGCGGGTCTAAAAACAAGTCCATATCGAACTGACTTCGATAGAGTTTCCGGCATGATACGGTGAGTATGGCTTCTTCAAATCCGATAACGGTATTGTCGTGAAACACCGGTGTAAGCCCTGCGCTGGCCGCTTTGTCTTCATCCCTGCCCGACACGGTACCGCAAATTTTAAGGGCTTCGCACATTTTTTCATCGGCAGTATCCAAAAAGGACACGCTCAAGTAATCTTCTTCTTCGGCAAATACCGCGGTATGCCGCTGCGGTCTAATAAACAAAGCAGCCATCGGTCGGTTCCATAAATGCCCCATCAATGCCCACGATGCGGTCATAGTATTCCACTCGCCGCGCTCCGTTCCGTGTCCGGCACTAACCAACACACCGTGCTCTGCTAACGCAGAAAAAGGCTTGATTACCTTGTCTACTAATTTAGACGTTACTTGTAAAGATTCAAACATACATTCCTCCCACTCAAAAAGATATACGGTTATTGCTTTTCGGTGACATTTTCTTTCCGTTCCGTTGATTCCCCTCTTCTAGAAAAGAATGAGACGGTTGCATAACCGATAAGAAATACTGTTCCGGAAATAACCCGCATCGTAAAAGGCTGGCAGCTGGTACTCGAATAGAGATAGAGTATCGAACCCGCAACCAAACCGAGAATAAAAGCATACATCGGCGCAGGAAAGCGTTCTAACAATACGGCAATCAGTCGTGCTCCGAATACCAACCCTGCTCCAACGCCAAGCGCAATAGGTATAAGCAATAGCATATTAAAGTCCGCGACTGCTTGCAGTACTGTCGGATATACACCGAGAATCAACAACACAAACGAGCCGGAAATACCCGGAACCAACATCGCAACCGCAGCCAAAGCTCCCATTACCGCTAATTTTACCGCAAATATCGGTGAAAAGGCGGTAACAACGGCAGCAGTCTGTATACCGCGACGCTGTAAGAAAAACATTCCCAGCATCAGCGCAAAACCGGCAGCACCGCAGCATAGTGTCCCATACAGCCATCCGGATGTCAGGGAACCATCCTCTGCAACTGCTGCAGCGGGAATGCCGGCACGGGTTTTTCGGAACAAAAACGGTATGCTCCCCGCCACAACCCCGATAAAAAAGGCACTGGTCTGTGCCGGATACGCGCGGTATAGCAGCGTAATCACCTTTGCAAACAGCACAATGCCCGCACCGATTCCCAAGGCAAGGCAAAGAATATCCTGCCAGGCCTCCTTTATCCGTTTAAAATTAAGCGAACTCAATATGATTAGTTTATCGTAGACATTGCAAATCACCGCAATCGTACCGCCGGAAACTCCGGGTACAACATTGGCAATTCCAATGAATACTCCGACACCGAAAAGTTTTAAAAGCGAAATCATACCGTATAAACCTTATTATTTTTCATATTGATATGACAGCACCGGGTTGCTCTTGCTGTATTAAGCCGTACACACGCGGTTCCGCCCCTGCTCTTTTGCACGGTACAAGGCTTCGTCGGAGTGCTTGAGTATATCCGGAATATTATCGTTATGAGCGCATGGGACTAAACCGATTGAACAAGAAACCGCAAGTTCGGGATATTCGTTAAATCTGATAGCGTTCACACCCTCACAAACATTTCGGCAAAGCGTTTCGGCACGTTCAAATTTTCCCCCGACAATAAAACAGAACTCGTCACCGCCATACCGTATCAGCGTATCCTGATGGTCAAATGTTTTCTTAAACACATCGGTAATTGCAAGCAAAATATTGTCGCAGAACACACTCCCGTAGGTTTTGTTCAAGGTGCCGAAACGATCAACATCCACCATTGCGAAGCTGGCGCCGGTGGTTTCGGTGTTCCGGCGGATAAGGTTTCCGATATTATCATCAAGATAGCGTCGGTTAAAGAGCCCTGTAAAGGGATCGGTGATAGCGCGCTTCTTGGCTTCGTCGCCCCACTGTATAACCTGCGTTAAAAAGCTATTTGTCCGTAAGAGGCGCGAAACCGTACTCGAAAGCATTTGCTGTAAAATGGAAACGGCAATAACAGGGTCATTCACAATAATCTGCGAAAAATCCCGCGCTTTAAGCATAAAGCATGAGGTGTTTTCCACCGCCGTACACGAAGCTGAACGGGCAGTTTGTTCAAGCAGCGACATTTCACCGAAAAAATCGCCGGAATGCAACCTTCCCAATTCGATATTTTCTTCTCCGGATTTTACCGAAATCGATATACATCCTTGGACTATAATAAAAAGCTCCGATCCTATTTCACCTTCATATACGAGAGTTTGGCCCGCTTCCAACTCACAATAAAAGAGGGAGGAAAGCACAACTGCCATTTGATCAGGTGTTAAGCGCGAAAAAAGAGAAGTTTTACGTAAAACTTCAAGCCACCGCTGTTTTACTTCGAGCATTATATATCCTCCGGAAATAAAATCATAGAACCGCCGCGTTGCCTGCCTATCAACGGCATACCGGAACATCGTGTTACAATATCGGTATAGATTTTACCATGTTGCGGAAATAGAACGACACCGAGGCTCATACTTAAAAAGATTTTCTCACCGTTAAAAATATGGGAAAGATCCAATGTTTCGAGTTCTTTTTTAATTTTTTCTGCGAAAGCCCGTGCGGATTCTTTATCGGTGTACAGGTGAGTGAGAACTGCGAATTCATTTCCTTCGTAGCGCGCCAAAATAGTGTTTTCCGAAAAGGCTTTTTTTAGATGACCGGCAATAAAGATAAGTGCGGTATCACCTGCTTCATGACCGAAGCTGTCGTTGATCTGCTTAAAGTTATCCGGTTTCATCATAATGAGTGCAAAAGGTTCCTTGCAAAATTCTGCAAAAGATTCCTCTAAATAGGTACGGTTGAATAGACCTGAAAGCTTGTCGCTATATACCTGATTTCGCAGCTCGCGTACAACCGGTGAATTCTCTTTGATGAGCAGATTTGCGGCTCTGGTACGTTGGGATGTGAAAATCAACAATGATTGAAAAAGATGTGCAAGTATTCGCGGTTTATCGTGGAAGAGGGTTTCAAGCGGAACCCCATCTTTGGGAAATTCTAAGATACGGGCTTGTTTACGTGCTATGGCATATGCATCGTGCGGTTTACCGGTCAGCAAGGCAATTTCGCCGAATAATTCCCCTGCAACAAATTCAGCCAATGCAGTCTTTTTATCGGGGGAGAGGACTTCGGCACTGCCGTTCAATAGCAGATACACCTTGGAGCCGTTTTCTTCGGGCGTAAAGATTATACTGCCGTCCTCAAACTCGTTTGCCTGACAGTGCATCATAATTTCATCCAGTTCGCTGTCTGTCCAGCCGGAAAAGAAAGATGTTTTTTTCAAAAACCTTTTTGCTTGAACAGCAAAATCCGCTGATAATGGTATTTCTTGCATACCCTGTACTATATCACAAAATGAACTGGTAGTCATTAAAAGGGGAACACTTTTTTGGGCTAAATGCATTTTCATATATCTCATTTGGAATACATGATAAGTGTTTTTATATTAACAAAAGACTCGCCGCTCCACAGCCTTCAAAAATCCGTATCACACACTACTGCACAGATGTAGAATATATGCTACAATATGTTCTTCTTTCATTTATACGACACCCTGATAAAAAGGAGTTTCTAATATTTATGGATCATTTTGGACTATGGGGGATCATACCTCCGGTTTTAACCATCGCACTTGCTTTCATTACAAAAGATGTTATCGTTTCGCTCTTTTTGGGGATTTTATCCGGTTGTATGATCGTTGCCGGCGGGAATCCTGCAGCGGCGCTTATGAAACTAACGGATTTACTCGCCGGTTCTTTAGCGGATAGTTGGAATATCCGCATTTTTCTCTTCTGCGGATTGCTCGGCGCACTGGTCGGTATGTTATCAAAAACAGGAGCGGCGCAGGCGTTTGGTTTGTGGATGTCTAAAAAACTAAAGAGCGGAACGGCTTCTCAGTTTGCAACGTTTATATTCGGTTTAATCGTTTTTATAGATGACTATTTCAACTCTTTAACCGTTGGAACCGTTATGAGGCCGATAAATGATCAGCATAAGGTGCCGCGTGCAAAACTTGCCTATATTTTGGATTCCACTGCAGCCCCCGTATGTATTTTAGCGCCTGTTTCCAGCTGGGTCGTTACCGTTATGTCCATCGTGAGAAATTCCGAAGGGTTCAGCAAACTGGGTATCAGCGATTTTGAATTTTTTATCCGCGCTATTCCGTACAACCTTTATGCGTTGACAACAATCTTGATGATTCTTGTCATCATCTTTTTTAAATCCGATTTCGGTCCAATGAAAAGATCCGAAAACTTAGCAAAAACAACCGGACGCCTTTGGAACGAAGAAGTCTACGGTGTTATTTCCGGCGATATCCCCGAAGAACAAACAACCCGTGCAAAGCCGATCGATATGCTGCTCCCCATTTTGCTGCTTATCGTTTTCGCCATTGCCTTTTTTCCTGCCGTTTCGTGGATTAATGCCGTAAACGGCACCACAATTACCACCATATCGCAAGCGGCTGCATCGATGAGTATCAGGGATGCTTTCATCAATACCGATTCATCCTATGCGCTTTTTTATGCCATTATCTTTACTTTAGTCGTTACGTATATTTACTATCTTGCGCGCCGCCTTATGAATCTAAAAGAAGCAAGCGAAGCTGTCCGCGACGGTATAAAATCTATGGTTCCCGCCCTGATTATCTTAACGATGGCGTGGTCAATCGGAACGGTTATACGCTCATCTCCTGCAGATGGCGGTTTGGGTTTAGGCCGCTACCTTTCCGAATTGGTTGTGAGCAGTTCTTTCCCATTATGGATACTTCCCGCTATCGTTTTTGCGCTGTCAGCGGTTATTGCATTTGCAACCGGCACCAGTTGGGGAACTTTCGGTATTATGATTCCCATTATCATGCCGATCGCCGTCGGGCTAACGGAAAACGCCGGATTAGCGCAAAACGCCGCGCTTAATGCCATATTTATCTGTATTTCGGCCGTTCTCGGCGGAGCCGTATTCGGCGACCATGCATCCCCTATTTCGGACACGACAATTTTATCCTCTACCGGAGCAGCCTGCCCGCATTTGGAGCATGTTGCAACACAAATGCCTTATGCACTTTTTGTTGCAGCTTGTTCGTTAGTAGGTTTTATCACCGGTGGAATTTTTATGAATATCCTTTCCGCATGGATCGCTGTTTTAGTGGTATTTACCGGTGGCATGATTCTTCTACCGAAGATAACGAAGGGGTAAGGAGACTTCTATTACTATTGGCCTATTACAAAAAGCCGCTTCTAAGGAGTAATTGTATCTTTAGAATCACTGGTAAATGAAGTCTTACTGCAAAACACTACATCAAACGTACGCGGGAAGCATACAGCTATTGGATAAGCCGTTTTATCCGTGAACATAAGGATAAAAATCTTAAAACGCGTTTTGCCTGTTTCGGGCGAGCAAGGGCGACACCATATTGATCCTTCGGTCATTCAGCGCACTTTGCACGAAGCTGTTTTACGGTCGGGTATTCCGAAGCCAATCGGCTGCCACACGTTCCGCCTCTCATTTGCAACGCATCTACTGGAATCCGGTTACGATATCCGCACCATCCAAGAGCTTCTCGGTCACAGCGATGTTTGAACCACTATGGTTTACACCCACGTCCTCAACCGCGGCGGTCGCGGCGTTCAAAGCCCTATCGACCGAATGTGATTTATTTTAGCTTGTTTAGTGAAGATAGGCCTAATCTGGTTGTTGATGATGTGTTCCAGAGAATATTATGGTAGAAAGATTTAATTTCTTATCTTGTAGCAGTTTATATTGAAAGCGCGTAGTTTCCGTGATATAATGAGGAAAGGTCGAAAAGGTGTTAGGTGCACGCCTTTCGGCGGGCAAGAAAGAAGATTATTTACATATAAAGATAAATGTGGTAAATATATATCTGTAATAATTGAGAGGAGAAAAGGCCGGAAATGAACATATAAGATTTATATAAATTATCTTCACCATAATAATTATAGGAGTTTTATATGTTCGGTCCTCAACCCAATGAAATACACCCCATGAAGGGGTTTGATCAAGTATGTTTTATTAAGAATATAATTACTAATCCAAATATAATCGTTGGTGATTATTCGTATTACGATGATCCGGTAAATTCGGAAAACTTTGAAAATAATGTTCTGTATCATTATCCATTCATTGGAGACAAATTAATTATTGGAAAGTTTTGTGCCATTGCCCGAGATGTTAAGTTCATAATGAATGGTGCAAATCATAAAATGAATTGTTTGACAACATATCCATTTTCAATATTTAGAAATGGATGGGAAAAAGTAACACCGGAAATGGAAGAGTTACCAATTAAAGGGGATACGGTAATTCAGAATGATGTGTGGATTGGTTATAATTCTTTAATAATGCCCGGAATAAAGATAGGTAATGGTTCAATAATTGCATCAAATTCTGTTGTAATAAAAGATGTAGAACCATATTCAATCGTTGGAGGAAATCCTGCAAAATTAATACGAAAAAGATTTGATAATGAAATTATTGATCTTTTAGAAAGTATAAAATGGTGGGATTTGCCAATAGAAAAAATAACGACAAATCTTGAGATACTTACCTCAAATGATGTAAGTAAATTACGAGAAATTAATGATATGAAAATCACCTAACACCCGCTTCAACCTGACATTGCGGACAAGCCGCAAATGCAGGTTAAGCGGTAGTTATGACGACAGGCGCATTGACCTGCTTTTTTAGGAAAGAAAAATGAAGAAAGTATTTTTTATAACATCTTCAATTTTATTATTTCTTTTTCTTGTATATAGATTTTTCTTTGTCGGATTAATGTATGATGCATATGAAAATAGTAATGCAGAATATGAAGATTCAAATGTCTATATAGATTCATCTTTTTTTCCAAGTTATGATTATGAAGGCTATCCTATTTTTTTTGTTCATTATCGTAGACGATATTATTTTCAATTTAAAATACAAAGCAAATCTGGGAAAATTATAAAAGCTGAAATTCTTAATAATGAATTAATAAAAAATGGAAATTCTTCTTCTTTTATGGATTCAAGTAGTTGGACTCGAAATGGACGAGAAATGGTATTTATGGATATAACAGAAATATACCCTTCAGTAATTACTTCAAAATACGACAGAAAAGATGAATACCTTGAATATTTCAAAGAATATAAGACTGTAAACTTCAAACATGAAGAATATCCAGAAACAGAAGATTATTGTATTTATTTCGAAATTCCGATTACTTACAAAAAAGATAATACAGTGGAAATTAATTTGGAAATTAATCTTATATTCGAAGATGGTCATGAAGAAATTGTACGCCAACATTTCGGAGGAAAGAAAAATAGATATATAAATTTTCTTTAATTTTTTAGAAATAAGGTTTATAGAAAAAAGGAATATTTTAGAAAGCAAGTCGAGCTTGCTTTCTAAAATGAAATTGAACTTTAGGGGTTACGCGAAGAATCGGTAGTACGCGGCTTTACGCCGCTTAGGAAAAATATCATAATAGAAGGGTACGCTGTCAAAAACAGTACAGAATATTTCTTAATGAAAAAAGAAATTAAGAAATCTAATTCTGTAAAAGAAATAATTTTGCCATAACACGGCTTCAACCTGACATTTGTTTTGTCACGAAAGTTGCTTGAGTGGTCGCTGCTGACGCAGCGCCCTTTTTATGCAACTTTCTCGCCAACTTTGCCGCTGCTAAGTGCGTCGGCAAAGCCGCAAATGCAGGTTAAGCGTTAGTTAGACTTATAGTATTAATTAGAATATTGATTTTTCGTTTCTATTTATATTAGGGATAATAGGATATTTTAGTATAAGGAGTATATATGTTCAGAAGTAATGATTTAAAACAAGTTTCTACGAATAAAATTTATAAATACTATTCATATGATTGTGATGAAGAGAAAATGTTTGCACCTTTCTTAAAAAACACATTAAGATATAGACATCCTAGTTCATTAAATGACCCCTATGATTGTTATATATGTAAAAAAAACGGCGGATTTTATGAATCTATTCGTAAAATTGAAATGCGAAATGTATTTGTGTGCAGTTTAACTACTTCATGCGATGATATTCTGATGTGGTCTCATTATGCCACAAATCATCAAGGATTTGTTCTCGAATATGACCTAGAAAAATTAAGAACGATCAATGAATGTCAACTTGAAGATTTTTCGTATGTAGAGTATTCTGATGATGTTATTGAAAAAACGACCAGAGATTTTCTTTCAGATACTTCTTCTGAAAGAAAATCTTTGAAAGCTATATTTCATAAATCTAAATGTTGGGAGTATGAAAAAGAAATTAGGTCTGTTCTTTATGGATCTTTATATAGTAAAAATGACTATCATGATATAACTTTGCCTGATAATTCAATTTCTGCTGTAATATTAGGCTCTCATTTTATTAGCAAGCATAAATCAATTCCTAAATTATTACAAAATATGTACATAAATAACCAATTGTTTTACATGCAATTACAAGCAGGAAGTTATCGACTTCAAAAAGAATGTGGAAGTCTTGAGGAATATTTTGATAGTATATGATTGATGTAAATATTTTTTGTTTAATCTAATTGAAATAGTATTAAATACGAGAGTCTAACACCCGCTTCAACCTGACATTGCGGACAAGCCGCAAATGCAGGTCAAGCGGATGTTAGATGGACGTCTTCGACGCAAAGAGAAAAAAATGAAAATAATCACATGGAATATGCATTATTGTAATTATCATGCATTTCAGTCAAAAGAATTGCATGAATATCATTACCTCAATCATCTCTCTGCATGGGAATTTATGATTAAAAAAGTAAAACCGGATATTGCACTTTTACAAGAGGTTAATCCAGTTAGAAAGTATTCTGATAATTTAATTTATCAAAAAAGTCATACAAGTGAAGATGAACAGATTTTTCAGTGGGGAACTGGTATATATATTAGTCAACAAATAAAGGATACGTACAAAATCATTGATCTGACAGAAGAATTCTTTCCTCGCAATTCTAAATATGATGGTAAATCTGTACTTATTAAAATGACTACCAGTGATAAAAAAGATTTATTCATTTTAAGTCTGCATACTGATACCAAAGGTTATTCAAATGAAAGCAAAGATATAACTGTTGATCATCTTAACTATATTTTTAGAGATGAAATAATTCAAAAAATAGGCACTAATTATATTGTTGGAGGTGATTTTAATATAGATGAAAAAATGTATAACGGTAAATATGATGGTATTTTTAAGAATTTATATGATAAAGGATTTATATCCGTAGTAGATAAGCCGATGCAAACGTTTTATGGTGATAATTGTGGAAATCAAAGTTATTTTATGGATGATTATATTTTTATAAATAATTCAATGATAAACTATAATAAAAAATCATTTATCTGGAATTACGGATTAGTAAAAAGCTATAGTGACCATACAATTGTTGAAACAAATATATTTTAGAAGTAAGCATCTAACACCCGCTTCAACCTGACATTGCGGACAACCCGCAAATGCAGGTTAAGCGGTAGTTAGACAGATTGACGGCAATGCCGTCAACATTGGAGTGGAGGGATATAAGAAAATCAATATTTGAAACTATAATTCATAGCAACATAAAAAATATTTAGAAAATAATAACCAATAATGAACATCATTCGTGATGGAGTGATATTTCAGAAATAAAAATCTTGTTCACAGAAATCTTGAATATGAAAAATCTTATTATGGAAATACTTTCATATATATGTATGAATTTAAAGACTATGCAGAAAAAATATATTGCGGATTTGATTAAAGAATTGGAAAAACAAAAAGTATCAAGTACTTGATATTATACGCATAATGCGTATAATATAATTGGATATAAAATGACAGTAAAAGAGATAGAAAAAATACTAAAGGCGGATGGTTGGTATTTTGTAACAGCAAAAGGTTCTCATAATCAATATAAACATACTGTAAAATCCGGAAAAGTTACGGTACCAAATCATAAAGGCGATATACCAATAGGGACGGTGAAAGCGATTTTAAAACAGGCAGGATTGAAATAAAGGGAATGGAGGGTGTATAAAATGAAATTAGCATATCCGGCAATTATAACATATTGCGAAGAAGATAATAGTTATAGCGTAGAATTTCCCGACTTAAAAGGTTGTGTTTCGGGTGGCTTTTCTCTCATAGAAGCGATAGAGATGGGAATAGATGCAGCATCAGGGTGGATATTAACAGAAATCGAGGAAGGAAATGCTGTTCCAAAAGCAAGTGAGCTTACAAAAATAAAACTGCCTGATAATAAAAGTTTTATAAATATGCTTATTTTAGATATGGATTCGTATAGTGAAAAATATTCAAGTAAATGTATAAGAAAAAATATAACACTTCCTAAATGGGTGAATACACTTGCAGAAAAAAATAATGTGAATTTTTCGCAATTATTACAAAATACGATAGTAGAAAAATATGCAGGTGCTATGTAAAATCATCTAACACTCGCTTCAACGCTGACATTGCGGACAAGCCGTTTGCAGTTTAAAACAATGTTAGAACGACATATTGCTGACGTTTTTCTACAAAACTCTAGATATTATGATATTATCCTGATAACGGAGGTTCGTATGATGCAAATTAGACCTGTTTCAGATCTGTGTAATAAATTTTCAGAAATAGAAAATATAGTTTTAGCGAACAGAAGTCCTGTATTCCTTACAAAAAATGGTTATGGCTCTATGGTTGTGATGAGTCTTGATTTGTACGAAAGCCTTACACATACTATTGAAAGTCAACTTAATGAAGCGGATACTCAAGCGGCATCAACAAATGCTCGTCTTTCGCATGAAGAAGTTTTTGCTCATATCCGTTCCCAAATAAAGATAAGCTGATTGATGGGCGAATATACTTTACGCTACCTTCCTCTAGCCGAACAGGATTTGAGCGAAATTATGAATTGTATTCAGAATAATTTGGAAAATCCGATTGCGGCAGAAAATACTCTTTCAAAAAGAGACTTTGATTTAAAAATAGCGACTTTACACCGATTGAGGAATAAAATGGACAAGAAACTAATTGAGTTTTTGATAAAAGCTAAACGGAAAACGTATGCAGGAAAAGGATCTGAAACGGCTTCTTCAAGAGAAAAATCACATGACTTAGTATATCGTGAAAATAATTTTATGTATTATGACACCTATCTTGGCGTGGAAAAATTTGCCGGAGAAGAAGCTCTTTGGATTGCAGATAATCCGTATTGGAGCATGAATTATATTGGACGTGTGACCGGAGAAAATTTTAATGTAGATTTTTTGAAGGAAGCATTGTTGAATGTTCCTTTTGGAAAACCGTTTAGAGGTTCGGAAAAATATGAAGATGGTAGTTATGAGTATAAATGTTCTATAAATGGAAATTTTGATTGGTTTCAAGGGAAAGAAATAATAAGTTTCTGTGGAAAAGAAGTTTATGAATGTTATTTTCATGGCGGGTTGATAAAGTAGAAGCGTTCTAACACCCGCTTCAACCTGACATTGCGGCACCATTTGACAAAAACTCAAATCTTTTAGGTACTTTCTTTGGCAGTCCTATTGGTTACTCATTTCGTTATTATGTAGAAGGGATAACACAAAATACAAATGTAAAAAAACTGATAGATTGGATTCTTTCTCCTGAAGGTCAAAGGATTATCGATAATAATGGCTATATTCCGTTAAAAACCGCCTAACACCGTTTTCAAATCCGACAAACGGTCAAGTCTGTTTACAGGTTAAGCGAATGTTAGATTGGACTGTCTATCGAAAGGTAGGTACAGAACATATTGTACCTTTTCTTCATCTGGCATAGTATTTACCCTGCTTATCAAAACAATTCCAGTTGTGCATTCGTCTTTCCGGGGATTTTATCAAAAGCGCTTAAATACGCAAATATGACATCAGGGTTGGTTTCTATGCCGTTTTCTTTGCAGCGTGCGTGGAAGATATTCATAAGGCGTGTATTGTGCGGACTTATAACGGAATAGCGAGTACCGTAACGCTGGATATATTTTTCCTTTAAGCCCGGAAACGCTGCATCAAGTTTTTTATAAAAATATTCGCGGTTGCCGTCTCTGAGCGTTAAGCCCATGCCGAAAGAGATGATGCCGAATACGTTTGCTCCGATGCAATACTGTAAAATACCTTCGAGATTTTCCTCCGTATCATTGATGAACGGAAGAATAGGTGTAAGCCACACAACGGTGGGAATACCTGCGTCGCGCAGTGTTTTAAGCACGGTAAACCGTTCACTGGTAACGGCAACATTCGGCTCAAGTATTTTACACAAGCTATCATCATAGGTGGTCAGCGTCATTTGTACAACGCATTTTGCTTTGGTGTTTATTGCCTGTAAAAGTTCGAGGTCGCGTAATATAAGCGGGGATTTTGTTATCACGGTAAAACCGAAACCGTAGCGGTGGACGGTCTCTATCGCTTTCCGCGTCATACCGAGTTTTTCTTCCAGCGGCATATACGGGTCAGTCATAGAACCGGTACCGATCATGCACTTATTACGCTTCCGCCTCAAGGCATCTTCGAGAAGCTCTATTGCATTTTCCTTTATTTCGATATCTTCAAAGCCGTGATTTATATGATAACATTCACTGCGCGAGTCGCAATAGATACACCCATGCGTGCAGCCGCGATATAAGTTCATCCCATTTTTAGCTGATAAAATTCCTTTCACTTGTACAAAATGCATCTGTTATTCCTGAAAATCCGGCAGTGTTTAGAAATGGCTGTTATCGCGCTCTATATTTTTTCAAGGCTTTATTTTACACCGATTTTACATAATCCCTTTTTGCATAAAATATATGCAATATATATACAATCTTTTCTTTATCATCAATCGAATACAAAGCTAGATAGTTTTTATAAAAAAGGAATCTATGATATCCTTTCTTCTGCAATCTTATATCATTACACAGTGGATACATATATGGCGAATTCTGTAAATTATTTTTCTGTTTTACAAAGTCTGCAAGCAAATTGGCGGCAGCGGTTACATTTGAAAGCTTTTCTGCAATATACCTGATAATCTCATCAAGGTCTGCCTTTGCTTTATCGGTTACTCTGACGTTATAAACCATATTTTGACTTTAGCTCTGCCACTGCAGCATCAACATCGGTAACACGGCCTTCTTGTACATCTTGTTCCGCTGCATGCAGATTATCATACAGACGATCGAAAAAAGAGTTTCTTTCAAACGTTTCCATGCTCATAATCACCATATCACCGTAACCGTTTTTTGTTATAAAAATAGGTTCATTACTTTCATGACACAAGGCGGAAATATTTGCAGTATTCTTTAAATCACGTATCGGAACTATTTGCGGCATAACTATCCCCCTATGGCATGATAGTACCACAATAAAGCCGTATTGTCTATGAAAGATTAAACCTGTTCGGAGACGAAGCTATCGACCAGATCTATTATATCCTGAAAATCCGACAGTGTTTGTGTTGGAAACCGCTAAAAACCGCAGTTGTTAGAGATGGCTGTTATCGCGCTCTATATTTTTTCAAGGCTTTTTTAATATCCTTGAACGCCCAATTATAGTGGCTGGAAGTTGCAGACACGCAGTAGCTGCCGAGCGTCGTCGTTCCCGTCCAGTCGAAAACGCCTTTGGAAAAAAGCTCTTCGTCAGACATTTCGCCGATTAAGGTCCACAGTTTTGCGAATTGTTCATTTGCGGCTTGTATTAAATCGGCTTTGGTGGTAGGTCTTGGCATAGTTTGTTGTTACTCCTTTAGCATAGTAAGATGGACTATCAGAAATTGATAACTTACTATAATTAGAATCTTCAAAAGCGCCTATCATCTGCATAATATAAGTATAGACACAAGGAGGACAATACACTCGTCATCGAAAAAAGTATATGCCATTTTATAACTTGACAATTATATAACAGCGCTTTACACTCATGTTAGTTTGTGTACATAAAGAGGGGTGTGTATGATTTCGGCATTGCACCATAAAAAAACTACCATAAATTTATGTGAAGATTCTTTAACCTCCGGTATTTTTGACACTCTTTTTTTACTCCCTGAACAGCTTTACTGGAGAATACTAAGAAAAGCTGTGCGTGCAACTCCTCAAAATACGGAACAAGAGATGCCTACACAAGTAGGTCACTTGCTGCATTATACATTCTGGCCAAAATGGAATCCCGAAAATACGCAAAATTTAAATTATGTTGAACCTGATGTATTTATACGTTTTTCAGAATTTGATGTAATAATTGAAGCAAAGCTTTATGAGGAAGGTCTGCAAAATAGTACTCAATGGGAAAAAGAAATCATTGCCTATCGAAATGAATATGGTCACTGTAAAAAATTATATTTTATCGCCCTCGGAGGACTTTGTGATGATAAAATTAAACAAGTGAAAAAAGTTCCGATATTCAGATGCCTATGGAGCAATCTATTGGATGCCGCTGACAAAACTTTATCAAACGATGAATGTTTTTGTTCTATATTACGGCTATTAGTAGGCTAATCTTTAAGAGCATATATAGCCTATCTGAATAAGAACGAAATTTATGATATCAAGCTTAAGGAATTAGAGTAGCATTTTTTACGCTGTACAAGAGGCACTTGAAATAGCAGTAAAAAAAGAAAGTATTGGCAGCCTTGTACCGGAAGCCGATAAATTTAAAATAGAGAGATCAGAGAGCGAGAGGTATTATTATAAAAGTAATCAAGAGAAAAAAATCGAGTCTCATTATCCCTGCGGTCATCGCCGTGCTCTTTTATGCAGCGGCACTGTATGTGCTTGTATACAGTGCGGTTCAAGGAGTGAAAAGTTATGCCGCCTATTGCGCATTGGTTCCGTTACTTTTATGTATTCCCCTGCTGCTGACGGTGATAATTATCGTCGCGGCAAGATCGTATTTTATATTCGGTTCCGATTATTTTGAGTACCATACGGCCGGAAAATCGATTTTAATTACTGCACGGAATTTGCGATACTTTACTTTCAGTGGCGGAATATTGACTGTTTATTTTATTAAAGAAACGCTTGAGTCCGTATCATTCCGCATTGCCGGAGAAAAACGAGTCCAAGAAAATACAGCGGAGAAAGCTCTTACCATACAAAATAACGGCGTTCTTTTTAAGATCGGAATTCCTGCAATCGGACTGTACGAGCATGGCGATCAAATACTTGCATGGTTCTATAAGAATCTGCCGCTCTATGTAGATGGTCAGGCATTGGAAGACCTCCGTGCGATTGAAAAGCGGTACAAAGATATTGATTATGCGCAGGTTCAAAACGCTTTGATCAAGGCGGAAAGAATTGCAAAAACGCTTAATCTGATAGGCATCCTCCTCGGCATATCGGTCAACGCGTTTCAGACCGAGTATCGGCTCACCGTATTTTTATGCGCGGTATATCCGATTGCCATGCTTTTTCTGCTGCACTTCTTAAACGGTTGGGTCAGGTTTGATAAAAAAGGAAACTCAATTTATCCGTCCATAGCGATTTCTCTGATTGCCTGTACGTTTGGCCTTGCATGGAGAATGCTTGCTGTATACAGTATTATAGATGTAAAGAAACTGTTTTTTATCGCAACCGTATTTTATTCGGCATACTTTATCTTATTCCTTGTAATGCAAAAAGAATACTCTTTTAAAGACCGCTATGCGTATGCAGCGGCACTAGTGTACTCTGTCTACTTTTTTGCCTACGCGCTTTCAGCGGCAACGGCGGTCAACTGTGCCTTTGATACCTCATCGCCGGTAGCAACCGTAATAGTCGAAAACCGACAAGAAAAAACAGTCTATACCTACCGAGGTTTACTTGGTATACTATGGCAGTATGATAAGTAAACTGACAAAGCCATTGGAAATACTTGAGGGAATCTTTAGAAACTGGGGGGGGGTAAAGGTTCTCACTATACTTTCTAGTTTATAAGAGCTGCAAAGTGTGAAAAATCAATAATCTCAATGCAAAACATAGGAGTATGATCTTTGCAGATCGTGTTGTTGCTAATACTATTGTATACGCTATTCCCTTTATTTTCGTTTTAATAGCTGGCAGGAAATAATTTCACCCAAAAATCTGTCCGGGCAGCTTTAAGTTCTCTTTATACGGAAAGTCTACCTCATATACAGCGAAGTCATTCGGATGTTCATCGCAGACGGCATAGCCCTTCGGTGTAATATATTCTCCGGTAATACCGGTCAGATAGCCAAGAATTATATCGACTATATAAGCAGATGGAATGTACTGTAATTCTTTGCTACAATGATAAAGATGAAACAAACCAACATTTCGCAGCAAACACATTTTATCGGTGTTCTCCTCCCAGAGGATATAACCCTTACTCTTGAAGATTGCCGCCGCTATATGAACGAGGTTTACGGCTGCAAGTCAGGGCATGGCACTCCCATCCATGTGACACTCGTCCCTCCGTTCAGATTGCAAGAAGAATATTCAACAGCTGATTTAATCAGCGCGATTGAAAAAGAAGTCTTGCCCAAAGGCTTAGGTTTTACTGCTCATATTGATAACTTTGATGCGTTTGGAGATAGAACACTTTTTGCAAATGTCGTTGCAAGTGATGCGTGGACAAAGCTCCGTGATAAAACAATACAAGCGATTTTGAATACCTGTCCTGGCTGCACTAAAAAAGACAAAAAGCCGTTCCGGCCTCACGCAACTGTTGCAAATCGGGATATTCCTACCGGAATAATGACGAAGGCGCTTCAGGTTATGAACGAACTAAACCTTGCGGAAGACTTTCCGGTTGATAACATCACGATTTTTGAGCGGAAAGGTAACAGGTGGGAAGCGGGGGTTACTCTGGAAATTCCCATGTATTGACTTTAGAATTTACTTATATCAGTTGGCGCGATTGAGAAGATTTCTTAAAATAATTTATTGTTTCGGATTTATACATGCAGAATAGGAGCTATTTTAAATGAACAACGCTGTTATATATGTGCACGGAAAAGGCGGTTCCGCAGACGAAGCAAATCATTATAAAAAACCTTTTAATGACAATTATGAAGTTATAGGATTCGATTATAAAGTGGAATTACCGTGGCAGGCTAAAGAAGAATTTCAACACTATTTTGATTTTATCGCTCCAAAGTACAGTGAAATTTTATTAATCGCAAACAGTATAGGAGCTTATTTTTCTCTGATTTCTTTATCGGAAAAGCAAATCACAAAAACCCTGCTTATTTCGCCCATTGTCGATATGGAAAATCTAATCTTAACTATGATGAAAAAGGCAAAGGTATCCGAAGAAGAACTGAGGGCAAAAAAGATAATCAGTACTTCTTTCGGCGAACCCCTATCGTGGGAATATCTTTCTTTTGTCAGGAACAATCCTATAGTATGGAACATTCCTACCGGCATTCTTTACGGTAAAAAAGACGATATGACTTCTTTGGAAACAATGACGAATTTTGCACATACAATAAACGCGAGCTTAACGATTTTTGATAGGGGCGAACATTGGTTTCATACGGAAGCGCAAATGAATTTTTTAGATACGTGGGTTAAAAGATTCATTCAGTAGATCAAATCATATCAAGCTTACCTCGTGTCATTCGGTAACTGCGTTCTGGTCAAGATGCAGTTCTCCAGCTCATGCAAAAAAGCTTGTTTCTTTTTAGGCTTTGCGAGATCGGCATGGTTTTCAGTAAAATTGCATTGCGCAGATTCAAGCAGTTTGATAAAAGGTGAAACAGATACCAGCAATGGTTCCGGCAACATTTTTACTTGCTCAATAACTGTTTCGTAGGACATTCGGGAAAGAGCTTTGTAATTATAATTTATTGAGGCTGCCAAAAACTTATTCTTTTTGACAGCTTGCTTAATTTCATGCTCTTCGGGGATTTCGAAAAACCATCAAACTGTTGAGACATTCTATCGTTATCTATTTATCAAAAACTTTTCAGGATTATCCGAAATTTCTAATTTCCCATTGGGAAATGTAATTGCTATTACATCTGCTTTATGAGGGATATGCTTTCCGGCTTTAATTGTTTGCTTCTTTCCTTTAAGCCCCATTTTATCTGCTAACTGATCAAAAATAAAAGCACAGATTTTATTATTTTCATTAAAAGCATTGTCGTAATTAAGTTTTATTGCTCCATCCAGCCTAAATAATTTTGTAAGTAAATCCGAATTAAAATCCAAAGCACCATTAAGCGTTTTAGATAATAAATCTTTGGGATTTTGAGAATATCCTAATTCAAGCAATTGGGCTGATATTTTTAAGCATGGATATGGTTTAAGCCCCTCAATCGCCGGAGGATAATGGTTGCTTTCAAAATTCTTATAATGAATTTTTGCAATTTCCTCTAAAAAAACTCTTACATCATTAATATCCGAAAAACCAAGTTTAAAGCAATCGCCGATTTCTCCAAAACAAAGATAGTTTCCTCTTAAAATAAGAAAACTCTGTTTAACGGCTTCCCGCAAGCAATCTAAATAGTTTTTATAGTTTTCATTGTTTTTATTTTGAATCATCTCAGAATTCGAAACATCAATCAACATATAAACTATAAATTTTTGTTTGTCCCAAATTGTTATCATCTGTGACAACTGTTCTTCCCGCACGCTTTCTCCATTATCATAAAGCTTTCGTTTATCTGATAATACCCCTGCAAGTTTCGCAAATAAATTATCTTCTGTAATCTCTAATAATTCTCCGCATTCTTTACATGAAGAAGATGAAAAATCATTATCACAATTGCAATTACTGCATTTGATTTTTACATTTAAATCAGTACCCTTTGCTAAGGAAATAAAGATTTCTTTTGCAAAAGATTTTCGTATATAAAGTTCTTTTGAAATTAGCTGCGGAGTTATGAATCTATCATGTGTATTGCAGAATAAAAGTGTATGTAAAGAGTCCTTTTGAATATTTACCAGGTTGTCCGGATTCTCATTTAGATAATTCAAGAACTTTATAAATGAGAGCATCTTGCGCCTCTCCTGAATAATTACTGTTTCTAATGGTCATTTCATTATTATCATAATCAAAATCAACTGAAAGCAAGTCCAAGACTTTACCTTTAAAATTTTCGGCGTTGCTTACAGGCTTTTCAGTATCCTTTGCAATTCTTATAACGACAACATATGCATGAAAAGAAAGTCTTTCTGAATTTGGCTGCATCTTTTCAATTTGTTTTATCTGGTTATTTTTCGTATTGTGCTTAGGGTTATGAATAAAGAATTCTTTTAATGTTCCGTATTGCTCATATTCTTTTTTTGCAGAACTTTCAATTTCTAAATTCCTTTGGTTGTACATTTCAGAAGTAATTCTTTCACTGTGCTCGGTTGTTTGCCTATCTTCCAAATCAATTTTCTGAATTGTAGGAATCACGAGAATTTCTTCATCAGCACAGAATGATATTCCATCTAAGGATTTTTGAGTTATTAAAGGATTCTTACCTTGTGACACAGAATCAATAATTTCCTTTTTCGTAGCCTGTGATAATGGCAATGTTGGAATAATTTTATTTAATGCATTTCTATTTGAATCTGAAACATTTATTTTCTTACCTTGTTCATCTACTTCAGACTTATCATAGCTTATAGATACAAGTTTCTTATCTATATCAAATGTAACTTTCAAAATTTTCCTCTTAGGTGACACAACTTTTGCATTTATATATAGAAGTTTACCAAAAGAAAGTTTTGTTTTTTTACTTGCAATACTACCAATAGTTTTCCAAATATCTTCATTAAATGAAGCAGATTCTATCTTCGTACTGGAAGTTACATATGAACTTTGAGCATAGATATACGAAATCTTATTGTCTTCTTTATCTTTAATTATTCCAATATTTTTCCAATCATCTGAAATATCAAAAGAATAATTTTTTTCTGAAAGAGCCTTTAAGCCCGTTAAATCTTCATTATTAAAATCTATCGTATATAATTCAATTGTTTTTTTTGAATAAATTTCGTAATTTTTATTGAAAAAAGAAAATAATTTTAAATCTTTATCATACTCTACAACTACTTTAAAAATCTCATCTGCCGATTTATCAATTATTTTCTCAGGCAAGTTTTTAATTTCGTTATCATGTAAATTCTTTAAAGCAAATATGTATTGCTTTTTATAATCATTCGCCCATTGATAGTGTCCGTCATTTGAAAACACCATCAAAAATTGTTCTTTTAATGAATCTTTATTTGGCATCCTATCACCTCTCTCTTTACCATATAGACAGTCAAAAAATTTTTGTGTAAGCCTCAACTTCTTCATTTTTTCTGCGCCTTCTGCAGCTCTGTTTATTAATCACCACAACCGCAAAGGATTCTGTAATAGATGCTATACCGGCACTGAATAATTAGCCATTACACATTAACCATTATCAATTAAAATTTCAAATAGCTACTCCCTCTCCACAATCTTCACCTCATCCGCCGTCAGGCCATACAGCCCATATACAACAGTATTTATCTGCTTATCCAAAATATCAACCCGCTGTTGTAAGAATTTCTTATCAGAATCGGATATTGCACTGTTCAGCTGTTCCTGTGCAGTAATCATCTGGTCAGCCAACACACTTAAATGTGCCTGCTCCGATTCTGTTGGGACAATCAAGGGTAACTCAAGCAGGGGTTCTTTATCTACCTGAAAGTTATCCCCTTGCATTTTTCCCTTATAGCGCAGCCAGAACTTAATCACATTGGAATTTAATATGGCGGTTAAGAATTTAAGATTGAACCGTTCGGTTTTAATAACATTATAACTCTGTGAAACATAGCAATCAAAATCAGTGTAGGTAAAGCGCGGTTCCGCTGTTTTCCGTAATGAAACGATCTTTTCTCCTCTGAAAAATTTCTCATCCCGCGCACGGTGCAACCCATACGGTCTATTATCAGATGTAATCACTTGAATAAATTTGTCAAGATGCGCTTTGAGATTTGGATATGCTTTCATTTCGCTTTTATTTTTAAACTTTGACGTTGTATATATCACCCATAGTTTATTATTTGCATTGCCGTAATATTTATGCAACTCCGTCGAAGTGTAAAAAGGTTTTACCAATTCCTTTTCTTCGGACGATAAATTGAGTGCATTATATTCATCCATCGAAAGATTGAATATACCTGTACCTTGCAGATTTTCATCACCTAATGTTAGAGCTGATGCTCTATTACAAAAATCTTGGGGCGCTACAATCCCTTGTGCAATTTCGCCTTCTGTAAGCCCTGCATTACTGTTTCTTTTTATATGATTAAGAATGACAGAATTTTTCTTATTCAAAAAGAGAATATATGTATCTTTACAGACATTTTTTACAATTTCTGCTTCAAACCGGGTTATATTTTCTTCTCCGTTCCCCGCTAAAAAATCAATCACTTCAGACAGTTCGGCGTGGGCATTATTAAGCCGCGAATATTCAACCGAATAACACTCATTCATTTTCGTTTTTTGCATAATGTATATCATTGTTTGAATTGAGGCGGTTTCAAATACCTTGTAATTGCCGAAGTCCGTATACGTTACTATCTTTGCATTATCCAATACAAAATCCCTAAACAAAGAAGCCCCCGCATTTGTTATCCAATTATTCGGTGCGATAAATCCGACTAATCCGTTTTCTTTTGTAAACCGAATCGCTTGATATCCGAAAAAATACCACAAATCCATTTTTCCTTGATAGCAAGGATGATTATGTAAACCTTCAAAGCAGCCTGTATCGGTATATTCTTTTACATACGGCGGATTCCCAATCACGCAATCAAAACCGCCGTCTGCAAATATGCCCGGGAACTGAGCATCCCAGTCAAAGGCGTTCACCTTGCGTTGTTCCTCGATGCCGAACAGTGTTAAATCCTTGCCCGTGTAGTAATCTGTTCCGATAAGGCTGTTCCCGCATTTAATATTGTGCGACATATTCGGTAAAATTTTTGCCTGTATGTCGCTCGTTCTGAACAGTGCAGCCTGTCCCGTTGCGGAAAGCGCCTTGCCCTCATTTTCCAAGAGCTTCAAAAAGAGCGAAAGCTTTGTTACCTCCACCGCCTGTGCGTCGATATCCACACCGTAGATATTGTTTAGTAAAATACGTTTTTTCTCTTCAATGCTCAGCTTATACCCTTGCGTTGCTGCATCCTTGTAAATAAGCCCCTTCTTCTCTGCCTGCGCACGCCGCGCTTCCGCATAATACCAATCCAAGTGCCAGTCCAGCAAATACTGATACGCCCCGACAAGAAAACTCCCCGAACCGCATGCAGGATCAACAAAACGCAAACGGCTTACCTCATCAGGCGTTCTGCCTGCAAGCTTTTTACCGATTGTGTTTTCAACGATGTATTTAACGATATAAGGCGGCGTATAATACACACCCCCAGCTTTTTGTACTTCCGGCTTTTCAAGAATTTCTATGCTGTGCCCGTTCTTCGTTTTGCGCGTAAAGCGGATAATCTTTCCCAAAAAGCGTTCATAAATGGAACCGAGTATTTCAACCGGCAGTACGCTGAACTCATACTGACATTCAGGATAATAGAGCGCATTGATAATACTGATAAGCGTTTTATCCGCAACAGCAAGTTCGTCAAGCCATTGGTCGGAAGCAAACAACCCTGCATTGAATTTAGCATTCGCATTTTCAAAAAGCCGCTGCACATTTTTATAAATAGCCGTTTTTTGCTCCGCGATTTTTTTAAGCTGATTTCCTTCTTCAATTTCTTTATCTTCACAAATCCGTAAGAAGAGCAGCCGGTCGATAATTTTCTGCACAGCGCCCGTCAAATTGAATGCATCGATTTCGTCATTATGCAGCGCAATATCTTCGGCAAGGACCATCCGCCATTTTTCGATCATATTCAAAATATCATCATCGACAGTTGCCGTCCCCCGCTTATCCTTCGTCCCTTCGTAATAGGTATCGAACTTACCAAGATCGACGGCATCCCAACTGATTTTATCATACAGCGATTCAAAATTTTCAGAGAGCTGATCGTAAGTCAGATACTCAATGCGGGCAGTAGCGGCAGTGTCTTTTTCGGACGGCTTAATCCGCGTATCGTAAATCGCCAATTCCTGGAAGTCCGTCAGCACCGCAATCGGCATCTTTGAGGTATACGCATACCGCCGCACCTGCAGCGCCGGTTCGGGATTTGTTTTAAGGTCAACACTCGGCTGCTTTGCTTCCACATACATCTTCCGCTCGCCGCCGTAACAGAGCGTATAGTCGGGATGCTTCACCTGCCCGTTCATCACTACACGGTCTTCGGTAATAACCTCCTGCCGGTCATGCCGCGCTCCTTTCTCGTTTTTGACATCCCATTTTAGGCATTCAAGCAGCGGATCGATAAACTTATTGCGCACTTCGCTTTCCACAAAATTCTTGGAAAGATAAAATGGCTCATTTTCCTTAAATTGATTTACCAGCTGTGCTACACGTTCCTTGCGTTCCGCCATCGTCATGTCTTTTGCCTTAATGGACATCGTTTACTCCTACTCCGCTTTCGTATTTGAATATATCGTACATTATAGCACACTCGGACAAGTTTGTAAAAACGATACAGAGAATTAATTCAAGGTTACTATAGAATTGTGTATGAAATTTTAGAAGACAAAGTAATAGTGCACACAATTATTGATGGCCGAAGAAATTTTGAAGATATAATCATTTCAAAATTGTCTCGTTATTATGGAAACAAAATCTAACATTGTTCCAAACATTCGTCCTTGACAAACTTTTCCGTTTAATATATACCACTGATATATATCAGTGATATAAAATACTAAAAACAGGAAAAGAGGCGGCAATGGAACAAAAAAAATTACAAACAAAAGACTTTATTTCGATAGGAATTTTTTCGCTGATTTATTCGGTTGTCGCTTTTGTTGTCGGCGGCATAGCGCAGATGACGCCGCTCACGTTTCCTTTAATGCCTGCATGTATTGCGCTGTTTACAGGTACCGTCTTTATGCTCTATGTTGCAAAAATTCCGAAGCGCGGCGCATTAACCTGCCTCGGTGTTATCGGCGGCATTTTGCTTTTTATCACCGGCATGTTTTGGATGATGAGCCTTTTTTTTGTGCTGTTCGGTATTGCGGCAGATTGTATTTGCGCGTCGGGGCATTTTCGGTCGTTTAAAAAAAATCTTACCGCATATTGCATAATGGCACTTGCTCCCTTCGGCGCATACGTTCCTATGGCGCTGCTTCCCGCACAATTTGACGCTTTTATGAAAAAAAAGGGAAACACTGCCGCCTTTGAGCAAATCATTCACACAATCGGTACGAGCGTATGGGTGCTTCCGGCAATGATTGCAATTACACTGCTGTGCGCCATCCTCGGCGGTTTAATCGGCAAACGCATTTTGCGCAAGCATTTTGAAAAAGCGGGTATTGTGTAGTTGTATGAAACTCGATCCGAGAACAAAATTGTTTATTTTGGCGATTACCGGCATAACGGTATTTTTGAACGACAATCTGTTCATTGAATGTTTGTTTGCGGTTTTTCCGTTTGTTTTGCTGTGTACGGCAAAACGGCTGAAAATTGCATTTTCCTACGGACTTTTGTTCAGTGCTCTTGTTGCGCTGCAGTACATGTTGGTGCCGCTTATGCCGGCGACGGCGGGAAGTATCGTCTATGTGTTTTCGGTATACATCAGAAAACTCATTCCCTGCCTTATGCTTGGGAATTTTTTGATTGCAACAACGCAGGTAAGCCGCTTTATGGCGGCTCTGTATAAAATGCATATTCCCAAAGGTTTTGCCGTTGCCTTGAGCATTACGCTCAGATACTTTCCGACGATGAAGGAAGAGTGGACGTTTATAAAAGAAGCGATGGCACTTCGCGGATTGTCGACGTCTTTTCCGGCCGTACTGCGCCGACCGATAAAGACGATGGAATACATTTACGTACCGATGTTGGTTTCCGCTTCAAAAATTTCCGATGAAATTACACAAGCTGCTGTCACGAGGGGTATCGATCACGTGCAGCGCAGAACGTGTATCGAAACCGTGCGGTTTTCCGTTTTCGATGTGCTTGTGCTGGCGGTTTATGCCGGTATTGTGCTGTTGTTTTTACGCTCAAATGGGGTACTGCCGGTATGATGGTGGAATTCAATTCGGTTTCATTTTCATATACCGAAAACGGAACGGGCGCCGTGCACGATATTTCGTTTGCAATACCGGAAGGACAATTCGTCCTTGTGTGCGGTGCAAGCGGATGCGGCAAAACGACAATAACAAGGCTTATAAACGGACTTATACCGCATTTTTTTTCAGGCAATCTTTCGGGAAGCATCCGCGTTGCCGGCAGGGAAACGTCCGCCACACCCATAGCGGATATATCGGATACGGTCGGATCGGTGTTCCAAAATCCGCGCACGCAGTTTTTTAATGCGGACACCGACAGCGAAATCGTATTCGGCATGGAAAATCGAGGAATGCCTGTAAACGACATTTTGGAACGCTTGGAAGCCGTAACCGCCGAGTTAAATTTGCAGCGATTGCGCTGTAAAAACATTTTTGAACTGTCCGGTGGCGAAAAACCAAAAATCGCTTTTGCATCTGCGTATGCCGCTTTTCCGAAAGTACTGGTGTTGGACGAGCCGTCATCCAATTTGGATTATCACTCCATATTGGAGTTGGCGCGTCTTTTAAAAAAAGCAAAAAATAGGGGATTGACGGTTATCGTATCCGAGCACCGGCTGTGGTATGTAACGGATATTATCGACAGGGTGCTTTTTATGAAAAACGGCAGGATTGAAAAAGATTTGAGCGCACGCGAATTTAACGATCTTGCAGAGAAGCCGTACAGCGAGTTCGGTTTGCGGACACGCACATGCATTGTGCCGGAATCCAGCCAAGAGTGTGATATGCGTTGCGAAATGGCTGACGGAATGAACGGTTCAACCGTTTTAACAGCGGAAAACCTGTCGGTACAAATCGGAAAACACACAATCCTTAACGGCGTTTCGTTTGAAGTTCGTGCAGGAGAAATCCTTGCAATTACCGGTAAAAACGGGTCGGGAAAAACGACGCTGGCACGAGTGCTGTGCGGACTTCAAAAATCTTGCGGTACGGTAAGGTTAAACGCTCGCCGTTTGAACAACCGGGAGCGAAAGAATATTTCGTATATGGTTATGCAGGATGTCGGACATCAACTTTTTACCGACAGCGTACAAGCCGAATGCACACTCGGAATAAAAGAAGCGAATGCAGCACAAATAGAACATGTACTGCGCGCTATGGGGTTAAATGAATACAAAGACAGACACCCGCTTGCTTTATCAGGCGGACAGCGCCAACGGCTTGCGGTGGCGGTCAGTATGATTTGCGGCAAACAATTACTTGTCTTTGACGAGCCTACCAGCGGTTTGGATTTACACAGTATGCACCAAGTTGCCCGTTTGCTTAAAGAACTTGCACGGCAAAATAAATTAGTAATCGTTATTACCCACGATTATGAACTCATAGAAACAGCCTGCACGCGCGTGATGAATATTGATTATATCAATAAAACCGGACAAGGAGCGAAAATGCAAAAACAAAAATTATTGCTGTACGGAACTCAGATGAAAAGTCTGGTTGATACGTTGTCGAACAATTCGGCGGAGAAAACCGCAGCGCTTGTACTGCGTATGGAAAGCGAATATAAACACCTTTTAAGCGAACAATCTTTTGCAAACGCAATGCTGGCGCGCCACTTAAAAAAGTCAATACTGCCTGCCGTCGCCGCATACAAAATACTCCTTGCAGCCGGAAAAACCAAAGAGCAAGCGTTTGAAGCCGTGCGCGCTTCCGTGCTGTCGGATTCGGAAAAACAAAAAAGGGCGTTTCAAAAAATCGGTACACTGCCGTTCGGCTTTTCGCTTATGCGTCTTATGGCTCCCCTATCGTTAAAAACGACTTTCGGTCCGAGCGGCTGGGATTTTACATGGAAACAAAACGACCACCGCGCGCTCAAATGGGATTGCAGCCGCTGCTTTTATGCCGATATTTTTACGCAGCATAAAGTAAGCGAACTGACCGCGATTTTTTGCGAAAGCGACGATGTCGTATACGGAAGCATTCCGACAATCCGCTGGGCGCGCACACGCACTATCGGCAACGGCGATGATATTTGCGATTTTGTTTTTTACAATGAACGTACCAAAAATGCACACATCGAAAACAAACGCAGCAAAGACAAGGGCAAAAAGGCGGGAAATCATGTATAAAACGTTACGGTCGCTCAGTGATGTTTTCCGCCGTTTATGCCGTGCAGCAGTATTTTTTCTTTGCCTCTGTGCCGCCGCGCAAGATGTACAACCGGTAAAAAGCGGATACGAAAGCATCGTCGACGGCGTAGCTGCATCCTATGTTGGAAAGAGCGTTCCGGGAGCATGCATTATTATCGCCGAACACGGTACTGCCGTTTTTTCAAAATGCTACGGATACGCAAACCTCGACACACAACAGCGCATACTGCCCGATACCGATTTTTTTGAGTGGGGTTCCATTACCAAAACGCTCGTATGGGTAAGCGCACTGCAACTTGAAGAAAAAGGCTTGCTTGACCTTAACGCGGACATACGGCGCTATCTTCCCGACAACTTTTTGCACAACATACGATACGATGCGCCCATTACCATGCTCGACTTAATGAACCATACCGCAGGTTTTGAAGAATATTTAATCGATTTTCGTTATTTGAACGAACAGCCGGTAAAACCGCTTATCGATGTATTGTCCGCACATCAGCCGACACAAGTATTTGAGCCGGGAAGCGTATCGGCGTACTCAAACTGGGGCGCGGCACTTGCGGGTTTTATCGTAGAACGGGTAAGCGGTCAAAGTTTTGACGAGTACGTTTCCGAACACATCTTTGCGCCGCTCGGCATACAAGACGCAGAGTTAAAACCGCAGTGGACAGCCGAAACGCTCAAAAAAAAGATAAACGGGTACTCGTATGCGAAAAAAGGATTTCGCAAAGAAGATTTTATGCGCTTGCGGCTGTACCCCGCAGGTTCATTAAACGGAACGCCGAACGCGCTCATAAAATATGCATCCGAATTGGCAAAAAAAAGCGGCGAGCCTTCGCTTTTATTTTCGGATCCTGCGACGAAGGACAAGCTGTTCGGCGAAACATACCGTTCTTTCGGAGCCGCTTCGGGGCTTGCGCACGGCTTTTGGGAGTATACGAAAAACAACGGCATATTCGGACACGAGGGCGGAACTTACGGTTTTCAAACCCAGCTGTGGGTTCAGCCGGAGCGGGAGCGCGCAATCCTCATTGCAACGAATGTTATGGAATCCGATTTTTGCCGCAGTCTTATGAATGAACTTGTTCAAAGCGATCGGACGCAAGCCGGCAAGGAAACGAGCGCAAATACAAATGGAAATGCCGGCACAAATGCCGCTGCCGGTACCGATACGGCGGACTTTGCACGGTTTTCGGGCGAATATTTTCCGGCGCGTTCCATATGGACTCACGCGGGAAAACTGAACGGTTATATGCAAATGATTTCCATACAACAAAATACGGACGGTATTGTACTGAAAAAAAGAAGCGACGGTAAAAGCCTCGCGTATCGATCAATCGGAAACAACCGCTTTTATTGCGAAGAAGCGCTGCCGGAAGAACAATACGTTGCTTTTAAAACCGAAAACGGAGATGTCCTTTCCATGACTTTTTTTCTTGCGCACGATTATGTTCCGGCAAAAGGAATGTATACCACCGGCTTTTTGCTGTCGTGTGTAACAGCTTTTGTACTAGCCTTTGTATTTTGGCTTGGCTCCGGTATAGCCCTTGCAGTGTCGGGCATTCGCTCGCTGCGCCAGACGATTAAATCCGCACCTACTATACGTGCCGGCTTCGACCGGCTGCCAAAAGTTCTATGCACCGCATGCGGCTTAATTGCGGATGTGAGCATAATTGTGGGAATGCGCAATTGGTTTGCAATTTATACGATAGATTCGGTTCAGATGAATCTTATAGTTGCGATAAATACCGCATGCGCACTGTGCATGATATGCAGCTGTGTGTACTTGTTTTATAAAAAGCGTTTCGCTGCGGCAGTGATGTTTTCCGCCGTCTGTGCGGTGCAGCTGTACTCGTCGGTTTGTTTAGGCTTTTTTCATGCCGTGTAATTTTTATATATAAGGGGTATGTATGAGTGAGGTAAGAGAAGAATTATTAAACAAAAATCCGTGGAGCTTAATGATTAAGTTAAGTCTTCCGGCAATTTTGGGACAGTTTGTAGTCGGCTTATATGCCTTTGTTGATTCGATTTACGTCGGACAAATGGTGGGAACGGATGCGATGAGCGCGGTTTCTGCAGCGTCTCCCTTTGTGCTGATTAACAACGGCATCGCGGTGTTGCTCGGCATCGGATCGGGTTCGATTCTCTCGCGTGCAATCGGCGCTAAAGATTGGCAAACGGTCGATAAAATTATGGGCAACTTAAGCGTTTTAGTACTTTTAATGTCCGCCTGTGTTATGGTAGCCGGCATTCCGCTTGCCCCCGTATTTTTGCGTTTGTCCGGAGCGCAAGGTGCCGTCCTCGATATGGGCGTTTCGTATTTACGTACGGTGTATATCGGTTCCGTATTTGTCAATTTTATGCAAGGCGCCAATATGGTGCTGCGCGCCGAAGGACGTATGGGAATTGCTATGGGCATTATGGCAGGCGGTGCCGTTTTGAATATCATACTCGATCCGATTTTTATCATCTTGTTGCCCGGATTCGGACCGCAAGCGGTTGCAATCGCTACGGTTGTGTCGCAACTGCTGCAAGCCGCCGTTACCCTGTGGTACTTTTTGCGCAGAAGTCCGGTCGTTAAATTTCACTCCCTCCGCCTTGAAAAAAAGCTCACCGGAGAAACCTTTGCCGTCGGTGTAAGCGCTATGCTCATGCAAGTGATGATGCTCATTCAAATGACGGTCGTGTACAATACGGCGGTTAAATACGGCGGCGCCGATCAAATCGCTTTAATGGGAGCCGCTTTGCGCGTTATGCAGCTTGCCTTTGTGCCCGTGTGGGGTATGAGCCAAGGTTTACAGCCCGCCGTCGGAACGAACTACGGGGCAAAAAATTATGACCGCGTAAAAAAACTGACAAACGTTTTTATCGCAGGCTCTACGTGTTTATCGCTTGTATTTTGGCTCGTTATAGAATGTTTTGCGCGCGGGATTTTGTCGGCATTTATTACACAAGCGGACATCGTTGCTAAAGGAATAACGAACTTCCGTCTTATGTTCGCCGTTTTTCCCACCTACGGTCTTCTTATTATGACACTCACGTATTTGCAATCGTTGGGAAAAGCAAAGCAGGCGGGCTTACTTGTCGTGTTCAGACAGCTTGCACTCGTCGTTCCCTTAGTGCTTTTAGTTCCCGTATTGCTGGGCGGAAACGTCGTCGGCGTGTGGGTAGCGCTCCCCTTAAACGACATCGTCATTTTGGTATTTTCGCTCGTTTTGCTTATAAAGGAATACAAAGTACTGGAAAGGATTTGATCCGGAATGGAGCAATTTTACCAAATTCTTTGCACAGAACTTTGCAGCATTCGGATTAAAAAACTCATCAGCACCAGCTACGCCGTCGAAAGTAAAACGTATAAGCACTATCAGCCGAGCTTATTCGAGACGGAGATATAAAATACTTATACGGATAAAAAATGTATAAAGATTTTCTGATGATGTATCGGAAGACATCAAAGTCAAAACGCAAACTCTTTCAAAAAGAATTCGGGATTTACAGCCCCCATATTCAGCCGCACTTCCCAGTGCAGATGCGGACCGGTTGCAAGTCCCGTTGCACCTGAAAGGCCAAGCTTTTCCCCTTGTTTGACATATTGACCTTCTTGCACGTTCAGTGAATCCATGTGGTAATAGAGACTGTAAAGTCCGGGTAAATGTTCTACCACAACGCTCCAGCCGGTAGAAATACGGTTCTCCGCCAGCACAACCTTTCCCTCGGCACAGGAATGAACGGGAGTCCCTGTCGGTACACCATAATCTATTCCATAATGCAACGAAGTGCTTGTCTTTTTGTCAGTGTATTCAAAGACACGGCGATCCCCAAAACCGGACGTTATCCGTTTTGAATCTACCGGTATTGTAAAGGGCTTCAATGTATACACATCCTGCGGTATTACCGTTTCAAGAATTTTATTGAGTTTTTCGCTTTGTGCACGACGTTCAGGACTCACATCCTTCCTAATTCCTGTATTTCTTGCATCGAGCACAATACGCTCGGAAACAAATTGTTTTTTCTGAATACTGAATGGCAGCGTTATTTCTTTTTTCTGTGCATCCCCTGTTGAAATAATCACTTTAAGTGAATACGTCTCCTCACCGGAAAGCCATGTCGAAAGCGGAATACCCGCAAGCATCTCAGCCGTTTCCGCACTGCGATTTTGGGGATTTGTAAAGAAAAACTGCGCGGTAGCAGCCCGCTCTTTTCCCTTAAAGAGCTGCAAAACGGCGGTAGGCTTTTGTGAAGTCTTATCAGACGTTGTTTCGGGCACCTTCATCGAAAGACGCACGAACACCGCGTCTCCCTGCTGAGCCTTTTCGTTGTACGTTACAGAACCGCTGTAAGTCTGCTCCTGAAAACGCACCGTCTCAACTGCAAATAACTGTGCCGCAACAGCAATGCTGATAATAAACCAATAAAAAAATCTTTTGTTCATGTTTATATTCCTGCTCATTCCCTAATGGTACCGCAGTTTTATATATCAAGCAAGCTATATCATCAGATCATCATTTTGCGAGGGGGCTCTCCCCGACTAAAAGCCGCGCTTTCCCCTCTACCCCACACGCACTTTTTTGCTATAATAAAAGCACTATGAACGAACATGATTTTTTGAAGCTGCAAAACGGCAGCGATATCCGCGGCGTTGCGCTGGAAGGCGTTGATGGCGAACACGTAAATTTAACGACCGGAGTCTGCCGGAACATCGGCGCGGCGTTTGCGCTCTGGCTTTCCGCAAAAACAGGACGCAGCACGGATACGCTGGTAATCGGTATCGGACGGGATTCCCGGCTTTCCGGCGAAGCGCTTGAAAATGCACTCGTCGAAGGACTTGCGGCGCAGCGGGTTACTATCGTGCGCTGCTCGCTTGCTACCACACCGGCAATGTTTATGGGTACCGTGTTTGAAGAAACAAACTTTGACGGCTCAATTATGATTACCGCAAGCCACCTCCCCTTCAACCGTAACGGGTTCAAGTTCTTCGATAAATCCGGCGGGCTTGAACGCGCCGATATCACAGAAATTTTACGCAGTGCCGCCGCACAGCATGATGCTACAGCACAACACAGTACTGCCATTTCGCCGGATAGTGCCGCTCAACAGACTACCGGAGACAACGGCTCCCCGAAATACCGGTCATTCGATTTAATTGCGCGCTACTCAAAACACCTGCAAGACGCCATCCGGAAAGGCTTGAGCTTCCATGCCGAAAAGCCGCTTGCAAACTTAAAAATTGCGGTCGATGCCGGAAACGGTGCGGGCGGCTTTTTCGCGGAGCAGGTATTAAAAGAGCTTGGCGCCGATACAAGCGGCAGCCGCTTCCTTGAGCCGGACGGCACCTTTCCCAATCACATTCCCAATCCCGAAAACAAGGCAGCGATGGAAGCGGCTAAAACCGCTACCGTGCAAAGCCATTCCGATTTAGGTCTGATTTTCGATACGGATGTTGACCGTATGTCGGCAGTGCTGTCCGACGGAACGGAAGTCAACCGCGATGCAATTATCGCAATGACGGCGGCAATCCTTGCACCCGACTATCCGCACAGTACCATCGTTACCGATTCGGTAACTTCCGACCGGCTCACCTTCTTCCTTGAGCAGGAGCTGGGGCTTACCCATCTGCGATATATGCGCGGCTACAAAAACGTAATTAACAAATGCCGTGAATTGAATGAGCAGGGGATTATCAGCCCGCTGGCGATGGAAACGTCCGGACACGGCGCACTGAAAGACAATTACTATCTCGATGACGGCGCTTTCCTTGCGGTAAAGCTGGTTACGGCGCTTGCGAACGCAAAGCACGCAGGAAAAAATATCGAAAGTCTAATTGAGAAGCTGCCGCCGATGGTAGAAGAAACGGAATTGCGCTTTAAGATTCGCGGCGAAGATTTTAAAGAATACGGAACGAAGATACTACAAGCATTTAAAGAGCGCGCCGAAAAAGCAGGCTTTGAACTGCCGCAATCGTATGAAGGGGTGCGTATTTCGTTTAAAAGCACAGAAGCACAGGGCTGGATGCTACTCCGCTTATCCTTGCACGACCCCGTTATGCCGCTGAACATCGAAAGCAGCCGAAAAGGTGATCTTGCAAAGTTGAAAGCTATCGCCCGCACATTACTGGAAGGTTTTGACCGGCTTGATATAAGCGCCCTGGAGTAAGTAAAGGACAGCGAAGGATAAATGCACAGGGAAACGAAACGGTAGATGCGTCAACCATGATGGTATCCATAGCAATTTCGAACTAATCGTTTCTCTCCACTTTTACGGCACTTCTACCAAAAGCGCATGGGTCTTTTTATCCCGTTGATGAAATTTAACGGCCTCTTCCGGCAGGATAAGCAGTGTGCCCGATACGGCGGTGTTTAACACCGATTCTTTGTACGCATGACCGGTAATGAACATAAATCCTTTTTCCGAACAGGCATATCTACCGATAGTTTGCGGATCCGGTTTGATGATATCCGAACAGATGCGCACCGGTATTCCCTCGGAAGAAGCCTTCTCTGCATTGCCGGAAGATAAGGCAGATGAGGATAACGTGCCGTATAAAAAACTTAAACTTGCACGCTCTTTTCCCAAATGGGATGCTTCCGAAAGGCGGAGAAGATTCTCAGGTGAATCGTGTGTTTCAAAAGTAAAGTGGCACCATTTATGAAACGCTATCGGCATTTTCGCCGTTCCAGTTTGGAGAGAGGACGATTGGGGAAACAACAAACTCCGGCATGGGGACACGGCGCATATATAGAAAAACCGGTCCCTAAAAATTCCGTCCTCAACAGGCTTAAAAACTCGCCTGCAAGCGGTATCCCCGGTTCAATGAACAGAACCGAACCGGCTGGCTTGAGATAGTGCATAACCGTACGGTGCGTTTTTTTCGGCTTGGTCATCAAGAGAAAGCGAACTGTTCCAAAATATCTCATTGAACATATTTGCTTCCGTTATCAGTGACACTTTTTCGGACAATGGCGTACCGAATGCTCCGCATACCTTCTTAACAGTCCAGGGAATTTCTCCGTTGTCCTTTTTACCGGTGTATGCACAGAGCGCTAAAAAAAGCTCTTCTCCGAAGCTGAGCGCTTTATTGGAAATATCTACACAATACCATGTCAGCCGTTTTTTCCGTAGCTTCGGTTTTGCAATCCACAAAGCGCAGACCAAAGTAAGCGGCCCCGAACCGAAATCTGCCGCATAATCGCCGTCATCAAGCGGGATCTCAAGATTCTGCAGAAGTTTCGTAAGCCGCACTAAATTCCACCACACATAATAGTGCGTGTATGCAGAAAGCTTTACCGGATCATTTAAATAGTGCGTTTTTCTGCTGCTTCGCTCATCCGTTAGTTCATGGAAAAGCGTGTGAATATGCTGCGGTAACAGTTGTTTCTTTTTTGCATCAAGCGGTAAAACCTGATCCAACAACATAGGAAAATACTCTAAGATATTTTTTGCTTCTGACGTAAGTCCGGAAAAAACAGGTTTTCCAAAGGTATAAGGCGTACTGTTTCGGCTTCCACGCAATTTCTCATTTTTTTGATTGAGCTTCTCACCGAAAACTTTTGTATATTGCTTTTTGTCTTTTGATTGATGGTTCTGACGGCTTTCTTTTGACTGAACATGATCCGCTTTATCTTGCGTCTGGGGCGAGGCGGTTTTTTTAACGAATTTTTCGTAGAACGGTTTTTGCATACTCATTATCATCTTAGCATTATAGAAAAAACAAGCGTCTTTTGCAAACGTACATGGATTTTTGTGATAGCTTCTAGAGGTTTTCAATATTCAACGTTTTGCTATTTTCAAAAGATGGACGCTTGCATAATAAAAAAATTTTTTTTATTATGATATCATTATGACAGCAGTATTAGTGTATTTTGATAAAGGAGAAAAGGCACAAACACAGCTTCTTCTGGAAGCCTTAAAAGAGGCGGCTCATAATCGGTGTGATGACGTTCGCGTTTTGAACGGATATGCGTTGGCCGATACCGATCGGCTTAATATGTACGAGTATATTGTCGTTTTCTGCGCCGAAAAACCGCTTTTTACCTCCAACCCCGATTCTGCTGTTGTAACCATCCTAAAAGAACACGGCCTGAAAGAAGGCTGTAAGGGCTGCGTTCTGACCGTAAGCCGCGGCTTGTTTTCGGATAAATTTACTCGGAATGTGATGAATGCATTGGAAAGCTGCGGTTTTATGATTGACTACTTCGATACATTGCGGAATGCTGCGGATGCTCGCCGTGCGGGGGCAAATATTGGGTAGTAAGGCGGAAAGCGGACAGCAGGATAGCGAAGAAGGACGCAGGAATCGATCAGCTCATCAAGTTCTAGAAATAGAAGATTATTATAAGATTTTAGATATTTCTCCTTCTGCTTCGACCGCAGAAATTAAACGGGCATTTAGAAAAAAAGCTAAAGAATTGCATCCCGATATTCCGCATAATATTCGGAATACCGGCGGCAAAAGAGCAAATGAGCAAAAGCTGATGCGGCTTATCCGCGCCTATGAAGCATTGCTCGATGTAAAACGTCGGGTCGAGTTTGATTTTTTCTATAATAAGACAGCCAAAAAAGGTGAAAGTTTTGATTACCGCACCTGGTTAAAAGAGCGGGCAGATCCTGAAAGCAGAGCTACGCTGATTTTTTTTGACCTTTTCCATAATGCAGAAGACGAAGCAGTACAGGAATTTTTACGGCTTCGGTCGGTACAGCCTTCGTTTTCGCTCCGCCATTACTTTAGCAGAGGAGATTTTATGGATTGCGGTTTTGTTCTTGCAGAGGAATTGTATTTCCGCGATCACTATTATGAGTCTTTTTTGCTGCTTGACCGGATTATCCGCGAAGAGCAGAAGCAGGCATATTTCCGCCATTTTTTCCCCGAAGTTCTTATCCTCGCCCGCAAACTTATCCGCGAGAAACTTATCTATGCCCTTGCCGATGATCTACTGCTCGATTGCTGCGAAGCCGCGCTTGATTTTGGGTTGAGTAAAGCGGATAATGCGGAAATATTAAAAAAGATGGCGGAAATTTATTACCGGATGGGTGATTTTAGCACCGGTGACGGATGTGCAGCGGCATCCGTGCGGATGAACCCCCGTATCCGCGGTATAACAAAGTTGAAAAAAAACTATCAGCAGCAGCTTTGGCGTTAACGGTATGCCGGATATCCTTAACACAAGATAACCGGTGTATCCTCCTAAGACGGTAAGGCTGCGCAAAAGGTAAGGAATATATGATACGGATTAAGACAAAGGAACAGATAGACGGCATTCGCCTATCCTGTAAGGCATTGGCACGGCTCTTTAAAGAGCTGACTCCTCGTGTGCAACCTGGCATAACCACTAAAGCGCTGGATGACTTTTGTGTTGAGTACATTAAGAGTATCGGCGGCGTTCCCGCATGGTATGCAGAAGATTTTCCGGGGGCAGCCTGTATCTCCATCAATGAAGAAGTTATTCACGGCATTCCCAGCAAAAAGAAAATCGTACGGGAAGGAGACCTCGTATCGCTGGATATCGGTATTGACCTCAACGGATACATCAGCGATTCGTGCGTAACGGTACCAGTCGGAAATGTAAGCCCTGAACGAGCCCAGCTCTTAAAGGTTACTACCGACTGCCTCTACGCAGGAATTGCCGCCTGTCAGGCAGGGAAGCGTGTAAATGCGATATCCCGCGCGGTATATGATTTAGCGCGGCAGTATAAATACGGCGTTGTATATGAATACTGCGGACACGGAGTTGGGCTTAAGGTGCACGAAGACCCCAATATTCCGAACGTACCGGAGCGTGGTGCGCCAAATCCGCGGCTGGTACCCGGTATGGTAATCGCGATTGAACCGATGATCAACCTCGGTACGGCGGATGTTAAAACCCGTGCCGATGGATGGACGGTTGTCACCGCCGACAAGTCCTGCTCCTGCCACATGGAACACACAGTTGCCATCTTCGAAGACCACACTGAAATTTTAACTCAACTTGCCCCCGGTGAAGTGTAAATAAACGCAGCGCATAGTTATCATACGTTAGTTGTAAGTTAAACAGAAGGGGCACCTCTAAAAATCTAACCGAGTTTTTAGAGGTGCCCAAGAAAGGCCGCTAAAAGGTAAAATTTTTAGCGGCTATCAAGGGAGCTTCCGTTATTTTACCAATTCAAAGGCTGAGTATTCGTTGGTGCCGTCTAAACTGTTTATCACCGTGTATCCTGCAGCTGCTAATTTTTCCGCAACGGCAAAAGCGCGGTTGCCGGAATAGCAGTAGGTCAGTACCGGTTTGTCTTTAGGCAGTTTGGGGAGTAATTCAGCAAAGGTATCCGCATTCCCCGATATCGCGCCCTTTAAATGCGAAACGGCATAGTCCGCAGGTTCCCGGGCATCGACCACCGAATATCTTCCGGTATTTACCAACTCCTGCATCTGCTTTCCCCGTACATTTGCGACTTTGGTGAGCGATTTATAAGAGTAGCTGCCGACTCCATCCGCGTTGAACAGTTTTTTAAATCCGTTCTTTTGTAAGATTTCTGCAGCTGCTCGGCTCCGTCTTCCACTTCTACAAATAACGATAATATTTTTATCCTTGAGGTCGGCAATATCACTCAGTCTGTTACCGATATCGTTAAGGCTGATGTTGATTGCATAGCGGACATGCCCTGCATCATACTCATATTTTTCACGCACATCGATAACAAGATACTGCTCTTTTTCCGCCTTGTCGTTCATAATGGTGTCCAGCTCGGCGCCTTTCATGTCCGTGATAGCTGTCATACCCTTCGAATCGCTTTTGCCTTCTTGCGCTGTACAGGCATTTCCCAACAGCATAATACAGACCAGTGCATATATAAGGACACTTATCTTTTTAAGATCAATTTTCCGACTATACATTTCGGACTCCTCTATGTCAGGATGTAGTAAAACAACCCGGTAGCGGTACCTTATGTTTTACATATTACACCTTAAATTTTGAGACTTCTTTTGCAAGATTCTCAATGCTATGCTTGTTTTTCTGCGTAAGCTCATTCACTTCTTGTATAGCGTTATTAATCTGCACCGCACCGGATGCCATTTCGCTCATGCTATCGGTAATAACACGAGTAAGTTCATCAAGCTTCTGCATTTCGTCTGCAACACTTTCACCACCTTTCAGCATTTCTTCTGAGCCGGCCTGTACTTCCGCCGTTACCGTATTGATATCTTTCATAGCGGTTAATACTTCTCTACTGCCGTTTTCCTGTTCCCGCATTGCTTCGGTAACCGTATTACTCATCTCTTTTACCTGCTCGGCAAAGTTAAAAATCGTATTGAATTTTTCCTCTACGGTTTTTGACGAGCTTGAAAGCATCTCTATTTCTCCGGTCAAGTTTTTTAGTGTAGCGGTAATAGTTTTCCCTTGCATCGAGGACTCTTCTGCAAGTTTACGTATCTCATCCGCAACGACGGCGAATCCTTTGCCTGCTTCACCTGCATGAGCAGCTTCTATTGCAGCATTCATTGCAAGTAGGTTTGTTTGTGATGCGATATGCTGAATAACGCTGGAAGCCTCCATTAACGAACCGGACTCTTCTGCAATTTTTTGCGTCACGGTATTCGAGGTAACAAGAGTGGCTTTGCCGTCTCCGGTTGCTGTTGTCAAATTTCCGATGGCGCCATCGGTTTTGCTGAGCGTCTGGCTGATGGAAGCGATATTTGCTACCATTTGTTCTACTGAAGCGGAGGATCGTGCAACACTGCCCGCTTGATTTTCAATACTGGTATTAAGCTGTTTAATCGTCCGTACGATTTCTTCAACAGTTGCTGCGGTTTCGGTAACGCTGGCGGCTTGAGTTAAGGCCTGCTGTTTAACACCGTCAATATTTGCGCTAATTTGGTTTACTGCGCTTGCCGTTTCGGTCATATTGGAGGCAAGTTCATCGCCGATTTCTTCCATGGTATGGCTATTGCTCCCAACCGTTCGTATCGATGTACCAATCTTATCGATCGTTTTGTTAAAGTATTCGGACAAATCCGTTACCTCATCATTACCGATCGCCGGTAGCCGAACTGTTAAATCTCCTTCCCCTTGCGCAATATTTTTTAAGGCATTAACAGCAGTCTGAACCGGTTTTACCATTGTACGGGCAACAAAATAGACCACGATCAGTGCACCGATCAGTACGCTAATACCAATACCAATCATCGCGGTACGGAGCGTGTTGACGGTTCCCATAAATTCGTTGACGGGAGCGCGTATGATAATCGACCAACGAGTAGCTTTGACTGTTGCAAATGATGCGATATAATCAACCCCTTGATAGTCATAGTAACAGACTTCGCCTTCGCTGCTATCAAGGACATGCTGTAAAAAGGCAGCAGTTGATGCGAGCGAGGCGTTTGTTTTTGCTTGTTCGATGATATTATCTTGTTTTTGCACTAAATCGGTATCCCTATCTGCGATGATAATTCCTGACGAGCCCATAATATAACAGTTACCGGATTCTCCTACGACGATATCGGCAATGGCTTCGGACAAAGTAAAACCTGAGATATCGGCAGACAACACTCCTACGATAGTTTTGTCATCATCATATACAGGCACGGAAAGGGTATTGATCAATTGACCGTTTGCACGCGAGATATACGGTTCCGAAAAAAAAGACTTCCCTGCAATGGCGGCACGAAACCAATCTCTGTTAATGACGGATAATATACTTCCATCGGCAAGTAAACATTGTCCTTGCGCATCCGTCATATTTAATTCTACTATTTTTTCGTTAAAGGCTACTTCTTTTGCGAGAAAGCTTAATTTTGCGGCAGATGAAGAATTTACACCTCGAAGAATTGGCATACGGGAAATCCCTTCGATAAACTGTAATAACGACGTTACTCTCCCGTTAATAATTTCAGCGGTATCATTTGCTTTGTCGATAAGGTGGGCTTCAATTTTTTCTGTTACTGCCTTTCGTGCAATGACAACAGCGAAAACAATTTCGATTATTCCCGCAGCTGCGATTAAAATACCAAAGATGAGAATAAGTTTTTTTCTTAAAGAAAAACGATTTCTTACCTTTTCGGTGGTGACATACGCCTTATCTACTTGTTCTTGATGGGTGTGGATGGTACTTTTTTCATTCATTTTGTCAAAACTCTCCTTTTATGACAAAAGATCACCTCCGCCTATCTTGTCCGCCTTTTAGAAGGTAATAATAAGCGGAGCCGTGTGTATGTTGTGCATACAAGAAAAGTATAGCCCTTTTGCCGGTAGGTGTCCAGCAAGAAATAAGTAGTGGTGGTAAAGAAAATTAAATCTAAAGAAAAGCTCTAAATAAAATAGAGAATTCTATAAAATAAAAAGCGTGTAAACTACTTTTTCTCTGGGACAAGGCCTTCGACTAAATATTTGTCGGGTAGTTTTGCCGGTTTACCGGTTTTATCTACACAGCCCCACGAAACCTCAGCTTCAGCACAGACAATGCCCTCCGGATTTGTGATTACCTGCCGGAAAGTTCCCGAGAGTTTGCCGAGTTTGATGGGCGTAACGTCAATACGAAGTTTATCGTAGAGTCGCGCGGAATATTTATAGTGTATATCGATATGAGTTACATAGAGCATATAGCCTTCTTCGATTAACCCGACATAATCAAAACCGATACGGCGTAGGTATTCCATACGGGCATATTCCAAATAGTTTAAATATATGGCGTTATTTACGTGATTATATGCATCCAGTTCATAGCTTCTAACCTCTACTTCTATCGGATGTGTCATTATCTTCCTCCTCTTAGTTAAAATGCCCTCGAAAAACTTTGACTTTTAGAAGGCACCCCTGCATCGAAATCAATTACGTAAAAAAAAAGACTGCAAGCACCCTTGCAGTCTTTTGAGCTATGATGGATTCGAACCATCGACCCACGCCTTAAAAGGGCGTTGCTCTACCTACTGAGCTAATAGCCCATATCTTGAAATAACAGGACGAGTATATATGATATTGAGTGCTATGTCAAGTGCTCTTTTGAAATAGACGGTGCATCTACTTCGTTGCTATGCACAAATCTCGTCGTCAGAACGCCCAAGGATGGGCGGGGAATAAGTCAGAAATAAGTTTTGGAACAAAACTTGTCCTCTACCGATGTATATGGACGTACATCGGTAGAGAGGTACACGGATGTACGCTGTTTAACAGTATATTTCAAAAGGCTTATGGAAAGGTATATGTATTAAATCAATATCTTCTTTGCAGCACCGCCGTAATATTCATTGCGGAGTTCGTGGACGTGCTCATCGCGAATATAGTCGTCAAAAGGCATCATCCGGTCGATAACACCGCCGGGGGTAATTTCCACAATGCGGTTTGCAATGGACGATATAAATTCGTGGTCATGCGAGTTGAACAGTACCACACCCGGAAAGGCGATGAGCGCCTCGTTCAAACTCGTAATCGCTTCCAAGTCGAGGTGATTAGTCGGCTCATCCATAATGAGCACATTGGCGCCGGAAAGCATCAGCTTACTGAGCATACAGCGTACCTTTTCTCCTCCGGAAAGCACCTTAACGGGTTTGAGCGATTCATCGCCGGTAAAAAGCATGCGTCCCAAAAAGCCGCGTACGTATGCTTCGTCCTGCTCGGTGGAAAACTGCCGCAGCCAATCGGTAATGTTCAAATCGGTTTCAAAGTAGCTGGAATTATCTTTGCTGAGATAGGCATTCGTAACGGTCTGTCCCCAATACACATCCCCCGAATCGGCGGTTTTAATACCGGCGATAATATCGAAGAATGCCGATTTTGAGTTATGCTCCTGCCCGACAAAGGCGATTTTATCCGTTCGGTTCACGGTCAAGCTGAAATCTTTGAGCAGCGTAATACCGTTGCCCGAACCTTCTTCCTTAGAAGTATAGTTGAGCTTTTCTACGCGGACAACGTTATTGCCGATTTCTCTATCCGGTTTAAAGTGGACATACGGGAATTTCCGGGTGGTAACTTCCAGTTCTTCCAGAGCAAGTTTGTCGTACACTTTTTTGCGACTGGTTGCCTGTCGGCTTTTTGCCGCATTCGAAGCAAAGCGCAGGATAAATTCGCGCAGGTCTTTCATCTTTTCTTCGCGCTTTTTCTGCTGATCACGCGCTTGCCGCTGCATAATCTGACTCATCTGATACCAGAAGTCATAGTTACCGCTGTACATACGGATTTTTCCAAAGTCGATATCGCAAATATGCGTACACACGGTGTTCAGAAAGTGTCGGTCATGCGATACCACGATCACCGTATTCGGGAATTCAATGAGAAACTCCTCCAGCCAGCTGATGGATTCAAGGTCGAGACCGTTCGTCGGTTCGTCCAACAAAAGAATATCAGGATTGCCGAACAGCGCCTGCGCCAGCAGCACACGAACCTTCTGACTTTCGTCCAGCTCGCTCATCATGCGCTCGTGGTTTGCCTCTTCCAAACCGAGCCCGGAGAGCATCTGCTCTACCTGATTTTCCGCCTCCCAGCCGCCCATATCGGCAAACTCACCCTCAAGCTCCGAGGCGCGGATACCGTCCTCTTCGCTGAAATCTTCTTTTTCGTAAATGTTTTCCCGCTCTTTCATAATTTTGTAGAGCTGCGGGTAGCCCATGTATACTGTGTCTTTGACGGAATATTCATCAAAAGCAAAGTGATCCTGCCGCAGTACCGCCATCCACTCGCCCGGCGTAATACTGATTTCACCGCTATCGTGCTCTAATTCGCCTGAAAGCAACTTGAGAAAGGTTGACTTTCCCGCTCCGTTCGCTCCGATAATGCCGTAGCAGTTCCCGGGAGTAAATTTTAAATTGACATCTTTAAAAAGAGGTTTTTCCGAAAATTTTAAACTAACATCGCTTACTGTAATCATACAGGACAGTATAGCTTAAAAGGAAAAAAGAGTGAACGGGATGGATGAATAAACGCATCAGGTCGTTTTTTAACATCCCCACGGAAAAACTGAGACTATTCGGCCAGAACTGCCAAGGATGGCAGTAGTTCCATACAGCAGCGATGTTTTGTGCGTACACAAAACTCGCCTTCAACTGTTGTACACGGATGTACAACAGTTGAAGATGGTTCAAATGGTCTCACAGTCTCAGTTTTTCCGCAGTTTTTATCTAGTCTACCTGATGCGTTTATCCATTTGTGGGAAAAATGTGCGAAATTTTAGATAAAATTTCGCACAGAAGGGCTGTTACGGATTATGGGGGGTCTGCAAGTACCTGTTGGTAAACCTCTACAATTTTCTGCGTCATCGTTTGATAATTGTCTTGCAACGCGGCTGTGCTTATTTCTTCTTTGAGGGCTTTGCTATTTTTAGCGCTTTGCTTTTTTTCATACAGATTGTGTAGGATTTTATTAAACGCGGCCGAATCTTTAAATGCGAAACCCGTCACTCCTTCAATATATTGATCTTCATTTTCTTTATCGTATAGATGGACGACAGGCATGCCGCAGGCAATTGCTTCCAAAGCAGAAACCGAATGATTTTCTGAAAGCGAGGTCATAATATATGCATCGCATAAGTGATAATAGTATTTGATATTCTCATGCAATACGGCTCCGGTAAAAATTACCGAATTTCCAATGCCATAATCCTTGGCCTGCTTCTCAAGCTCAGCTTTAGCGGGACCGTCCCCGATTATAAATAATTTTGCATTCGGCATACCGGCTGCAAAATCTTTCCAATACTCTAACGTAAGGGAAAGATTTTTTTCCGCTGCAAGTCTACCGCAAAAACAAGCAACAAAATCTTCAGGTTTGATGTTGTATTGTATTTTGAGATTACGAACAACATCTCGATTAAGCGTTTCTTCTGCAAAATCGGACGTAATGCATGCATTGGGAATTTTATAGATCGGCGTTGTCACCTTGCACTGTTTTAAAAAATCTTCCAGTTTTGTCGACGCACAGATAACCGCTTTGGCAGCATTGGTATATCGTAAAATACCGTGATCAATAAAATCTTTTACCGCTTTAAGATTCTGCAATGCACCGAAATAGTGAATATAATCGTAATACATACTATGACACGTGTATACGATCGGTATATTGAGTTTACGCCCTGCATACAAGGCGAATAGGCCTTGGCTGAATTCATGGTGAATATGGATAATATCGGGATTCCATTCTTTTAGCAGTTTTAATCTGGTTCTACTATGCGGGTAAGAGACAGAGTAATTGTAAAGATGGGGCAATTTTACGGCAGGACTGTATAAAATACCGTCGGTAATATGATGATGCTTTGTATTTGCATCGGGCTTAACGATAAGAACCTCATGCCCTAATTCAATTAAACCTTTCCTCAGCGCTTCGATATGATATACGGCGCCGTTAATTTCCGGAAGATAACACTCGGTGATAATAGCAATTCGCATATAAGCAGCCCTTTATAAGACAGCTTTTATCCTAGCACGGTCAGTCGGTAAAGGCAAGCCATAAACCAAATTCTGTTGATATACTCAGTGGACATCTTTCTTTGTTTTATCTATTATTATTTACCAATTATCTCTTAGGATTAAAAAATGAAGCGTTCTATTGTCATTCTATTACTATCTTTAGAAATGTTCACGTTTGCTTTTGCGGATACCCCATATGCGTTATTTGTGGAAAATGACCATTGGATTTATGATGCAATGCATATTCTTTCGGTTGAATCGCGGCAGACAACGCTTGCAGACCGTCAACCGCTTTCTAAGGGTGAGCTTGCCGAATATTTTTCTACTTTTGAAAATGCTGCTATACCGCAGGCGAGTGAACCGCTATACCGTATGATGCAAGGATATTTTTCAGGGCATTCGTTTTTGTTTACTCGTAAATATTTTACATTTGATGTGAACGGCATTTTTGCACTGCAAGGGCAATATGTACATAACCGAGAAAATGAACCTCGGCTTGATAGTTTTTTACGGTATAATAGAACTCCTGCTATTGTTTCTATCCCAATGCATGTGATGTTTACCCGGTATGTTGATTTTTTTGCTAACCTCAGCTTAAAGAAAAATTACTGGGCTGCGGTATTGTCCTATCCGTATACCAATTTGCCGTTGGAAGGCAATGCCTTTGAAGCTGCCTTCCCTACTCAGGCGGGACTCAGTCTTGGTAATCACTTCTTTAACTTTAGCATTGGGCGCGGAGCTTTAAATATCGGCAGGTCGCTAGCAGGTAGTATGCTGCTTGCGGATACCGTAGATCGAATGGATTACATAACCGCCTCATTTTTCTATAAGAAGGTACGATTAGCACTGAATGTATTGGAATTAGAGCCTACTCGATTTGTATTTTCTCACGAAGCTTCGTTTCGTCCAATTGATTGGATTACACTCCGCCTTTACGAAGGGATCGTACTTAATGCTCCGTTTGACCCTAAATATTTAAATCCAATGATGATTTTTCATAATTTTTTCGGCTGGCGAGAGAAGACTTTTAATGGAAATGCTTCTGAAGAATCCGGAAAATCAAGTCTTGGTTGCCAATTCGGTGTCGGTATTGATATAGTTCCGATACGAGGTTTGCGGTTATATGGTCAATACGGTCAAAATCAATTTCAAACATCATTTGAACTGAAAAACTACCCTAAAGCCCGGAATATTCCTAACAGCCTCGGCGGGTTAGCCGGTATTGAGTATATCCATCCGTTCAGTTTTGGACATCTTTCCGTAACAGGTGAGTTTTTATACGCCAACCCGTGGATGTATATAATGGAAAATAAGCATATCAGCCTCTACCATCGCCGGAAGGATACTGTTGCAGGCAAGGGAATGACGAACTCGTATATCCGGCAATGGGTTGCAAATCCTTATGGACCGGATACAATAGGAGCTTTTTTACAAGTTACGCTAACGGAACCCCAAAAATACCGTGCAAAGCTTGGCTACCGTTTTTTGGTGAAGGGGGAAAACGAAGATAATTTTTTTGATCCCAGTAAAGAAAAACCCGGGAAGCCGGGTATCTATTACCCTGATGCCGATCACTATGAAGCGATAGCACAGGCAAAGACCCCGTATGGGAACCCTGCATATTTTCATACGATTTCGTTGGAAGGCTCATACCGGGTGATAAAACAGCTTGAACTGAATGCGGGGCTGAACTGGACGATTGTATCCGGGAGAAAGAAGGGACACGCGGTGGATATTTATTCTTCGGTTAAATATACGATCCGGTAAAGTCTGCTCATATAGGATGTTCCTGCTTGAGTATATTGCCTGTTTTTGGTAATTTCGTGAAATACTATAGAAATCATTATGAAAAAACGAGGTTATGATGAAAAAGATTTTGTGCGTTGGGCTTTTGTTTGCTGCACTATATATGAATATAGGCGCCCAGGCTGCAGTCAATGTATTTGATCCCTTTTACGAGGATTTGTCGATATGGGAGGGGAGCGGTTTAATTAATGATGCTCCCAATATTCGGCCATATCCTCTGCAAGAGATACAACGTATTTTGCAAATTGTTATTGATACAGGCGATGCCGGTCAGCGGCGGCGGGCTGAAGAGTATTATAACCGCTTTTTTGGAAGAGTCTTTCATTTTGGGGGGTTGGCTGAAATAGCGGTAAAAGCTCCCCAAAAGCAGTATGAATTAAATTTGGCTCCCTTTATGGATATTAATTATTCATTGCATAGACTTTTTACGATTTCCGGAAGGGTGAGTGTTTTTCTGACTAATAAGTTTTTTTCCCAGGCGTTAACACCGCTCTTTCAATATTCAAAATATGACCTTGCCGATGACGGAGTCTTTGCCGGCAAATTTCTGGTACTGCCGGTATTTAACACAGGGGTTGCTTTTGGTACTCCTCAGTATTATGTTACTGCCGGTATTGCACGTACCAATCATGGACCATTTTACGATAACAGCCTCTTTGTCGGATCTCAAGCAATGCATCAAGGGCAATTTACCTTTGTTGTCAATAAAGAAAAATGGACATATAATCAAGCATTGCTGACATTAACTGCAACAGGTGACAACGGTGCTAACCATCAGCCAGGAAAGTTTTTAGCCATCCATTCATTGAATATACGCCCGTTGTCATGGCTTTCATTTGGGATTGTAGATACAATCATCTATGGGAAACGGTTTGAGCCTATTTACTTACTTCCTTTCTCTGCATTTTTTATCAGCCAAGGGTTGTATGCCTTTCCTGATAATAGCCTCATAGGTGGAACTTTTACGATTAAACCGGTCAAGGGTTTACGATTAGACGGAGCCCTCTATGCTGATGACCTCGGATTTAACGAAATTGTTAAGTTCAAAAAAGATGCAAAATGGCGTATGTCGGGGCAATTCGGAGTAAGCTATACCATGCCTAAGACGCACTGGTTTTCTTTTGTCGATTTGAATTATACATTTGTATTTCCCTATACATATACGCATTTTGATGGCTCTTCTATAGGCGTACCGAACTATCAGAATTATACCCACAATGGAGTTCCTCTCGGTAGTAATTTGGAACCTAATTCGGATAGGATTCTACTGAAACTAAAGTTCAGGCCGCTCTATGGGTTAGATATTAATGTGTCGAATACTTTTGTCCGCCATGCAAATGTAAATGAAAGTATTACCGATCCTGAAATACTAAAAAATTATATTTCAAAAGACTATATAACTGATGGTTCAACACGTAACCATGCAACTATAACAAATGACTCAGGACCAATAACCCACGCATATCTTTATGCAAATCCTTTTATGCGACAACAGACCATCCAATATGTTAACCAGCTTGCATTGGATATCAGCTGCCATTTACCGATTTTAAAATCAGGCGGGTATATGCTGTTTAAATTCGGCTATGTGTTTGAGGCAAATATCAACCCGGGTGTAGGGCAAAATATCTATAAGGCAACTAAACCCACTTGGTATGGCCAAAAACTTAGTAACATTACTGATGATGATGGCAATACAGGAGAAGTTGCGATTCGAAAAGAAGCCGCCAGACAGCTTGCAGACTGGCGTGCCAAAGCTATCGGCAAGCAGTTCAACCACTATATTCGGTTAAGCGCAGAGTTTGCATATTAGGAAAAGCTTTTATCGTCGGGCTTTTGAACTTAACTTAAATCGCACTATCTGTGCGGTTTAAGTTAATAGTTTACTCGGACAACCTTATCGGTACGTTCTACAACCGTGCCGATAATTGCCGGCTTTCTGCAGACGGTATTTTCAAGGACGATGCAGAGTTCTGCATATAACTGCTGCGCGTCTTTTTGCGCTACCGCAATAACAAGACCGCCTGACGTCTGTGGATCAAACAGGATATCTTGATAGGCGCGAGGCACTCCATCCAACGCAGCATTATCGCCGACAAAGCTCCTGTTTGAATACGCTCCGGCGGGAACAAAACCCATTTCGGCATATTCAACGGCAGCGTCAAAAATCGGCAGCGATTTACAGGTAAGCTCAATACTAAGGCCGCTTCCCTTTCCCATTTCATACAAGTGCCCCAACAGTCCGAAGCCGGTGATATCCGTACAGGCGTGAACCTCATATTTGGTCATCACATTGCAGGCGGCGGCGTTTAAAAAGGCCATAACGTCATACACGCCTTTAAGCTCATCTGCGCCGAGCATATCAGCCTTAGCTGCCGTTGTTAAAATACCGGAGCCGATGGGCTTGGTTAAAATCAGTACATCACCCGCTTTACACGCTGAATTTCGCAGTATTTTATTGGGATGCACAAAACCCGTTACCGCTAAACCGTATTTCGGAATGCTGTCGTAAATGGTGTGCCCGCCACAGATAATTGCTCCCGCCTCAAACGCTTTGTCGGCGCCGCCTCGCAGTATCTCTTTGATAATGGGTTCGGGCATTTTTTCCGAAATACAAAAAAGATTGAGTGCCAGTTTCGGAACGCCGCCCATTGCGTAAATATCGCTGAGCGCATTAGCGGCTGCAATTTGCCCGAACATATACGGATCATCCGTAATGGCCGGAAAGAAATCGGCGGTAAAAATTAACGCCGTCTCGTCATTGATCTTATAAACAGCCGCATCATCCGATGTATCAAAGCCGACCAAAAGCCGGGGATCGGAGCAAATAGGAAAGCTTTTTAATAATCCGTCCAGTGCACCCGCACTTAATTTTGCTCCTCATCCCGAATAGGACGAAGATTTAATTAAACTGAAATTTTTATCCGAGACTGCACAGCTCATGTTTGCCTCTTAGTTATCCGCTGCGGTATATGTTCCGGCGGAGTCAAAGCTGAACACTTCATCGCGTTCAATGTTTGCAAAGTTCTCTACGCCGAACACAGCGCCGTCTTTTATCATAACTTTAACCGCCGTACCGCAGGCGGAGCTGAGTTCGCGCGGCACGGGAATAAGCTTGACGGTAATCACGCCGTTTTGCACAGCCTCGCTTTTTTCGAGACTGCGCATACAAACGAGCGCTTCGTAATGAGTGTGAAACGTTATTACGTAGCCGTCAATCATTTTGAAACGGTGATTTTCCAGTCGCTGCCGTCGGCTGAGACGGAGGTCTTTGCCTTCATCTTATCGCAAAAGCGGATAACATTTTCTTTTGAGGTTTCATTATCGACAAGCACCGTAAAATTCTGATGCGCATCGAATGCTTTTTTTGTCCGTACCACCGGTTCGGGGCAGGAAAGCCCCCGTGCATCTACCGTATAATCTGCCATTTCTCTATCTCCTTCGAGCGCCTCTAAAAATTGAATTATTTAGAAGCTCTCTTTTGTATGTTAAAAAAAGAGGCATCCCTAAGAGGTCGATAATTAGAGATGCCGCGAAAACATTATTTATTTTTTGCTGCGTAGTATACGCTGACACAGGCTGTTACGACTAATCCGATAACAACGGCGATCATGCCGGCACTGGTCGGCCCTTTACCGGAAGAAGCAAGCCCAAAGTTGTGAGCGAAAGCGGCGCCTGCAATCAAACCGGTTACGGTTACAGCCGAGTCGGTGTTACCCTCGCCGGTTAAAATGAGCTGGCGTAAGGGGCAACCGCCGAGCAGAACACTTGCCCAGCCAACCAGCACCATACCGAGCGCGTTCCACAAACCGTCGGTGTGGGCAACTGCCTGCCCCGCAAGCCCGAGCTTAAACTGTCCGGTTACGAGCGTTCCGATCAGCACGGCAACTAAAATAGCAATGCTGCCCGTTAAAAGGTGGAAGTCTTTGAGCATAATTGCATCGCGGATACCGCCTGCGGTACAGAGCCGGCTGCGCTGTGCCAATGCACCGCCGACAAGACCGATACCGAGTGCGAGTGCAATCGGTGCATGCATTGAACCGGGTCCTTTTTCGCTAAAGGCGAGAACGGCGGGGAATGCAACCAATAAAATGAAGAATACGATCATCACGATGGGGGCAAGCATACCTTCCTGTCCGGATTGGGGATACGCGCGGCTCAATGAGAAGTTTTTGTTGAGGAATACCACTCCGATAGCAATACCGATGATGAACCCTACAAGACCGAACACCGCATTCAAATCGCCTGCGCCCAAACGTAAAAACATACGAAGCGGGCATCCCAAGAACATCAACGCACCGATCATTACGAAAAAGCCTAACACAAAGCGGGTAAAAGGCGCTGAACCGCCGCGCGGCTTAAACTCTTTTTTTACGAGCGCAATCGCAAAAGCACCGACGATAAGTCCGATGACTTCGGGGCGCATATACTGTACGACGGCTGCATTGTGCAGTTTTAACGAACCTGCAATGTCGCGTAAGAAACAGGCAATACAGAAGCCCATATTTCCCGGGTTTCCGAATTTAACCAATACGACAGCCGCAATACCGATAAATGCGCCTGTCAATGCTACCATGAAATGCTTTTTCATACCATTCCTCCGGTTTTAATATTTTAAATAAAACCACAAAAAAAATTATATATAGTATGATACAAGGTGTTCATGGAGCTGTCAAGATTTCTTTTGAAAACATACGGTGCTCTGCGTTGCCGCATCGTTAAAACTATACGTTTTGTCTAGCTTTTTCCCGCTATCTTACGACATGTCGCCCTGATGGGGATGCCGGACAGCTTATTCCGGCTGAGGTAACAATTCTATCACCGAGAATGCTTACTTGACGACCGCAGTGGATACAGTGGACGCCGTCATACACGGCAACATGCTTTTTCGTCGGGTTCTTAGTACAAACAATATCGCCGGTCGCTGATACTAAATTATGCCCGACCGGTTTTACATCTTGCTCACAAAATCTACATTTCATAAAAAACTCCTGTAAAAAGCAATAGTTCATTCTTTCTATCATTTTTTATGAGAGAAATCAAGACAATGTGTTGCCTCGCGTTAATTGTACTGCACAATCGATTGCGGGGAAACCCAGCCGGTAACTCCGTCGGCGGTTTTAATGTAGTACCATTGCGGTGCTTTGCGTATGATAATGACGCTTTCACCTGCCGACAATTGATATACGCTGCTGCTGCTCGTTTCCGGTATCCGCCGCACTGCTGGATCGACATTACCGCCGGTATATACCCCTTGCGGCCGCAGTATGAGCCGAAACAGTACGGCGGTGAGGCTTCCGCTGCACAATGCGATGATGATACAAAGCAGCATAAACCGCTTTTTATTGCGGAAACCGCACACCGCTGCACCGATCAGCAGTAAGCCGGAGATTACCGCCGTGAGAATACCGAGCAGGCGCGGATACAGCGGCAGCGGATGCGCAATCTCCAACACAGCTTCCAGTTTTCTGCGTTCACGGCGGATTGCGGGAGAAAAAAGCGCCGCGGCTTCCTGTTTACGATAGTCGGCTATCTGCTTTGCCGCGGCGCTTTTTTCTTGCTCGGTCATAGTGCTGCCGTTGTACTGCGTTTCAGGCGGGAGCGCCTGAAACGCAGCGGCGGTGAAGCCGTCCGCGCCGCTTTTATCGGCAGCCTCGGTAATTTCCTGCCGGTCAATGCGGTACGCAGCAGGAGCGCTGAATGCTTTTCCACCCGCTGTAAAAAATATCTGCGCTTGGGGAAGGCTTTGAACACCTATCCGCAGAGGTATTAAGCTGAACATTGCAAGCACGTAATGCTCGTCGCCGGTCCCGGAACTGCCGGTATTAGACAGGGCAATATTTGACAAAGCCGCCGAGTTTATTAAAACAGCCGCATCGAACGGCAGTTCTGTGAGTGTCAGCGGTTTCAGCGCGGCGCTTTCGGAAGGAGCACATTCGATACGGACTATTTCAGCCGGTAACGGCAGCTCACTATGAATATCCCGAACAGCAGCGCCGCTTCCATTCTCGTCGAGGCGGGCGGCTTCGATTTGAGCAGAGGCGGTTTGTAAAGCGTGCCGGTAGCGCTCGGTATATCCTGCCGAATAAAAGGCTGCGGTTAAACACAGGATGTATTCGGTGCCTTGTTCAAGGGCTGTGCCGTCCGCAATCGACAGACCGCTTGCGGAATACAGCGTCCACACAAACGGCGTATGTTCCGAGAGCCGCGACCGGTGTACGGTTATATCCAGCGGTGTCAGCTCGACCGTTTGCCGTTTCCATTGCAGCTCCGGCTCGAACCGGAACCTGCCTGTTTTGTTAAACCGATACCGATAGCGCAGGTGTAGGCCATCTCGTTCGGGAATTGCACTGCTCTGTATCAGCTCTGCCGTATCCGCGCTCTGCTCAAGGATAAATCGCGGCGTATCGCCATTATTCTTCTGCAAATAAGGAGTCTCTCGTGTGATGATAACTTCAATTTCAAATTCACGATCAATTGATAATTCGGTACCGTCTATTTTGAGTTCAATAAAATGCTCAGCATAATCGTTTTGCTGCCCATAGAGACTTGCGGCTGCACAAAAGAAAAAAAAGATTGTTGCCGTCTTCGCGACTAGCATGCATACTAAAAGTCCTAATAATCGTTTATCGCCGGTTCCGATTCGCGTTGTGTTTTTTTCCATTCGGTTTGCTCTCTTTTGCGAATAATATCTAAGATAATCGAATCCGTCAGATCGGCTTCGGGATCTTCGGACGTCTGTTGCGGAGCTTGATGCTGCATCTCCCGCTGTGTGTCGCTCAACTTTTTACTCAATTCATAATTAATCTTTGCTGCCATGTCATTGCCGGACAGCTCCAATGATTTTCGGAACAATGCCGCCGCTTCCGCATAATCCTTTGAGTGAAACGCAATAATGCCTTGTTGATAAAATCGATGCGCCCGTAAAATCTCAGGCGCCGTTTCGAAACCATTTTGTAATTTTCCGGACGCAGCCTCATCCTCTCCCTGCATCAGATATGAAGAGGCAAGCGCAAAATCCGTGTACGGTTTTATGGTGTCATCGGATAATTCCGCCGCTAAACTTTCAGCCTCATAAAAATCCAACACGGCATCGTTCCAATCGCTCCGCATCCATGCGAGTGTTCCTTTTACGTGTGCAATTTTGGTTTGCTGTTCTGCGCTACAGCCCGATAGGACAAACATCGTCATCAGTAAAAAAATAAAACTCACCGACAAAAATGATGATCTACATAACGATGATAATAATGTTGAACGTGATGACATGGGTGATATGACGGCAGCCGGATGTCTACATTTTTTTAGCACGGATACCTCCCGCACAAAGACCGATACAAAAAAAGAGGAGCGCCATCGCCGTACACTCAAATGTCCGCCGTACCGGTTTTTGCACATATCGTATTTTCTCGCTTTCGGCATCGCCTTCCGTCAGCGATTGCAACACTTTCTGTGCCGAACCGAGGTCGGCCGCGGAAATATAAAAACTTCCGTTTAAGGTTTGCTCCGCATAGCGTTTAAGAATAGATTCCTCCAACACACTTTTTTGCACGACCGATTCGTGTTTTTCATTCAGGATGGAAAGCGTACCACCTGTTTCCGTTCCAAAGCCGATGATAATCAGTTGAACATTTTCTTGCCGATACCGCGGAAGAATACGCGGCACCGAACCGATTGTTTCACCGCCGTCGGTGCACAGCACAACCGTTTTTCCGGTCAATCGATTTTCGGGGAATGCCTCCAATGCGACACGCAGTCCGTGTTCAAGATTGCTTCCCGCCGAGGTTGCATTGAACGGCGACAGTGTTTCCGCTGCGGTCAGTACACTCTGATGATTAAAACTCAACGGTACGGCAAGCGTACCCAGTCCCTTTATCGTAACGAGTCCGCAGGCCGTTTCCGGCAAGCGCTCTATCAAAAAGGAAACATAACGCTTTGCAAATTCAAGCCGGTTCGGTGCGATGTCGGCGACGGTCATACTGCGCGAAATATCGACGGCAAAGATGACCGCATTTCCGTGTTTGACTACGGTGGTTTGTTTTGTGCCCCAGAGCGGTACTGCTGCGGCAATACTGAGAAACAGCCAGCCGATGCTCCAAAACGCCGTTCGGATTCGCAGTGCCCGTATAATGGCGTGAATCTCTCCCGCCGCCGCGTAGCTTTCTTTTAATTTTTTTATGCGATACAGTGTAACGGCGCAGGCAGGCAGAATACCGATGATGCACAACAGGAAAAACGGTTTTTCAAATTCAATCATTATGACACCGCCTGCATTCCGATTCTGCGAAGCAGCCATGCTCCTACCGCGCAGCTCATTGCAATCAATAAAAACAGCCCGTCAAGGTACGCGTATTTACGTATGGTCATTGAAGGAGGCGTCGCCGGTATTTTTTGAATAAATCGATTAAAAATATCCGTTAATAATTCGGGTGACTGTGCCGAAAAATAGCGGCCGTTACCGTAACCGGCGATTTTTTGTAACTCCGCTTCATTAAACACGGTGTTGAGCGTACCGGAAATTTCTTTTTTTTGAATCGGATCGATATACTTAACCGGCGCATATCCCGACTTTCCCAACCCAATAATGTAAAACCCGATTTTTTTATGTTTGATGATATCCGCGGCAGCGCGGGGATGCACCTCTCCGGTGTTGTTATCTCCGTCGGTAAAGAGAATGATATGTGAGGGGATCGCAGAATACTGCGTCAGATGCAGCACGGCAGAGGCAAGCCCCATACCGATTGCCGTTCCGTCGCCGAATTCACCGACTTGCAGTTGATCCAACCGAGTCAGAAACGTGTGCCGATCGATTGTCGGCGGAATGAGTACGGCGGCGAAACTTCCCAGCGCGGTAAGCCCTAATGAGTCGCCTTCGTACTTTTCCGCAAAGGACTTGATAATCTGCTTCGCCGCCTCAAGCCGTGTCTGTGTTCCCATGTCCTGTGCCGCCATCGAGGGGCTGGTATCGATGACAAACATCAGCGCTTGTCCCGAACCGGCATACATCGCTTCGGAAGTTTGCCGTACCGGTTCCGCAAGCGCAGCGACGGCGAATACAAAGGCTGCCGCAAGAACGTACTGGGAGATACGGTGCGCAAGATACACCCGCAGATTTTTTTCAGGAACAAACCCGTTCCAATTTCCAAGCGGCAGTGATATTGATACCGCTTGCAATCTCCCCGTCCGCCGGAGCAGTACAAAAGTCGGCAGTAACAGCAAGAGGAAAAAAGAAAGCGGTCGTTGAAAATTCAGCACGAGGGTATCCTTATCACGGTTATTATACCACACCTGCCGCAGTTTTATAAGGTAATTCCACGTTTAACCGTCCGTCACGCTCCCCGGTGAAGTTTGTATGGGGATTGGTTCGCCTAAATAGCGGGGACGCACTTTGATAAATACTGCGCCGACTGCTTTTATCCGAGCAAAAAATTCCCGCAGATGGCGGCTGTTTTTTCCGTAGATAAACCGCCGATCGCTTGCAACTCCGTAAGCGTCAAGCCCCAAACAGCGTGCAATATACACAGCTCGATATAAATGATACCGCTGCGTTACGATCACAACCTTTTTTGCACAAAAAATATCCCGCGCTCGATAGCAGCTATCATAAGTGGAAAATCCCGCGTGATCCATAAACACGCAATCTGCTGGAACAGTTCGTGCTACAGCATACTGCTTCATCGCCTTTACTTCATCGTAGGCTTTTGTACCATGGTCGCCGCTCATCAGTAACGCCGGAGAAATACCGGCACGGTACAAATCGATACCGGTTATAATTCTATCTTCTAAGATATGGCTCGGATACCCGTTTTTTAAAACACGGGCGCCCAATACCAAAATGCAATCCGCTTCCATAAGGCTCGCATCATCCGCATTTTTGATATACGGCTTTGCAAACCGTACCATATCGTAATTGATCCAAAGAGCAACAAAAACGAGTGCACTGCATATAATAAGTGTCGTTTTTAAAAGTGCTTTACGTTTCGGCATTTTCATGCATCCTCTTCTCATCAGCGGGTAGGGCATCTCTAAAAACTCGGTTGGCTTTAGCGATGATCGGCAGTGACTTTATATCATTTCTCGTAACTTCCCATATAGTCGACGGAAGTGTACAGCGATAAAAAGACCGATAAGGCAGGCTGTCAATGAGCCAAACATTGTTTTAAGTGAGCTCATTGTTTGAGCAATAACTTGCAAAATCACTAAAAAATACGGCTGTTGTTCGAAGATTGGATATGCGGTATACTCATGAAAATCTGCCACTGCAGACATCCCTATAACAATCACTCCTAACATCACAAGGACAAGAGAAATCTCGAAATACAATCTAAAATATTTTAACAGGAATTTCATGTGTTTTTTTCCTTGCACAGTAACTTCGCAAAAACTTGACCTGTACCCCAGAATACCAATCCGAGTGTTACATTCGATACGGTCTTTTCAAGATATGCTAATTGCTGTAACGTTGCATGACCTTGCGTTAAAATATCAATAACTAGATTAAGAGCTGCAGCAAAAACAGAAAGAGCGATAAAGATAACACTGGCGATTTGAATATATTTCGGTATATCAATGTCTTGCAATGTCTGTCTTGGTTTTTCCACGGCCTCATTTTCATTCATGATATTCTCCTAGAGGATGATGTTATTATTGAGTATAAACAGCTTCGAAGAAACGTCAATTAGTAAAAATTTAACGATGAGTAATACCGCAAACCGTTTAGCTCAACCGATGGAAATGCCACTTGTTACACGGATACAATTTCTCCCCTTTAAAAAAAAGCCAAAATTCGGTATACTCGCCCGCATGGAATTAACGCAAGAGTTTATTGACGGTCTTGTAGTGAACGAGATCGACATTATGAAAAAGGTTGCGGAAGAGCTGAATATCAGGATGCAGCAGGTTTCCGCAGTTATCACATTGGTCAACGAAGGATGTACAATCCCTTTTATTTCACGGTATCGTAAAGAAATGCACGGTTCGCTCGATGAGGTTCAAGTTCGGGATTCCGATAAATTGTTTAAATCCTACGTCAACTTGGAAACGCGACGGCTTGAGATTGTACGGGGTGTATTTGCAGCAGGCAAGCTGACCGAGCTGCTCTATGATAACATTATGAAAGCATCAACGCTGGCAGAGCTTGAAGATATTTGGGCGCCCTTTAAAAAGAAGAAAAAGACACGCGGTATGCTGGCTGTTGAACGCGGCTTGCAGGGCTTAGCGGATTTAATGAAAGAATTGGAAGAAGCGGAGCTTGTAAAACGGGCGCAGGACTTTGTTAAAACCGATTGTGAAGACGAAACACTCAATGTGCCGACGGTAGAGGATGCGCTTGCGGGAGCTTCCGATATTATCGCCGAAGAAACGGCACAGGATACGGAAAACCGGAAAGCGGTACATGACTTCTTTATGGCAACCGGTCTTTTTGAAGTGAAGGGTATCGGGGATGAAGAAGCGCAGAAAACCTCTGTGTATCAGATGTACTGGGAGTATTCCGAAGCGCTGAACCAGATTAAACCGCACCGGGTGCTTGCCATCAACCGCGGAGAGCGTGAAGGTGTTTTGGAAGTAAAAATCAATGTTGATGTAGACGAAGCGGTTGCACGGGTACAGAGCCGTTCGGTACAGCACAACAAATACCACAGTGAAGCGATTGCAGACGGCATTGTCCGGCTGCTCAGCCCTGCGGTACTGCGCGAAATCCGCAGCAACTTAGGCGAAGACGCCGACACCCACGGCATTACTATTTTTAGCGAAAACTTAAAACATCTTTTGATGACGCAGCCGATTAAGGGAACCCGCGTACTTGGCGTAGACCCCGGTATTAGAACCGGCACCAAATGCGCGGCCTTAGACGAAACCGGCAAGTACCTCGGCTCTTTTGTTATTTATCAGCATAAGGCAGAGGAAGCAAAAGCAGCGCTGCTCAAGGCGGTAAAAGACTATAAGGTACAGCTCATCGCAGTGGGCAACGGGACAGGCTCTCACGAGGTGCAGGAAATCGTCTCCGATGTGATTAAAACACATTGCCCCGAGGTGCTGTTTACGGTAGTTGATGAGGACGGAGCCTCCGTGTACTCCGCAGGAGATGTTGCCCGCGAGGAATTCCCCGACTTGGATCTGACCATCCGCGGTGCTATCTCCATCGGGCGGCGCTTACAGGATCCCCTTGCCGAACTCGTTAAAATCGATCCCAAGTCTATCGGTGTCGGACTCTATCAGCATGACTTAAACCAGAAAAAACTTTCAGAAGAGCTGGATGCGGTTGTCGGTTCGGTAGTAAACAACGTCGGCGTCAATTTGAACACCGCAAGCGCCTCGCTGCTCAAATACGTATCCGGTATTACGAGCGGATTGGCGAAAAAGATTGTGAGTTACCGCGAAAAAACCGGCATCTTTACCGACCGGGAGCAGCTTCATAATGTCAGCGGTTTAGGCCCCAGGGCCTTTGAACAATGCGCAGGTTTTTTAAAGATACCGGAGAGCGCCAATCCGCTGGATAACTCGTGGGTACACCCCGAAAACTATCCTGCAGCGGAGGTTATCTATCAGATTGTACGTAAAAATGAACCGGTAACCAAAGAGGTACGCACGGAGCTACAGGAAAAATATCAGCTCGGCGAGCAAACAGTCAGCGACATTATCGAAGAACTGAAAAAACCGAACCGCGACCCTCGTGAGGACTGCCCCAAGCCGATTATGCAGCAGGGCGTTCTCTTGTTTGAAGATCTTAAACTCGGCATGACCGTTAAGGGCAAGATCAAAAACGTTGTGGACTTCGGCGCCTTTGTTGACCTCGGTATTAAGGAAACCGCCCTGCTGCACATCTCCGAGATGAGCGACAGCTTTGTTTCCGATCCGCTTGAGGCGGTAAAGGTCGGCGATATTGTGGAATGCCGGATTATTGCACTCGACGAAGCACGCCGCCGTATCTCACTCAGCCGGAAAAGCGAAAGCGGGGTACAGGGGAAGCTGACCGCAAAGCAAAAGGCGGAAGTCAAAAAGATTACCGTAAAAACCAAAGACGGTAAAACCGTTGCGGTAAAGACTAGCAGCGGAAAACCTGCCGTGCAGGGAGAAAAACACCTGAGTCACCGCGGAGAGCGGCAGCCGGCAGTCCGGTCAGAGCGGCGTGTCGCAGAAGCCCGACCACGGAAGGATGATGACGGTACAAAGTACAATCCCTTTGCGGCATATTTTAATAAGAAGTAAGACAACAGTCGGTAAAGAGCTCGTTCTTTTTACCGACTCCGTTTTAGATTATATCCGCATTCCGTTAATATTCGACTTATGTATTCTCCAAGCGAAGTAGACGGATTGTTTTTATAGAAAGTAAAGCCGGCATAACGTTGTAAGACACACTCATTTTGCTTGTTATTTTGCATAATTGTATGAGCCCGACTGATTGCATTATTCACATCACTTAAATCGAGCTGCATCAAAAGTTGTTTAAAATTATCTTCTCTCTTATATTCATCCAAACTGTTAAAACTTTTATGATAAGCCTTATTAATAACCTGCAAGTATTGCTTTCGATTATCAAAACAAGTATTGCAATCCTGTTTATGTAATATCATCCATAGTTCAAAGGTAAAGTTGCTATACCCAAGTTTGTAGGTAATATGCTTTCCTTGTTTTTGAGCTTTTTTCATGGATTCTAATGTAGTCTGAAATGCCTTTACATGATCTTCGTCGTTACTCTCTTTATCACATATATGCACAATTTCGGTTTTACTTATTATGGTAATTGCCTTTACTCGTGCCAGAGGATTTTTTTCAACTTTTGAATCGAACACTACTTTGTATGTTGCCGTATTTGCAGTATTAATGGCATTTTGTAACCAATCCAAATACCATTTTTCCGTTTTGCCTTCTACAGAAAAATAATATTTCTTTGTCATTGCTTTCATTTGAGGTTTCTCTCATTTTGTTTCTTTATAAACTTAGTAATACATGAACTAAAATCAATATTATCAAGTGCACCATAGCGGTCTATAAAGTAATTTTTCATGTAGTCTTCGTTTTTTCGGACACCGTTTTCCCCAGCCGTTCCAAAATCGGATAATGAATAGTGCATACTGCAATGAGTGTCATGATCTCGTTCTACAAATTTAATTTCGTCACGTCGAAATAGATTTGCGTTTAAAAAGATAGGATTATGCGTATTGAATACAAGCTGAGCATGGTGTTTATTTATTTCGTCATTATGGAAAATCGTAATAATATTCATTACCGCCATAGGATGAATTGAGGCATCAAATTCATCTGCAATTAATATGCCTCCTTCTAAAAGAACCTTCATAATGAGCGGGAATATATTAACAAATCGGATAGTACCGTATGATTCAAATATCTCGGCCGGTAGAATAGCTGTTTCTTGTTTATCTTTTACGAGTGAACATAATTGTACTTTGTGAGTTTCTTCGTCATTTACATAGCCAAGTGCGTTTGCAGTAATACCGAACAATTTAGCTGCCTCATTTATAGTTTCTTCTACATAAAAGGAGTTCTTTTGTGGATCGGTTAGCGTACCCACTACACGCAACAAATTAGAATGATAGACAACAATAAATTTACTGCTTAGCCAGTTTAGAATTAATGCAGAAAGCTTTACGCTAAAGATTGTTTTAAATCCATTTGTCAAAAATAATTCTTCATCATTTAAGCTACCTTGTGCAAGTGCAATTGCTCCTTGTTGATTCGCTTTAAAAGCTTCTGTAAGATAATCTTTAATAATATCTAAATTATCAATTTGTAATTCGTTGCTTCTTTTAAATACTAAATTCTCATTAATTTTAAGAGTTTCTTGCAGAATTTTACGCTTATAATTTTTATCTAAAAAAAAGCCTAAATCAAGAGAAAAAGCATACTCAATAAGCATACTTGCCTCTATAAATTTAATACTGAAGCTGACCGGTTGAACTTTTATAAGAGTATTATTCGGGATGAGCTCCAAAGATTTAGCCGCAATATTTACCCCTTTAGCATCTTCATCATTACGGATATTTCCTCTTATAATAATACTTTTAAAAGTATCCATCGCACCAATAATGTTCGTTTTACCTGCAGCATTTGCACCATAGATAACAGCCGAGCTTAATCCTTTATAAACTTTTTTATTAATTTTTTCCCGAGCAATACTATAATCCAAACCTTTTTGCTTTTGGGCAGGTATAAGCGAAAAAGTTAATTCTTCCTTAAAAGACTTATAGTTTGCCGTTTTAAATTCAAGCAGCATTACATTCCTTCTATTTTGCAGTATTTATGCAAAATAATATATAGAATATTCGTTTTTTAAGCAAGAGCTATCGATCTTTTCGAATATTACATCATTAAAGCATTGTTATATAATGAGCTATGTTATAACAGATTGAGACATAAGATTTTTATAGTATATGAAATAACATTATTTTGCAGATAGTTTATAAAATTAGGCGCATTCATGACTTTGCGGCATATTTTAATAAGAAGTAAGACAAAAAAATCCCGATAAAAGAGCGACTCTTTTATCGGGATTAGTTCATTAGAAAACGCATACCCTTTAGGCATTTGAAGGGTATGAATACAATAGCGTCAATACTTTATATAAAAGATAACCTTAATGAACAGCCTTTTTTATTTCTTCTTCAGTGGGGCTGGAAACTTTCTGCAGCACTATCTCTTTATCATCACCTTCAAAACGTCCTTTCAATGTCATCTTTTCGCCTTTTTAGGTAAAAAATCAGTAATTACGGCAAAGGGAGTGGTGTACTGAGAAAGCCGATTGATTGGTCGGAATTTTCTCCGAAACACTGGATATACCGTGCATCTGTAGGTCTATTCCCAAGCATTTCAAACGAACCATTTTGTCGCTCGGCATCGTTTTTTTGCAATTGATACACAGTCAGTGGCTGTAAATCAGCACTCAGCATAATCAATGAAAAATGTGAACATGCGTTGCTATGAGTAATGTGCAGCATCCATTGTTCATTTTCCAACGTAAACTCAAAGGGTAAAGCGGTTATCACTTGGGGTTCCTGCAGCGAAAAAGATATTTCCGTTTTATTTCCACCCAAATCTGAGGCTGTAAGTGTATACTGCCCTGCGGGGAAAAAGCGGCGGGGATACTTGAACTTATTTGAACCTACCCATTGTGTATTTTTTGAATATCCTGCTTCCTGTAAAAAAACAGTATTTTCCCGATGGAGTGCCCACTCCAGGTCGGTAGCATTTTCACGTAATATCAAGCCTTTATAATCATTTCTTCCATCGTTGTCTTCAATCAGCATAAAAACAGCCAACCACTCCGTTAAGGCACCTTGTTGATTATAACTATATATCCGTTGCTCTTTTGCAAGTACAGCAGACGGCGTATTAAATGAACATGAGGTATATATTAAAATAAATGATAATAGATAGATAAAGGACAGGTGCTTCATCGGCCTAGAACATAAAAGATAGGTTGACGACTGTTAAATCGGAAGCAGATTTGCTTGCACTGGATTCAAAGTGAACATTTCTACTCTCACATTGTTCTATAAGATACGAAATGTAATACATGCCAAGACTGCATATATCAGACCCTTCGGGCAGCGCACGGTAAAAATCGATAAGCGAATTTTTGTTAATGTCTGCCTTTTTCATGTCGTTTATACTCGCTTTTATTGCTTCGGAAGAATCAGCTTTATTGTACACTGAAATTTGCATTTTACCCTGTGTACCGATCGAAGTAGTACTGCCACCTCCAATTTTCCATGAGACAAAGACTTTTTCTTCCTTCCGTTTCAGTTCAGCAATAAGCAATTGGCGAACTTTCGGGTCGAAAAGTGCATCTTGTGGATCTTCTATATTGGGGAATAATTGCTTTGCTTCATTCCGCATATTTATATTTTCGGCACTTAAAATCAACTCCATCAACACAAGTGAGATATATTCGGCTATTTTAGTTTTGTCGATATATTCATTAAGGCTGGTACGGATTGTCCGTATGATAAGATCAAAATTCGGGGCGGTTTTAAATTTTGTAATGATAAACCATATAAAGGGCCGCAAATTATTAAGGAATTTTTCACTTAGGAAGAGCTTCATATTTTTATCTGCGGGAGAAAGATCTTCTTTGCTGATAAAGGCAGACAATGGCGCCAAGATTTCCTTTTTTGTTTTGTAAATAATATCTTCATTTTTTTTTAAAATTGCTGCTAAATATCTCTGATTAATGTGCGTCTTCTCATCGATAATGTTCGCTGGGTTGAGTCTATTCCACTTCTTAATTACCGGTGAAGCCAATATCTGCTTAAATATAAACACATCGTATTGACGATATAATAGAGAAAATACAATCAATTTGGATAAATCCATAATTTCTTGGCGAGAAGAGCCTAATTCCGACTGCGAGATTTCAATCTTTGAGATATAGTTTGCAAGGATAAGCCGCTGAATGTTGTCGGGGACAAAAGAATCCAGAGAGATTCCATACTCTTCAACATTTCCTGCCAAAGTAAATCGCAACAGTTTCTTATTCTGCTTAATAAAGAAGGTCGAACCTTCCTGTGTTAAAACCAACTTAATAGGAAGATTTAACAACCGTTTCTTTTCTACTGATGCCATAATCGTTATCCTTGCCTTAAAGATACTACCAAAACAGCCGAAAGGCTAATAAGTACCGTTATAAAAATTTTCATTTCTAAAGATTAACCAACAACTTTTTAACTTCGGCCGCATGACGATCATTTGGCCTTTGTTTAAGCAACTGCTCAAAAATGGCCTTTGCTTCCGCCTTGTTATCCAAACTAATATACACTTTTCCGAGCTCATAGTAACTATCCCATGCCTGCGGATTTGTTTTTATAATAGTCTGATAGGTATCGCGTGCATTTTCTTTTAATCCGGCTGATAGGTAGACAGCTGCGAGATTCTGACGTGCATCAATATTATTCGGCATAATTTTTATCGCATTTGTATAATAATCGATGGCTTTCCCATATTCATGTTTTAACCCGTAGAGTTTTCCTAAGTTTATATTTACTTCAAAATTTGAAGCTTCTGCCCTGTATGCCGCGAGCAGATGCTCTTCCGCACTATCGAGACGACCGGCTTCCAGCTGTATCCGTCCGAGGTTGATGCGGGGTTTACCGTATTGTCCATCGGCTGCCACAGAACGGGCATAATAGTCTTCCGCTTCGCGCAGCCGATTGTTTTTTTCAAGCGCCAAACCATACGTATATAAGAAGCGGGCGTCCTTATCGTTACCGGCTAACGCTTTTTGAGCATTTTGTAGCGCTTCCGTCACCTTGCCAAGTTCAAGTTGTACCGCAGCGAGATTATAATACGTTACCGGATCGGTATCCCCTAACGCTAATGCTTCTTTAAAATAGCGCTCCGCTTGTTTGGCATCCTTTTGTTTTGAATACACTTGCGCCATCTCTTTTAATGCTGAAGTATTTGATGGTTCCAATGATAATGCCTTTCGATAGTTATTAATTGCCTCACTATAATTTCGTTTTTTATCCTGCATACGGGCTATTTCGATCCAGGCACGGACATAATCCGGCTTTAACGTTGCAGCTTTTGAAAAAGCTGTAAGAGCAGCGTCATTTGCGTTCATAACCTTATGCGTCATACCGAGATTGAAAAAAGCTGCTTCAAATTGCGGATTGGATTTCACGGCTTGTTCAAAACAGGAACGGGCTTGGGGGTATTTTTTCTGTGCAAAATACTTTCTACCCAACTCATAATTATATTGAGCATTTTGCGGATCGAAGCGGCGAGCAGACTCCAATTCCTGTACGGCAAGCGCCGCATTGTTTTGGGCATCTGCTATTTGCGAATATACATAATGAGCTTTTGCGTCATCGTTTTTAGCCGCCAGCGATTTCTTAATATAGCCGGATGCTTCGTTTAGCGCTTGCCCTCTATTAGCCGGAGAATTGTTTGAAAGCGAATACATGGCCTCCGCCATTTCCCTGTATTGTTCGGCCGTAAAGGAGGTATCACCTGACGGCATCTGCGCCGCTGCTTTACTGAAAGCGCTTTGCGCTGCGGCAAAGTTGCCGCTTGCTGCAGATTTTTTTCCTTGTTGCACCAGTGCATCTACTTCATGTTTTTTGGCCAGCAACTCTGCTTGTGCTTTTTGTGCAGCCTCCGCTTGAGCTGCTGCGGCGCGGGCTTGTGCTGCCGCTTGCGCGCCCGCATTATTTGCCGCATTGTTTTTTTGCGGTACAGTAGATTGCGCTTGGCGTGAGGCGGCGGTTTGCTGCGCAGCCTGCGGTTTTGCAGAAGGGCTTGCTTGCGCTTGGAGTGCCGATTGCGCATTGGTAATTTTTGCAGCTAAGGCTTGCGATTCAGAGGTGTTCTTTGCTGCAAGCCCCTTTTTGATATACTCATTGGCTTTTTTTAATGCACTTGCTTTCGTCTGCTTGTCCGTTGAATTTTCCGCCAAGCCGAACATCGCATCGGCCATTTTGCGATAGGACTCTTCCGCAAAATCATTATCTTTTGGCATGATGCGGCCTGCCCTGTCTAAAGCAAGAACAGCGTTACTCAGCTGTTTCCGTTGAGCTGCGGCAGTTCCCTGCGCTATAAGGTTTTCCACCTGTTTGTACGCAGCTGTTTTCGGTTTTTCCTGTTGTTTACGCTGAGCTTCAGCCCTTGCCTGGGCAAGCCGTTCCTGTTCTTTGCGTTGTTCTTCGGCTTTTTTCTGCGCTGCGGCTTGGGCGGCCTGTTCTTGCTGCTTACGCTGAGCCTCAGCTCTTGCTTGCGCAAGCCGCTCTTGTGCTTTGCGTTGTTCTTCGGCTTTTTTCTGCGCTGCGGCTTGGGCGGCCTGTTCTTGTTGTTTACGCTGAGCTTCAGCCCTTGCTTGCGCAAGCCGCTCCTGTTCTTTGCGTTGTTCCTCAGCTTTTTTCTGCGCTGCGGCTTGAGCAGCCTGTTCTTGCTGCTTACGCTGAGCCTCAGCTCTTGTTTGCGCAAGCCGCTCCTGCTCTTTGCGCGCATCAAGTATTTTAGCGTAAAGATTGCGGGCACCGGAGCTGTTCTGTGCGGCGAGCGCTGCTTTAATGTAGTTTTCGGCCTTATTCAGCGATATCTGCACATCGTTCGGATCGGATAGGCGCTGTGCAAGATTGAGCATCGCATCTGCCATTTCCGCGTATGAATCGCTTGCGAACTGTTTATGGTCCGGCATCGAAGCGGCCGCTTTATCGAAGGATGATACGGCGTTATTCAGCTGCCGTTTGTTTACGGCGTTTTTCCCTTGTCCGATCAGTTCTACGACCTGTCTCCGCTGCTGTTGTGCTTGATCTTCTTTACGTGCGCGTTCTGCCGCTTGCTGTTGGGCTAACAGCGCCTGCTGACGCTTTGCTTCGGCCGCTTTTTGGTGCTCAGCTATGATATTACTATAAAGCTCGCGAGCGTCCGTATTATTGCGAGCCGCGAGAGATTTCTTTATATACCGTTCAGCTTCATCCCGAGCTTTCTGAGCAGTCTGAACATCAGGCACCGTTTTTGATAATAAAAAGAGCGAAGATGCTATATCGTAATATGAAGATGCTTCAAAATCTTTGTCATCAGGCATAGCTTCATCAGCCCGTTCAAAAGCAGTGAGTGCATTGCCCAGCTGATTTTTTTGAGCAGCATTTTTCCCTTGCACAATATGAGCGCGTACTTTATTGCGTCCTTCCTCAAGTTTTTGATTTCCTATTTCCCGTACTGCTTCCTGCTCCTGTGTTCCGCGGTTAAGCGCAAGCGTGTCATAGCCGAATACTCCCTGATAGGCATCCCCGGTTCCATCCGCTTGACCGTTCGATAAACTTTGCTGATTTTGTACGTTGCTTCCATCTTGGGGATCATACTTTTTAGTAAGACTTTCATTTGCAGCTTGTGCAGCCAAAAGCCGTTCCTGTTGTTCCTGCGTGAGTTCATTATTGTCATTTTCGGGTACAAACACACCATTATTCCCTAAAATATCGGAAGAGCGCCCTGGAGAGGTTCCCATAGCGTCACCATTCAGTTCATTTTTTGAAATCGGTATGTTATTTGTTCCTTTTCTACCGAAAATAAGAGAGTACCCGCCCCAAATTAAAAGGCACAGTACAATACCCGCCGCCGTTCCTATTAAATATTTGTGTAAATCATTCAAGATTATAGTCCTCCGAATAGTCAAGTGTTTCATCCGATCCGACAGAAAGAGAAGAAGCATTATCCACTGATTGTAAATTAGCATTTATTTCATCTTGTAACTTTTTATATCGATCTTCTGCGGCCTTCCGTTCGGCTTCTTCCGCCAACCTCCGTGCTTCTTCCTGCATCCGAATCATTTCCGCCTCACGCTGTTCCGATTCCAAAAGCGATACCATACGCTGAATTGCCTGTCTTTGGGAAGTAGCAGGATCAAGGTTTAAATAAAATTTATAATCTTCCAATGCTTGCGGATATTGTTCCAATTTAATATAGGTATTCGCTCTATTCAACACCGCCGGTGGATAGGCACGGCGTGCTGCCAACGACGCAGTATAAGCCTCCTCCGCCTCTGTAAAACGACTTTGCAAAAAATAGACATTCCCTAAATTATATGAGTAGAGATATGAACCTGTGGTATCTTTGCTTTTGCCAGCCAGCAATTGCTGTTCGGCTTCTGCATATTTACCGAGGCTAATATAGCATACACCTAAATACAAGTTGATTTTAGGGTTGTCCTTTTCTTCCGCCATAGCCTCATAGAAAAGTGGCACTGCCTTATCCGGCTGGTTATTCAGCAGTAATTTCTTTCCTTGTGTTATAGCGTCTTCTGTAAAACCCTGTGTGGCTATTATTAGATAGATAACAATCGAAATTAATTTTCGAGCCGATACGCGGCAAATATACTTCATTGACATTACCTCTCAAAAATTATACCATAAATCTATGTCTTTGTACCTTATTAGTTTCATTGGTATCCTTGCTTTCTCTATTTTATTATTAGCTTTTTTACTAATACGCTCGATTCTTTCACCGAAAAAAACAGCTATAATAGAAAAATATATCAATGCCGGCAAGTATGCAACAGCAATTAAACGGGCGAAAGCTATTATAGCAAAAAACCCGCGTGATACAAAAGCCCACTATCTCCTTGGAAAAGCTTATTTAGCTGATGGTCGTGCCGAACTCGCTTTGATGGAGTTCAAAACCATCAGTAAGGCCGTATTTGACTCGAAAGCCCAAGAAAAAGAATTCCGAAATTTAACGGCGCAACTATATGAGCGGTTCCAACAACATACGGAAGCACTCGCAGAATATGCATTACTGATAAAACTCGACCCCCAAAATGCGGAATATCATTATGCTATCGGGCAACTTTTTGAGCAGCTCAATAAGACGGAGCAGGCTATTTTTCATTACCGGCAGGTGATTAATCTTAATTCTAAACATGCCGCAGCTCATGCAGCGCTCGGATTGCTTTTGTTCCGCAATAAGATGATGAATGAGGCAAAACAGGAAATCGCTATCGCACTGAAGCTTGAACCGGATAATACGACTGCTCTGTACTATCAAGGACGGCTGCTTCGTGAATCAAAAGAATATGCACAGGCGTTGGCTTCATTTGAAAAAGCTGCTCGCAATGCAGATCTCCGGCAAAAGTGTTTTACCGAGCGCGGTTTGTGCTATCTTGATGCAAATAGTCTTGAAAAGGCCGCCTTTGAGTTCGATCGCGCACTTAAACTCACGACTGCAAAAAATTCGAATCCCGATACGTTACGTCTCCGTTATGCGGCTGCGGCCTGTTACGAAAAAATGAGAGACCTCGACCGCGCTATTGAGCAGTGGGAGGCAATCCATACTGTAATGCCAAGCTATAAGGATGTTACAGAGAAGCTGAACCAGTATCGAGACCTCCGTTCAAACGATCTCATGAAGGAATATCTTACCGTTAGCGCGGAAGCATTCCTCAAACTCTGTAAAGCGGTTACAGAACAAGCATTCGCGCTTTTGGTTCAGTCTCAAAAGGAAATTAAACAAGGCTGTGCCATCATCGCCTTGGAAGATAACTCCGAAAAATGGATGAATGTACGGAAGCAACCCAAACTCTTTATCTATTCGCGGGATAGCGACATCATAGGAGATTCCTTTTTGCGTTCGCTACATGAACAGATGAAAGCGCAGGGATTAGTGCGGGTCGTTGTCATTACCTCAAGCGGTTTCTCACGGGCTGCATTAAGCTTTGCCGAGAATCGTCCATTTGAATTAATAGATAAAGACAAACTGGAGTCAATTTTAAAAACAATAAAAGGCATATAGGCATGAAGATCCTCTGCATTTCCGATCAAATCGATCCGCTCATTTACAGTGTCAATATCAAAGAGCGGTACCAAGATGTCGATCTTGTGATTTCGGCAGGGGATTTACCAATGGAGTATTTGGAATTTATCGTTTCATCGTTGAATAAACCGCTTTTCTTTGTGTTTGGGAATCATAATCTCACTGCATTGCCGTACTATCATAAAAACCTTGGATCGAGCGCTTCCTTACAAACTATTGCCGCAATCCGCTCTGAAGGGTACGGGTCAACGTATCTTGGCTTTACCACACGCCGAGAGAACGGCATACTTTTTGCCGGGGTTTCGGGAAGTATCCGGTATAATAGCGACGTCGGGCAATACACTGAACATCAAATGAAGATGCAGCTACTCGCAATGGTACCGCGCCTCATTTACAACAAGCTGCGCTATGGTCGATATGTAGATGTTTTTGTCGCTCATGCAGCACCCTTCGGTATCCACGACCGCCCCGACCCGTGCCATGTGGGATTTAAATGCTTTTTATGGTTCATAAAAAAGTTTAAGCCGCGCTATTTTTTACACGGACACATTCATCTTTATGATCTTCAAGCCCCGCGAGTAACCGTCTACGAAAACACAACAGTCATCAATGTGTTTAGCAACTATCTGTTGGAATTCGATACTACGCAATCTGCCACTTGATCTCATTAATAGAGAGCTAATATCTTTTATCCTTGATGTTTGAGAGCTAAATATTATATATATAGAACAGTACAAGGAGTATTTTGATGATAGATAACGAAACCGTGCTTTCTCGTAAAAAGCTCTTTAACGAAACGGGCGACATCGAAGTCCATCTGCGGAAGATGATAGGCGGGAACACCACCAACCTCAACGACTTTAACAACATGAAGTATACATGGGCAAGCGAATGGTATCGGCAGGCGATGAATAATTTCTGGATACCGGAAGAAATCAATATGAATACTGATGTGCAGGATTACCGCAAACTCAGCCCCGCGGAAAAAACCGCGTATGATAAAATCCTTTCCTTCCTCATTTTTTTGGATAGCATTCAGACGGCGAACCTACCGAATGTCGGACAGTATATTACCGCAAACGAAGTAAACCTCTGCCTTACCATTCAGGCGTTTCAGGAGGCAGTACACTCGCAGAGCTACAGCTACATGTTGGACACCATCTGCTCCCCCGACGAGCGGACTGCCATCCTTTATCAGTGGAAGGATGATGAGCACCTCTTAAAACGGAACAAGTTTATCGGCGACCTATATAATGAGTTTCAGGATGATAAAAGCGCGCTTGCCTTGCTCAAGGTTGCCGTCGCCAATTATATTCTGGAAGGGGTATATTTTTATTCCGGCTTTATGTTTTTTTATAACCTCGGTCGGAATAACAAGATGCCCGGCTCCGTGCAGGAAATCCGCTACATCAACCGCGACGAAAACACGCATTTGTGGCTATTCCGCTCGATCATCCATGAGCTGCAAAAGGAAGAGCCACAGCTGTTCACGCCGGAAAACAACGAGCTGTTCCGCAGCATGATCCGCGAAGGCTGTGAACAGGAAATTGCATGGGGGCATTACGTTATCGGCGACGACATTCCCGGACTGACCCGCGGCATGGTTACCGACTACATTCAGTACCTCGGCAACCTTCGCTGCGAAAACCTCGGCTTTGAACCATTGTACGAAGGCCACCGTGAAGAACCTGCCTCCATGAGTTGGGTAAGCCAATACAGCAACGCAAACCTCATCAAGACGGATTTCTTTGAAGCAAAGTCTACGGCTTATGCAAAATCTTCCGCGCTAAAGGATGACCTATAGGGAAGAAAATGCAATTAAAAAGATTTTCGCTGGGGCCGGTTCACTTTTATCGGCAGGCGCTTGGATTTGCCATACCGGTTATGATTCAAACCTTTGTGCAAAGCCTCGTTTCGCTGATCGATAACTTTATGGTGGGCGGATTGGGCGACATAAAGATGAGCGCGGTCAATATCACCAATCAATTCACCTTCCTCTTCTTGACAACGATCGGGACGTTTGCCGAAACCGGCGGTATGTTTATGTCCCAATTTAACGGCGCAAAAGATGCAGGCGGAATGCAGCAAACGTACCGGTTTAAGCAGATTATGATGCTTGCCTGTGCCGCGCTGTTTACGGTTTTCTCATTCTTTTTTTCAGGACATATCCTCGGCTTTTTAGTTCATGGGAATCAGCAGGCGCCGGAAATCGTTGCAGAGGGGCAACGGTATCTGCATATTATCCTACTTACCTTTATCCCTATTGCCTTTTCTACCGCGATTACCTCTTCCCTGCGTGACATCGGCAATGTAAAGATCATTATGTACAGCGCGATTATCTCTACTTTGATAAACACCTGCGGAAACTACATTTTGATTTACGGCCATTTCGGAGCGCCGCGGCTGGAGGTAAAGGGCGCTGCGTATGCGACGCTGATAGCCCGCTGTGCCGAAGTTGCTCTCTTGCTTATCTACGTGCATGTCAAAAAGCCTGCATTTTATGTACGGATATTGTCGCTTTGGAAAGTCCGATGGAAATTGTTCATGCAGATGGTTAAGAAGCTCGGTTTGGTGTTTGCCTCCGATATTTCGTGGGTGGGAACCGAAACGATTGTCGCGGCACTGTACAACAGCCGCGGTGGGGCGGAGGTCGTCGCAGGCATGGCTGCCGGTTGGACGATTGCAAATATATTCTTTTTAATTTTTCCGGTGATTTTTACCTGCGTACGTATAATCGTCGGCAGTTCGCTCGGACAAAATAAATTGGACGAAGCCCGCAAACAGGCGCGATGGTTCCTTTCGGGGTTTTTTATCTTCGGTATCTTCGTCGGCATCTGCGAGGCTCTCACGGTTTTTCTTATTCCCGTTGTGTTTATCCGGCTTTCGCCTGCCTCGCATATCATCACGCGGAATCTTATATGGATTATCGCGCTTTATATGCCGCTGTGGTCGTACCTTAATACGCAGCTTGCAATTTCCCGCGCGGGTGGTGATGCTCAACTTGGCGCATGGGTCGATATCAGCGTCAACTCAATGGTATTTTTGCCGGTAATGCTTATTTTCACCTATTGTACCGCGCTTTCGCCCGTTGCGATGTTCGGACTTGCAAAGCTCAGTGATTTTCTTAAACTGCTCATCGCCAGACATCAACTGAAAAAAGAGCGGTGGGTAAAGAATTTGACTGTTGCGTAAGGGTTTATAAAAAAGCAATACGGCACTACGCAGGGTGCCGAGGATTCCGGCTTTCATACGGAACAATCACGCTCTTTTGCCCTGCATGATGCCTTCTTTTTCCTGCAGGAATTGCATCGAATAAAGCTGATAGTAGTGTCCTTTTTTCTGCAGCAGTTCTTCGTGCGTGCCTGCTTCTATCATCCTGCCTTTTTCGATAACAATGATTTTATCGGCATTGCGGATAGTGGAAAGGCGGTGCGCCACTACGAACGAAGTTCTGTTTTCCAGCACGGCGGCAATAGCATTTTGAATTTTTTGTTCCGTTTCCGTATCAACCGATGAGGTTGCTTCGTCCAACACAAACAGGCGCGGATTCCGCACAAGGGTATGTGCAAACGAGATCAGCTGTTTTTGCCCCATCGAAAGTAAGCCACCGCCTTCACCTACCTGCGTTTGGTAACCGTTCGGCATCGCGGAAATAAATTCGTGAGCGTCCACGAGCTTTGCCGCCGCGATAATTTCTTCTTCCGTTGCATCAAGCTTGCCGTAGCGGATGTTCTCTTCGATTGTGCCCGAAAACAAATGAGGTGATTGCAGTACATAGCCGAGGTTTTCGTGTATCCATGTTTCCGGCATTTCAGTGTAGTCGATTCCATCAATTAAAATACTTCCCTGCTTCGGCTCATAAAATCGGCAAAATAAATTCACGATGGTAGACTTTCCCGCTCCGGTAGACCCGACGAGCGCAAGCGTTTCACCGGCCTGCACCGTCAAATTAAAATCGATTAAAACAGGTTCGCTTTCTTTATACCAAAATGATACGTGCTCAAACCGTACGGTTCCTTTTATAGCAGGACGCTGCACTTCCGGCGGATTAAGCGCGGCGCCGTATTTTTTGATAACCGCTTCCGTATCCTGAATATCAGGCTTCTCTTCCAGCAGTGCAAAAATCCGTTCCGCCGCTGCTTGTGCCGATATCAGTTCCGCAAATAGCGCGGATGCTCCTGCAAGCGGGGCGTTGAACTGAGTAACATACGAAAGAAACGCAACAAGCAGTCCCAAACTAATCGCCTGCGAGATAACGGCGCTTCCGCCGTAAAAGACAACCAGTCCCGTACCCAGCGATCCGATAATCTGTACCGCAGGCATCAAAATAGAAGAAAGCAAAATTCCACGTATCGAAGCAGCCTTCATCTTCTCCGTTTTGGCGAAAAACTCTTTTGCGTTCAACTCCTCTCGCACGAGCGTCTTGGTCGTCTTTGCGCCTTGAATATCTTCGTTATATGCTGCCGCCAGCTGTGCATTTACTACCCGTACTCTCCGCTGCGCTTTTAATATCTTTGCACGCAGATAAATGCTCAATGCAATAATCAGCGGGAATGTCGTTAATACAATAAGGGCAAGTTTGATATTGTCGTGGAACATCGTAAAGATGAGCGCAAACAGCATAAAAAAGCCCCACAGTAAATCGGATACACCCCACGCCACCAGCTCCGATAATTTATTGATATCCGAGGTGATGCGTGACATAAGAGATCCGACCGAATTGGCATCGTAAAATGAAAGAGAAAGACTTTGTAAGTGATTAAAGCAGCGGATCCGTAAGCGATTGCACATCTTTACTTCTACCGTGCCGATTGTCATAATATAGAAAAACGTAACGAGAACTGCGAATACTATGAAGACACTGGTCAGCACAACGACCGGAATAAAATTCTGTAAATTCCGCTCTTTTACAAAAACGTCGATAACATAGTTGGTGATTTTAGGTTGTGCAATTGCGCAGATTCCTTCAAGCCCCGAAAAAATGAAGCCTGAAATAAAGAGCAATTTAAAGAACGCAAACTCCTTTACAATCCGCTTCCAAACCCCGCCGTTAAACTTTTGGTTGTAATCGTTTTCTTGATCTTGTTCCATAATAGTACCTTGTCGTTACAATGTATTGGGGCTTTTCAAAAAATTCAATTAATTATCGTAATGTCCGCGGCAGGAAATCAGTATAATAACCTTTTCCTCTACGACATACACAAGTCGATTTTCTTCATCAATCCTACGGCTCCAGAATCCTGTTAAGGTACCTTTTAACGGTTCCGGTTTACCTAGCCCCTCGAACGGACTACGACTGATATCTTTAATAAGAAGATTTATCCGTTTAAGTGTTTTCCTATCTTGTGTCTGCCAGTAAACATAATCGTTCCAAGCGTCAATGTCCCACTGTATTATCTTGTCCGGCATACAGTTAATCCTCTACCAATTCATGCTCTGCTAGCTGAAGTTTGCCTGCCTTATAATCTGCCATTTTCTTTTCAAGGTAACCAATATTACTTGCAGAATAAAACGGATCCGTTGATATTTCAAACGGTATTTTTTGTTTCCGAACTGCCGCTTTTGCAAATACGCAAAATGCTGTTGTCATGGTCATGCCAATATCGGAACAGAAAGCTTCAAACTGTTTTTTTAGGTTCTCGTCCATACGGATATTTATGTTTGTCTGTGCCATAGTAGTAGCTCCTTTTGTCTTTATTCGTGCGGAGGGTTTAATACCCCGACGCTTGCGTCGGGGTATGTTGATTGTAGATAGATTTATTGATAGTGTCAATAATTTTTCAGCTTTAGAGATACCATACCGGAAGTTTTGTTGAGTTTGTACTACCGGTTATTCGTGCAAGATTACATCATCATATTGACATTTCTACACTGCCTATCAATACTGCTCGGACAAACATTTCTGTGTATAAGGACCCTACAATGAATAAAAACGACTATATCATCCGTTTGGAAAGAAAAGAAGAATACCGTGATGTTGAAAACCTTGTACGGGAAAGTTTTTGGAATGTGTACCGTCCGGGGTGTCAGGAACATTATATTCTCAAGCAGCTGCGGGATGATCCGGCATTTGTTCACGAGCTTGATTTTGTAATGGAAAAAGACGGGAAGCTGATCGGGCAGAATATCTTTGTCAGGGCTCTGATTAAAACTGATGACGGACGCGATCTTCCGATTATGACGATGGGACCGATTTGTATTGCGCCCGAACTAAAGCGACAGGGTTACGGAAAAATATTGCTGGATTATTCCCTTGATAAAGCAACGGCGCTCGGCTGCGGTGCAGTGTGCTTTGAAGGCAATATCGATTTTTACGGCAAGAGCGGATTTACCTACGCGAGTGCATACGGCATCAGATATCATGGATTGCCGGAGGGTGCAGATGCTTCATTCTTTCTCTGTAAGGAATTAATTCCCGGCTATCTGACCGGTATTACCGGAGAATATACTACGCCGAAGGGCTATGCTGTCTGCGATGAACATCCGAATGACTTCGCTGTATATGAAGCGGGTTTTCCGTATAAAGAGAAATTAAAGCTGCCCAGACAGATTTTTGGGTGAAAGAAGTGGGAGTGGCCTATACAATAGCATCACTGATTACATGGATATCCGCAAAGGAGTTTCGCGCAAAAAGCTGTATAATGCCGACAAATTCGGCGCCTTACCGCTTGTGAACGTCAATGTATTGAAGACGCTGTTTTATGCCGAGAAAAACTCTGAAAATACAAAGTAACAAAACGGTATTGATTGTTGTTGAAGGATAAAACATCCGTAATTTTTTTACGGCGCTATTGAGTTTATTACAGTTTTGGCGATAATATAAATGAATCCATTTTAAGGAAGCTATTATTATGCTCAAATCATTTACCGTAGCAAATTTTAAAGCATTTGAACAAGCCGTAACGCTTGATTTTTCGGCAATCGGTCATTACGAGTTTCAGCCTGAGGCTATAAAAAATAATATTGTGAAGACCGCTATTATGTACGGTAAAAATGCGAGCGGAAAATCATCGCTTGCGATAGGTTTATTTGATATTGTAAGTAATTTAACTGATAAGTATGCAAATAAAAGTGAATACAAGAATTATCAAAATATATTCAACACTGATCAAGCCGTCGAATTCAAGTATATATTTAGCTTTCAAAATAAAGAGATTATATATCGATATAAGAAATTTAACATTGATGCACTTATTGCAGAAACACTGATTATTGATGGTAGAGTAGTAATTGCGTACGATAAATCGCGTTCAACGGATGAATTTATTATTTCTCTTGTCGGTACGGAAACTCTCAATAAAGACTTATCGAATCTGCAAATCTCTGCTTTAAAATGGGTTAAAAATAATAGCTCTCTTCCAGATACTATTGAAAACCGTATCTTTTATGATCTTTTTAACTTTGTAGATAAGATGCTCTTATTTTGGTCGCTAAATACCCGCTCCTTTATCGGTTACTCATCGAGAGTTGGAGAAGAGATTACTGCCAGTATTATACAAACTCATCATTTTGAAGATCTTCAGAAGTTTTTCCGTACAGCGGGTTTTACCGAAGAACTCACCCACAGTAACGATACCGGATCGGAAGTATTATATATTAAACACGGAGAAAAAAGGCTCACTTTTCTTGATGTTTGTTCTACCGGTATGAATTCGTTATTGCTTGTGTATTATTGGCTGAAAGATGTGCAGAATCCTGAAAAGTGTCCTTCATTTATCTGTATTGATGAATTTGATGCGTTTTACCATTTTGAGCTTGCACGATTTGTCGTGCAAAAGCTGAAAGAAGTTAACTGTCAAGTGCTCCTTACTACACACAATACCACACTTTTTACGAATGATCTACTGCGTCCGGATTGCTTTTATATTTGCTCAAAGGAAAGAATTGTAAATGCTCACAACGCCACCCAAAAGGAATTGCGGCTTGGACATAATCTCGAAAAACTCTATCGTGGTGGCGCATTCGGGAAATGATTTTATTTGTCTTTGAAGGGAAAAAACAAGAACCGCGTTTGTATAAAACGATGGAATATTTATTTTTTAACCGGCAAGCTGAAAATGAAATTATTGTTTCGTATTGCAGTAATATTTATTCTTTATATCAAAAAATGACCGAATATGATGTTTTCGGAGCTTCGGATTCTGTTGCATTGATCCAACTCTTAAAAGAAGAAGAACGTGCTCATCCCGAAACAACAAACATATTGCAAGAACTATCTTTTTCCGATGAAATTTCTGAAATCTATTTATTTTTTGATTATGATATAAAGCAACCCGATGCCTATAATAGGCTTACGATTGAAGAACAACATACACGAATTAAAGAACTTTTATGCTATTTTAATAATGAGACTGATAAAGGAAAACTTTATATTAACTACCCAATGGTTGAATCCATTCGATATTTTAAAAATTCTTTACCTGATAACGATTATAAAGATTATACTGTCAAAGCATCCGTTGATGGAGCATTTAAAGCATTAGTCAATGCGGAAGCGTGTTATAAAAATCTCGATTTTATTTGCTTTGGACTAAATAATAAATCAGGAACTTTAAAAATACCGAAAGAACCGGAAAAAATAAATAGCGTAAAAGAGAATTGGAGAACGGTAAAAGAAATAAATGTCAAAAAAGCCCATTTCATCTGTGTGGATTCGTATAGCGTACCGCAAGAGAAATCTGTAATTTCTCAGCAACATATATTTGATAATCAACTGGATAAATATGTTAATCCAAATGGAAGAATAGCAATATTAAATGCTTTTCCTTTATTTCTATATGAGTATTACCGTGTTTAGCAGCCGGTTGAGATAAACTACCGTTTAGATGCTGATACGCTTCATTGCGAGCCGATTGAAAAAATCGCCGATGAAGTTATATCCATTTATAATGTAAAATCATGAGACTTTGACAATGTCTTACGGTGCCGTTATGAAGTCCCTGATTATTGGACAATCGGCGCAGTATACGAACGCCTTATTGAAGATATTTGTGCAGAAAACGAATCTATTGATTGTATTGCTGACACATTGATTTCTGTTTATTCGTCTTGGATTAACGGGGCAATTTCAAATTATAACACGGATTTTTTTTCTATCAATCCCGTGAGTATATTTTTGAATCGTGGAAAGAGGGGACTGCGCTTCAATAAACTGCCAAAACTTAGAGGGAATGCCTTATGATTAGAAAATAGCAAAAAAATTAGAAGAAAGAAATCGGAATGATGACGGTATATCTGCTTCGCTTTGCATATTCATAAACTTTTTGGAGAACTTAATACGCTGAGAAAATAGCAGAGGTGTGAGATTATGTGGTGCGTAAACCAAATTCATCTTCTAATTCAAGCTTAATCATCTGCAGTACTTCTTTTATGGGCGTAAAACGACCTTTTGTATCAGATAAAAGTATAGCAGAATATAAAGATATAACTCGTTGGGCATCTCTAAAAACTCGGTTAGATTTTTAGAGATGCTCAACGAGTTTTAATTTAAGTCTTTATAGTATAATAACTTAAATTAAAACATTGCAAATCACATCTAAGGAAACCCTCTAAAATATTTTTTATTCAGCTTTATATTTTTTCTAATTCAGAAGTATCAAGCTCATATTCTTCATACCATTTTTTTAAATATCTTTTTTGTAAGACTTTTCTTTTATTGGATAGAGAAAATTCTTTTTCAATATTGCAGTAATATACTACTATACTTACTATAAATGCTAATATATTAATTAAAATATTATTTTTGCCACATATATACTGTATACCAGAAATTGCTGCTGGTAAAATTATATGCAGTAGTATAAAAAAAATCCGATATCGATAAATATGCCTATCTGTATCTTTCTTAGCTTTTGCTTCTGCTTTATCACGCCTCGCATCATTGCGTTTTTCTGTATCAGATGATAACATAGCTAAGGTATTTTCAACTTCCTTTCTCTTTTGACGTTCATCAATCGCTAGTTTATTTTTTGCATACTCAATTAGTCCTGATATATCGGCAGTATTTAAATTAGCAGGATTATTTAAGGTCTTTTCTGATAGAGCATCTTTTATCAAATACTCGGCTGCCATTATTTGATAGTCATCTTTAGAGATATTATTGTTATCATATAATTTTTGAATCTCTATTTTTACTTTTTGTATAATTTCAGGTGTTGGTGATATAGCCGAAAGAGCTGTTGCTAACAGTTCAAAAGTCATGTATTCTTTGGCCTTTTCTGGAGAGCCAAGCCATAAATAAGAACAAAGTAATGTTTCAGGAATTGCAGATAATACAATATTATCAGTATGTATTTTCAATTCTTTTAACATATTTTTATTTGCTAAAGGTAAAATTGGATTTTCAGTAATAAATAAGTATTTAGCATCAATAAAATTTTTTGCTTCCAAATTTTTTCGTTTCTCATATGTAAAAATAATCGAATGGACATCTCGTTCCGTTCTCTTTTCATAAAACTCTTCCGATTCAAATCGTTTATGAGTACATTTAGTCTTTATATACTGTGCTAATTTCTTTTCATCTAAACCTAGGTTTCTATCTGGGATTTCCTTTTCTATAGTGATTTTATATTCTCGTAATATTCTATCGAAAGATGCAGATATGGTGTCAAGTTTTGTCAAAGAAAATCCTTCTTGGCGCATATAAAAGAGAGCTTTAGTTGCTTTGCATGGATCATATAGTGGAGATTCAATATACTTTTTTGCTGATTCAAGAATTTCTTTTACTTCATCATACGTATGTTTATAAATCTTAACAAAACCTCCTTTTGTATGAATAGTTTTGATCATTAATTCTATTGTTTCTAGTCGTTCATTTTGATCTACACCAAGTAAGGGGAAAAGATGGGAAGCATCAAGGAAAACTACGCATTTTTTTAAGGTTTCAACTTCTGTCGGTAAGAAAGTCATTTGCAAAGCATTAAAGGCAATGTTCCCTACCGCAAGTTCTACAATAGTCTGGTACATCGTAGAATTATTATCATTGAGCTCTTTTATGAAAGAACCTGCTAGATAGTATTCTTCATCAGCCAATATATCCTCTGACCATACAATGCTTTCATCAAAAAATAGTGATATATCATGACGCATTATAAATTTTGATAAAAGTCTTATAGCGTCTGTATCAGTAAAAATTTTATTAAATCTTTCCTGTGTATACACACGAAAAGCTTTAATCACATCATTTTGCTTTTCTCGACATTGTCTTTGTATATCTGCAATATACAAGTGATTATCAAAAATTTTATCAGTATTAACTTTATATGAAATCAGCTCCTGTGATATCAATTCCTGTTGGCAAAGCTTTTCTATAATTGGCTGAATAATATAAGATGGCAAATCAATAGAATAAATGGCATTAAATTGAGAGACCAGAGTCCCGTAATCTTTTATTTCTATTTTTGATATTTTTTGGTCAATAAACATTGTACAAAATAGAGGTATAAAATTATCTAAATATGTTTTATTATATTTATGCCATTGCACACTAATTAAACTAAAAGAAGCTAATTGATTAATATTTGCTTTCATTTTTACACCTAAGTCCCTATTAGTTACTAATGTATCACATTTAGCTTAAACTTCCCAGCTGTCCCGCAAAGGACTAGCTTTTGGACAACTGGGAAAGCATTTAATGAACTCTCGCTCTCTTAGCAGATGAAGTCACCCCCTCCGTCTTCTTCCCATACGGCTCGAACAAAAAAGCCACACGCGCGGCATCATCGGGGAAGGCTGCTTTCCGGTACAGCTTATCCACAGCAGCATCGAGGGCGGCGTGCGCTTTGGTGAGTACCGGCGGCATAGTATTGGGATCGTATAAGTCGGCAAGGGAGCTATCGGGAAACTGCGAGCGCGCGTCCAATACCGCTTGCGCCTTTTGAATAATCGCTACCTTTTGTGCTTCCGAAACATCCGTCCACGGGAAGTTGTTATACACGATCTGTGCAGAATAGCGGTAATCGCTTTTGAGCCGCCCGCATACGCTACGCATCCACGCCATGTGCATTTGCGAAGTAAGCACCCCGAACTCGTACAGCGTTGCATTGGGAACGATAAGCGTTGAATCGCTTGCGATAACGGATGTGTCTAAAAAGCCGATGGGAATATAGCGCCTGCGTTCAGAGGAAACGCGCGGTACGAGGAGATAATGTCCAGACTCCGGCTGACGGATTTCTCCAAAAAGGGATGGTGTTTGCGCGAGTTTCCGTGTTGCCTCTCGGCTGCTGCTTTCGCGGTGTTCCCGCACCTTTTGTATGCGTGCTACAATGAGCGGGCATTTTTTTAGGTGCTGAGGTTCCGCATTCAAAAGCCAGAGACAATATCGTTTTTTATTATTGATAAACTCTTCCGCCCCCAAAAACGGACGTATATACCGTTCTGCTTCCGGTTCTTGTTGTAAAAAGGAGGCGTGTTCATTTTCTTCTATAATGAGATTACCGCCGTCATTCGGCATACTGCCAAACACCATCGGATTAGTTTGTGTATCAAGTACCGAACTTCTACTATCAATAAACACATTTTGCGCATCGGCTAAATAAGCATTGATCCGCTTTACTGTTTGAGCTTTCGGTTCCAATAAATTCGACAACCGCAGCCTTTATCAAAAGGCGAGGATTGCGAATTACCGCACTTTTGCAATGAAATGAAAAAGTGCAATTGATGATCGATGTTTGCCGGATGGCAAACTCGCGGTGTTTTTCAGCCGCGCTATTTCAGCGGCTGAAAATAAACCTTCTCCTTTTATATCGTCATATAAAAAGAGTTGCTTTTCCGTTCGGTTCCGGAGAGAAAAGCCGACAATAATACAGTACACTGCCGCATTGCCCCGCGCTTCATTCGACCACTTAAAAGTCTGGTGCGCAAAATTAGTCAAGATTCCCCGCATTCTTTACCCCGCTAAAAAGCATCGCAAGCTCCGCAGACTGTTCTTTCTCCATCACCCGCGCGCCTAAAAACGGCGGATTGCCGAGAATATACGAAAGGTTATGTTTTGGTACGATGGTCTCCCCGCTGCAACTTCTATAAATGTATTTTAATTGTCCTTTATAGGAACCCGTCTGCTTTTTATGCTATACTTTTATCGTTATGCGTTCCGAACGGCTTTTTGAAATCGTCTTTATTCTCCTCAATCAAAAACGAACAACGGCACAGGAGCTTGCGAAAAAATTTGCTGTATCGATTCGTACCGTGTATCGTGATATTGATATTTTAAGCTGTGCCGGTATTCCGGTGTATACGGTGCAGGGGACAGGCGGCGGAATTTTTATTGACGAAACATACATCATCAATAAATCGATTGTAACACAAGAAGAGCAGGATAAAATTCTGCTCGCCCTGCAATGTTTGTCGCCTATTGACGAGGTACATACCGAATCGATTTTAAACCGGTTATCTGCTGTCTTTCAGCGTAATGCCGATTGGGTTAAGGTTGATTACTCCCGCTGGGAAAACAAAAACGACACGTCCGTTTTCGATACGGTTAAACAAGCTATCTTGGAATGCCGTGCACTTCGCATTGAATATCTCAGTTCCTATGGAGAAAAAACTGAGCGTACAATTTATCCGCTTCGCCTTTTGTTTAAATCCAAGGCGTGGTACGTTGAAAGTTTGTGTACCGACAAAAATGCTTATCGGTTTTTCCGGTTAAACCGTATGGTTTCCGTTATGCAGACAGTAAGCACATTTAAGCGTACGGAATTGCTCAACAAGCTACCTGACCGTACAGACTATTCCGATGCTCTGACGCTTACGAACATAAAATTAAAATGCACCGCCGGAATCGCCTATCGGTTTTATGATGAATTTCCTCCCGATCTTATCACAAAAAATATGGACGGCTCGTATACGCTTTCAGTATATCTTCCGATCGATCATTGGCTGTACGGATTTATTTTGTCGCTCGGTACCGAGGTAGAAATCCTTGAACCGGAAAACCTAAAAAAAGGAATAATCGATTCCGCTGAAAAAATAGCGGCGCACCATAAAAAAGTTTAAATGTTTTTTCAAACCTGACATACTGTGTCAGCTTTCTATGGTACAATAGCCCATCTTCCCACGCTAAAGGAGTAACACTAAACTATGCCAAGACCTACCACCAAAGCCGATTTAATCCAAGCCGCAAATGAACAATTCGCAAAACTGTGGACGTTAATCGGCGAAATGTCCGACGAAGAAAAGAGCGCCGATATTGTTCCGAACGAACGCGATAAAAACGTGCGGGATGTTTTGGCGCACCTCTATGAGTGGCACTGTCTTCTGCTGAATTGGATACGGTCAAACACAAACAGGAATCCTGCCCCTTTTTTGCCGGTGCCCTATAATTGGAAAACCTATCCTCAGATGAATGTTGTTTTTTGGGAAAAACATCAAAACACATCATATACCGATGCGGAAACAATGCTCAAAAAAACACACAAAGAGGTGCTGGCGCTTATCGAAACATTTTCCAATGAAGCCCTTTTTTCCAAAGGTACTTTCGATTGGACGGGCACAACGACGCTCGGCAGCTATTGCGTATCTGCAACATCGAGTCATTATGATTGGGCTATTAAGGATATTAAAAAAGCGTTGAAAAAATATAGAGCACGATAACAGCCATCTCTAACAACTAACTCGACCGCTTTGTATATACTCGGTCTTATCTACATAGAGATAATAATCTTCCCGTAATACTTTAAAACTCTGTACGCCGATCGGCAATTTCCGTGAAATGTTCATACTGTCACTATAATACGGTTACTGCTTTTCTGTAATTTAACAAACGGCACGGCAATCAATCACTCCGATGCAGAGCGCAGCTGAGAAGCGGTAGGTATTCAATTTTGCTATGAATCACCGATCTCGATTACTCTGAATATCATAAATTCGTTTGTATAGGCCGTCGTGTTGTATCAGCTCACGATGCGTTCCTTGTTCCGTAATCTTTCCCTTTTCCAAAACGATAATAATGTCTGCGTCTTTGACCGTAGCAATGCGGTGCGAAATGATAATCACCGTTTTATGCTTGTTTTCATTTTTGAGGGCAGCTCTGATTGCCGCATCGGTTTCCATATCAACTGCGGAAAATGAATCGTCAAAGATCAAAATAGGGGCATCCTTTATCAGTGTCCGTGCAATCGCCAGCCGCTGTTTTTGTCCGCCTGATAGAGAAACGCCGCGTTCCCCGACAACGGTCGAATATCCGTCTGCAAAATAGTGAATCTCTCCGTCTAAGGCTGCGATGCGGGCGTACCGCTGTGCGACGAAATCATCCGTATTGGGGGCGGCAAGTTTAATATTTTCCATAATTGTTTTAGCGTAGAGAAACGGTTCCTGCAAAATCAGTCCTATCTGCGACCGTATCCAGCCCTTGTCTATCGAATGTAATTCTACGCCGTCTATTGTGATAGAACCTGATGTATAGTCGTAAAGCCGGTCAAGCAGATGCACCAGCGAACTTTTCCCCGAACCGGTCGGCCCTAAAATTGCCGCCGTTTGTCCCTGTTTGATGCTGAACGAAACATTATCCAAAACAGGCGTATTCTCCGCTCCCGGATAAGCAAACGACACGGAATCAAAAATGATGTTGCCCTTAATCTCCGGTTTTTTCTGTGTGGGGAAAAGCTCCTCAGGTTCCTCGCGGAATAGTTCTTCAATACGGCCGACCGACACACATGCCTTGCCGATATTGCCGAGAATCCGTCCGAGCTGCCGTACCGGCTGTATCAGTATACCGATATACGAGATAAACGCGATCAACATTCCTACTGAAATTTCACCGCGGTATGCTAAGAAGCTTCCGTAGAGGATAACGATAAAAATCTGGATGTACGATAAAAAATCGGAACCCGACCAAAAAAACGCAAAGCAGCGTATCACGATCAAATTCCGCTTCATATACGCCTCGCTAGCCGTTTTGAATTTTTCCATCTCGTATTGCTGACGGGTAAAAGCCTTAATCACTCTAATACCCGTAAGACTTTCTTGGAGAACCGCGGTCATCGCCGCTTCCCTATCGGCTGCGGTTTTAAACTGTTTTTCAATTACATAAAAGAAGATACCGGAAAAAATAGCCGTAATCGGCAATACCGCGCATGACACAAGCACAAGCTTGATGTTCGACTGCATCATCAAAAAGACAGTGTATATAATTAAAAATACCGAACCGGCCGTTTCAGGGATCTGAGAAGACAATGCAATGCGGATAGTATCTACATCGGAGGTACAGCGTTGGATAAGATTGCCCGTTTTTGCATTTGCGTGATATGTGTATGGTAATAGCTGAATATGATTATACAACCGGTTCCGTACATTTTGAATAACCCGCTCGGTTGCTGCATTTGCCGTATTCATCTGCAAAAACGTAAATATACTGCGGCATATCGCAAATGCAAGAATGAGAGCGGTCATAATAAGCAGTCCGTTTGTCCCCTTTGCAGCCACTCCGAAAAGTGCAACGAGCCGTTCAAGGGCTGTATGCGTAAGCGGTTCATTGCCCAACACCGAATCAACAGTGATTTTGATTAAGCCCGGCTGCAAAGCTGCGGCAATCTGAGCAAGCAACGCAAACATGAGCGCAAGCAGATATAAGAGACGGAATCCTTTTAAATATGAAAAGAGCCGAACAAGGTTTTTCACGGCGTTTATTATAACAGGAGCATCCGTTGTATTCTATGCACCTTGCTCAAGAATAGTGCATAATTTATAATCCTTAATTATAAAATCATGAGTTTCGCATTATGAATTTATTTTACGAGGTGTTACATTAAATGCACAAAAAGTATGTTTTTTTAGATTCGGGGATAGGCGGCTTGCCATACTTCCGGTACTTTCATAAAAAAGCACCGCAAGCATCGGCTGCGTATGTAGCGGATTTGGAACATTTTCCCTACGGAGAAAAAACGCGGGAGGAAGTGATTAAGTATGCCCTCGATGTTACGGAAAAAATAATAGACCGGTTGAATCCCGCAATGATTATTGTTGTGTGCAATACTATGTCAACCGCCGCCCTCGATGCGCTGCGCAAACATTTTTCCATTCCCTTTGTCGGTACCGTACCGGCGGTAAAGGTTGCGGCGGAAGTCAGTGTTAATAAGCGAATCGGGATTATCGCCACAGCGCGGACAATCAACGACCCGTATCTTGATAACCTCATTGAATCATTTGCTGCAAGGTGCACGATCGAAAAACGAGCTGATCCCGAATTAGTTGCAAAAATTGAAAACGGCCTCATTACCGCTCCTGATGAAGAAAAACGGAAGGCGGTAATGCCTGCAATCCGGCAGTTTAAAGATGCCGGTGTCGATACGATTGTACTGGCATGTACGCATTTTCTGCATCTTGCAGATATTTTTACCGAATGCGCTGCGCCGTCAATTAAGATTGTTGATTCCCTCCCCGGCGTGGTCTCTCACGCTTTGGAGGTTCTCCCCCCGCTACCCGGCGTAGAAGTATGCCGCAGTAGCTGCTATGTTACGGGCGAAATCACCGATCGCATCGACCGGCTGTACCGTGGCTATTGCGAGCTTTTCGACCTCGACTGGAAGGGAGAGCTGTAATGCAGGGGCTGGTATTAAGCGGCGCAAATAACTTTTTTGCAGTACGCACGCCCGAAGGAAACGTAGTACGCTGTTCTATTAAAGGAAAAAAACTGAAGGAAATTCGAGGGTATTACAACCCCTTAGCGCCCGGCGATACGGTTGATATCGAATACGATACCCTCCATCCCGATCAGGGGCAAATCACCGCACTCATACCGCGGCGCAACGGTTTTGCTCGCTGGAATCAGAAAACACGCAGTCCGCAGCTCTTAGCTGCAAATATCGATTTACTGCTCTGCGTTACCACTCCTGCCAATCCCCCCTTCCGACCGCGCTTTACCGACCGCACGCTGGTACAAGCCGCTGCAGAAGATATCCCTACACTCATCATCGTAAATAAAATCGATTTGGGGATTCCGGAATCGATACGGGAACGTATACGAGATTGGCAGCGTATCGGCATACAGGTATGTGAGGTATCGGCAAAGATGGGAGAAGGCCTTGAATCGCTCGCACGTCTCCTTTCGGGTAAAACCTGTGCCGTTACCGGACAGTCGGGCGTCGGAAAGTCAAGCTTGCTAAACAGTCTTGACCCCAGCCTTGCGCTTAAAACCGCCGATATTTCGTTTAAATATGACCGCGGTATCCATACGACAACACAAGGCATCTTTTTACCGATGACCTTTACCGCTCACGATGGAACCCAGCTGTCGTTCAATATTATCGACACGCCCGGCATCAGACACTTTGCGCTGTGGGGCATTAAACCGGAAGAAATTATTTTTTACTTTCCCGAGATGGAGAAAGCGGCAATACAATGCGCTTTTGGGCTTTCGTGCTCGCACATCCACGAGCGCGGCTGCCGCATATTAGAAGAACTTAGCGCGGGACATATCCATCCCGACCGCTATGAAAGCTGGCGTTCCATGCATGATGAGTTGGAACTGCTTACCGCAGACGAATACTAGGAAATGAAGTATCGAATAGGCAATTTATCAAGGCAGTCATAAGGCCTGTTCAGTGCTTGAGGTGATAATCCCGATAGAAAGAGAGCCTTTCTATCGAGACATTTTTTTTATCTTACCGTGCAAGCAGCTTGTTCAAGCGTTTTACAAAGTCGGCGGTGTCTTTGAGTGTACTGCCTTCCAGCAGCAGCGCCTGATCTAACAGCACAAATGCAGTGTCGGCAATGAGCGCTTCGTCATCGGTATCCTTGAGCCGCTGCAGAATGGGGTGTTCCGCATTGATTTCCAAAATGGGCTTTACCTCGCCGCGGAGCTGCTGCCCCATTGCCCGCATCATGCGCTCCATTTGCAAGCTCGGATCGTTTTCGTCCACTACGATACACGAAGGTGAGTCGGCAAGCCGTTTGGAAAGGCGTACTTCTTTTACCGCATCGCCGAGCGCGTTTTTAATCTTTTCGACAATCGGCTTAAAGTCCTTTTCCTTCTGCTTTGCTTCTTTCTTTTCTTCGTCGGTGCTCAGCTCTTCGTCGGAGCCGGCGCGGTTTGCTGCCTTGAGTTCCCAATCCTTATACTTGCCGACGGACGGAATCACGATATCGTCAATTTCATCCGGCATAATCAGCACTTCCAAGCCCTTCGCCTTGTATGCTTCCAAGTGCGGAGACTGTCTGAGCGCCTTTTCATCGCCGCCGGTGATATAGTAAATCGCCTTTTGTCCTTCCTTCATCCGCTGTACGTAGTCGGCAAGACTCGTCCATGTGTTTTCCTCATTCGTTGTTCTAAAGCGGATCAGTTCCAAAAGCTCGTCGCGATGTTCATAGTCGCTGTACAAACCTTCTTTTAACGGCCGGTTATATTCGGCGATAAAGGTTTCGTATTTTTCCTTATCATTTTCAGAGAGCTTTTTAAATTCACTCAAGAGTTTTTTTACCGAGGCGGAGCGGATGTTGTTCAAAATACGGTTCTGCTGCAGGATTTCGCGGCTGACATTGAGCGGCAGGTCTTCACTGTCGATAATACCGCGTACAAACCGTAGATACACCGGCAGCAATTCTTTTTCATCCTCCGTGATAAACACCCGCTTTACAAAAAGCTTTACACCGGGCTTGTAGTCGGCATGGTACATATCGAATGGAGCCTTTGCCGGAACATAAAAGAGCGTGGTGTACTCCAGCGTCCCCTCCGCCTTGGTGTGGACATATAAGAGCGGATCGGTAGAATCGTGCGAAAGCGACTTATAAAAATTCTTGTAGTCCTCGTCCTTCAACTCCGATTTCGGCTTTTGCCACAGCGCGCTTGCATCGTTGATTTGCTCGCTCTTTGCTGCCTGCGATTTTTCGTTGCCCTTATCATCATATTCTTTGTGAATATAATGGAGATAAATCGGGAAGGCTATATGATCCGAATAGCGTTTGATAATGTCTTCAATCTTCCAGCGACTTGCAAATTCGGAATCTTCATTGTTTAGATACAGGGTGATGCAAGTACCGTTAGCCCCTTCGGGAACGTCATCGATGAGCGGGAACGCCGAATCATCGGTTTGCTCCAGTTCATATTCGCCCTTGCCGTCGGAAATCCACTTCCATACGGTAGTTTCACCTGCTTTTTTCGAAATCACTTCGATCTTAGATGCAACCATAAAGGCTGAATAAAAACCGACGCCGAATTGACCGATCAGGTTGGAGTCTTTTTTATCATCCGCGGCAAGCTGCTCCAAAAATGCCTTGGTGCCGGAGCGGGCAATCGTACCGAGGTTGTTTTTGATATCCTCATCGTTCATACCGATACCCGTGTCGCGGATAGTCAGCGTCGGCGTTGCGGCATCTTCGTTAAACGTAATATCGATACGGGGATTGAATTGCAGATTTTTTAATGCGGCATCCGATACGGTCAGATATTTCAGCTTATCGAGCGCATCGGAGGCATTCGACACCAGCTCCCGCAGGAATATTTCCTTATTTGAATACAGAGAATGGATAATCAGGTGGAGCAGCTGATTAACTTCCGTTTGAAACTCATACTTTGCCATGCTATAACCTCAAGTTAATAAAAAATTTTAAGCGGTCTGAAACTGTTTATTGCCGCTATTTATTGAAGATAGCGAAGAATAAACACTATCGCTTTTGAGCCTTTGCTGGTTCTAAATGAAAAGGCAGATTAAATGTACTCAAAATAGTGGAAAACGGCAAATCAGCGTATTCCAATGCAGAGTACGAATATTCACCTTTCCATATAAATCAAACTATTTTTTTGGCATCCTAATTTTCTTTTTTTATTGTTGATTTTTCCATTTTTATCCCTTATACTGATACGGTAGAGTTAGCTCATTGATGAACAGTCTTTAAAAATCTCAATTTTTTAGGGACTTCCCTTAGGTATCTTTTGTGTGTATCCGTTTTGGGTATCCACAATTACATAATATCTTTCCGGATGGAGTATGCTATGGTATCATTAACCGTTAACGGCCGGATTGTTGAAGCCGAAGAAAATCAAAAACTCATCTATTTTTTACGGGATACATTGCGTTTAACTTCCGTTAAAAACGGTTGTATGGAAGGTGCATGCGGTACTTGTACTGTTTTAATAGACGGAAAACCGATGAAGGCCTGTGTACAAATTACAAACAGATTAGTGGGAAAATCGATCATGACGATTGAAGGCTTCCCCGAACGTGAATATGCCGTGTATCAATACGCATTCGCGCACTGCGGCGCGGTGCAATGCGGTTTTTGTATTCCCGGTATGGTTATTTGCGCAAAAGCACTTATCGATACAAACCCCGCCCCCTCTCCTGCAGATGTAAAACAGGCAATCCGCAATAATATTTGCCGCTGTACCGGCTATGTAAAAATTGAAGAAGCTATCTTATTAGCAGCAAAGATGTTACGTGAAAATATACCCGTGCCGGAAGCAAAAATCGAAACGGCGGTAGGCAGCAGTGCGCTCCGTGTCGATTCATACACAAAAGCGGTGGGATCTGCCGAATATGTCGACGATATGTATCCGGACGGGATGTTGTACGGAAGCGCCGTACGCACTGCATATCCGCGAGCAAAGATATTGTCTATCAATACCGAAGAAGCGGAGAAGATGCCCGGCGTTCATATTGTAATGACGGCAAAATATCTTCCCGGTATGCAAAAGATCGGGCACTTAAAAAAAGACTGGGATGTGCTTATTCCCCTCGGTAAAGAAACGCACTATTTGGGTGACGCCATCGTTCTGATTGCTGCCGAAAGTCGCGAGATTTTGGAAGCTGCAAAAAAAGCGGTAAAGATCGAATACGAAGAACTACCGCCCGTGTGTTCTATGGCAGAAGCAATGGCGGAAGATGCACCCCATGTCCATGAAGGAGGGAATCTCCTTTCAAAAGAACACCTCGTGCGCGGCAATGCCGATGAGAAGCTAAAAAATTCAAAGTATGTCGTTTCACACCACTATTCCGTTCCCCCCACCGAACATGCCTTTTTGGAGCCGGAAACGGCAGTGGCTATGCCGGACGGAGAAGGCGGCGTCATTATTTATTCGGGGGATCAAGGTATATATCAAACAAAACGGGAATGTTCGGAAGCGACCGGCTTGCCCATCGACAAGGTACGGGTTATCGCAAAGATGGTTGGAGGCGGATTCGGCGGCAAAGAAGATATGAGCGTGCAACACCATGCGGCTATCCTTGCGTTAAAGACCGGACGCCCCGTAAAGGTAAGCTTAAGCAGAAAAGAGAGTATTATTATCCACCCGAAGCGGCACGCGATGGAAATGGATTTTACACTCGGCTGCGACGAGAATGGCTACCTAACCGGCTTAAAAGCCGTGCTCCATTCGGACACCGGCGCTTATGCCTCACTCGGCGGGGGCCGGTACTACAGCGTGCCTGTACTCATGCGGCAGGGCCGTATAACTATCAGGATATCGACATACTCGGCTGCGCGTGGTACACCAATAACCCGCCGGCCGGTGCATTCAGAGGATTCGGCGTAACGCAAAGCTGCTTTGCCGTTGAATCGTGCATCAATCTATTAGCGGAAAAGGTCGGCATCAGTCCATGGGAAATTCGCTACCGGAATGCAATCCGCCCGGGACAAGTACTGCCGAACGGTCAATATGCCGACGATTCAACCGCTCTTGTACAAACCCTCGAAGCGGTAAAGCCGTATTATGACGCTCATCCAAAGGCAGGTATCGCGTGTGCCATTAAAAACTCCGGACTTGGAGTCGGTATTCCCGATTTCGGACGGACGACTTTGCGGCTACAGGCAGACGGTGTGCATATCTATTCGAGCGCGGCCTGTATCGGGCAGGGAATCGGAACAATTTTATTACAGATTGTCAGTCACGTACTTAATTTACCACGCTATCTTTTGCATTACGAGACACCCGACACTAAATTTGCTCCCGACGCAGGAGAAACAACCGCCTCACGTCAAACCGTATTTACCGGCGAAAGTGCTCGTATGGCTGCTACCGACGTCAAAAAAGCGCTTGAAGAAGAACTGCAAAAGCGCGGCAAAACAGGTAAGCTCTCCGAACACATAGATATACTGCCTGAATTGTTTACCGCCCTGAGTACCAAAGAATTTTTTGCGGAATATACCTATCCGACGGACAAACTGGGTTCCGATAAACCCCATCCGGTAAGTCATGTTGCTTATGGATACGCAACGCACCTCATCGATTTGGATGAAGAAGGAAAACTCGCGTATGTGGAAGCTGCACACGATGTCGGCCGCGCGCTTAATCCGATTTCGCTGCAAGGGCAGATCGAAGGCGGCGTCGTGATGAGCCTCGGATATGCGCTAACGGAGGACTATCCGCTGCAAAAGAGTGTTCCGACCGCTAAATTCGGTACGCTCGGCTTGTTTAAAGCGCCGCAAGTACCGCCGATAAAGGTCGATATTATCGAACATAACGATAACGAACTTGCCTGTGGTGCGAAGGGGATCGGTGAAATTGCCAGTATTCCGACAGCGCCTGCGGTTGCTCTTGCGTATTATAACCGCGACGGTATCTTTAGAACAAAGCTTCCATTGGAAAATACGCCGTATAGCCGGAAAAAGTAAACAAAAAAGCCGATTAAACACATCACGTGTTCAATCGGCTTTTTACTATTTTGATGGTTGCAAGTTTTTTACTTTATCGCTTCCGCGAGATTATTCGCATTCAAAAGGCGAATATTGTTTGCCGTATCCTGTACAAGCAAGCCTTTTTCCGTAACACTTATCGCTGTGTACGGAAGAACGGTTACACTCGATTTCGCTTGCATTTCGAGATTATTGTTGAAGCGCGCAAGGTAGTTTTTGCCAGATTGCTCAATTACGGCATAGTAGCTGTCATCAGCCTGTATTAAAAGACTCTGGGCAGCAATAGGTACTGTCGCCTGCTTGGTCATTTCAAGTGTACGAGGGTTAATAGCAACCAATGTAATCATCTGATTACCGGATTTTGAACCGGCAATCGCGATAAGGGAATCCGTTCCTTCGATAAGGGCACGCCCGCGTATGGTATTCAGCGATGAGGTTTTCAGCGGTTTTTCCGTTTTAAGGTCAAGTAGCACCACTTCTGAAAGCAAAGAACCGGAATCAACTACTTTCAACATGGCTCCGGGTAATGCAGACGCAAAAGCCGCCTCATCTTGAGCTTTCCGCTCCTCCCGCTTTTCTTCGATAATTTTCCGAGTATCCGCAGCAACATCTTTCCGGTCGCTTTGGGCTTCCTGCTCTTTTGTATCGGCAAATTGCTTTTCGGAAGAAGCTTCACGTTCTTTATCTTGAGCTTGTTTTGCAGCTTCATTGGCAGCCTTCTGCTTTGCATCGGCTTCTTTCTGCTTTGCCGCTGCGTCCTGATCACCTTTTTTTGCTGCATTTGCTTTCTCTGCAGCAGTTTTATCTTTATCGCTTGCTTCTTGCTTATTTTTTGCGGCTTCTTGCTGTTTTTTTGCAGCTTCTTCGGCTGCTTTACGATCATTCGGATTTTTCTGAGCCTGCTTCTGCGCTGCTGCTGCTGCTTTTTCGGATTGGGCAGCCTTCTTCTTTGCCGCTTCTGCATCCTTCCGAGCTTTTTCCGCATCTTGCTTTGATTGAACCGCAGCTGTCTTTGATTTATCAGCTTCCTTTTGTGCAGATGCAGCTTCATTCCGTTTCGTATCAGCATCTTTCCGAGCCACGGCGGCATTTTTCTGTGCAACATCCGCACGATCGCGGGCGGCGCTGCTTTCGCGCTCTTTCAGGTCGATCATGTCTTTGCGTGTCGCGATATCTTTATCATCTTGCTCACGCATCTTGTCAACGACGTTCTTATCGGAGAGCGATTTTGTATCGATCGTGCTTAACGTACCACTGTATTTCTGATCGGAGAGCGGAATAACAATTTGTGTCTTTCCCGGCCATTCATCATAGCGTAGCGCCAAACCGACTTTATCGGTAGCCAAATTCTTGATAACAACCGCTTTATACTTACTCTTAAACATATTCATGTCGCCGCGGTATACTGCGTTGTAAATCGTTACAAAATGGGCAATTGTCTTCGCATCTTTTTCGGAGTATCCATAGGCGCGTTGTAAATAACCGGCGATAATAACCCGTAAGTTGTTGATATGGTCTACCCTAGCCCCGCTTCCGATAATCATGATATCGGCATCGAGACCAGCCTTCACCGACGGATCGACCGCGTGGATAACGGCGTAGCGATTCGTATCACCGGCGCGTCCTCTTTGGGCAGCCCCTGCAAGCGATTCCCCGATTTCTGCGATAGCCCGCAGCGTATCGATTTCGGCATGAGGCCCTGTGTAGTTGATAAATTCAATCGGCGTATTTCCGGCCTGCTTCAGTTCACTTTGATCGACCTCTATCGCAAAAGCCATACTCATAAAGGCAAATGTACAGAGGCATACAAGCGCTATTCTTTTCATTGAACAACCCCTTTCTATGAAGATGATACGGAGAAACTCACACCCTCGGTATCCCGGAGGAAAAGAGCTTCTCAGTAAAACAAAGTTCAGTTTTATTCTACTATAGTTTTTATCTTTTGTCTTGCATACTGTTTAATATTTTCGGGAAAAGCACTCGCTGCGATGGTAAATAGTGCTTTTACAGCTGAACCGGCAGTCTGTTTATCACCATATTTTGCAATTTCAGTCAAAGCATCACAGGCGGCATACGCGGGTTCATAGACGCGTACCCCACAACGCTGTAGCAACAGTTGTATCGATTCGATCGAACTTGTGTCAGGGTCGGCAGCAATAAATCCCAATGCACGGATAATTGCGACAGCTAAGGTTGGGTCGGAAGTTTTTGATGCCTCATCGAGTAAAATCGTCCGATACTCCAATGATTCTAATAGTCCGAGTAATTCCGCTGCCCGAGCCCGCTCATAAATCGTAAAATTGTATGGGAAATACGCTGCCTTCTGATTGTTTGTTAAAATAGTTTGCAGGGTAAGTGCGTATGCCGCTTCATTTGTACCGAGTGTTCCTTTTGTAATGGCTTCATCGATGCTCGATAGTAGTGAGCCCGTATCTCCATAGGGAACGAAAAAAGGAAGTACTTGCGTTTTTTCTTGTGTTTTCAAAATGTGATACTGAGGCGGCGCTTCCGGCTGCGGATTGCTTTGCATAATTTTTGTATCCAGTCGCCAGCTGTTGATGACCCAATCATCAACGGCAATAAGGATGCCGCTTGATGTAATAACCGGCAGAAAAGCGGAGGCGACAATTTTTTGTTCCCGCTTTACGGTTCCCGTTCCGCTGATAATTGCTGCTATACTTTTACAGGCAATATAATATTCACCATCCGTCTTGGAATAATATACTGGAAGCGCTATGCGGCTACTCAACTTTGCCATCCAGTTAATTTTATTTGAGGCAATGTCCCGCCCCGAAACGGTACCGTCGGCATATATGCACACCAGTTCATCGCCGGAATTTTGTATAAACAGCGGAACGGGCTCCTGCGCTTGCCAAACTGCAAAACCATTGTCGGTTGCTGCACCGACTTTTTCTTGCCCTACGGTTTTTTCATTCTGTCCGGCATTGGTTGTATGCTGTGCAACGGCTTCAGCGGTTGTTTTCCTGTTTCCAGTAGAGACCGTTTCGCTGCGGTAATAGGCGAGGATGCCGTCACCGGTGCTCATCACATACCCGCCGGGAGCAGCGGAAAGTACGGCAATATCTTTTTTTAAAGTCTTTGTGTTTAACACCTGTCCGGTGAGGGAAATAGTTAAAAAATCTTTGTTCGTAAGGATCAGCAATAATGACGCTGCTCCCGTTTCGCATAACTGCCGGGCCGGCGGAGAGGATAATTTCACCTGCCACTTAAGTTTCCCTTTTACGGAAAAACAGTAAAGATTGGATCGCGTAAGTACGCATATTCTACCGTCGGTTGTACTGTAAGGGGCATAGATAGCCGGTTCCGGCAGCTGCACCGACCACAGATAAATCCCCTGACCGGAAACAGCCTGCAGCATCCTCGACGCATCCGCAATAATCAGTATACCGGAATGGGAAACGGTCAAAAACGGTTTTATCGTTCGTTCAATATTTCTCCGCCACACAAAGGAACCGGTGTAATCGATACAGTTAAGAGCCTGATCCGAGCTTAACGTATAAATATATTCTCCATGTAAGACCGGATCGCAGAGTGTTTCGCCCGCCATAACCGCCGACCATTGGGCTTGCTCTATTTGTGCGGTTTGTGCAGTAAGTAGGCTTACCGGGATAAATAAAAGAACGAACGAAAGGATCGCTGTAGATAAGGTGACTAAAAAATACTTCGAGTTTTTCATCGTATAAAAATTCCTAAAAGTTCGCAGTGGTGCGTTTGCGGATAAAAGTCGAATAACCGGTACTCAATAAATCGGTACCCCAATGCGGTTAGTTTTTTTGCATCGCGGACAAAGGTTGCGGGGTTGCAGGAAACATAGTGAATACGCGGAATTTTTGCTTGCCCCAAATAGATAAGGACTCGTTCATGGATACCCTGCCGCGGGGGGTCGATAACGATGGCATCATAAGTGAGTTGTGCAGCGGGGATATCCGGCCAATCGGCATCGGAAACTGTATGGAAAAAGCATCGGCAGGGGCTGTTTTTTTCCGCAATAATCCGGTCAAGATTTTGCTTTGCCGTGATAAGTGCCCGTTCGTTGTGTTCCACCAAGTGAAGTTCGGCCGCTTTGCCCGTTAAAAAAGCGGAGAACGTACCGACGCCGGCATAAAAATCGAGTATTCGTGTGCATCGAGGAAGATCGGATACCGGTTCAATCAGTTTTTCCAGCGCTGCAATATTCGACTGAAAAAAGCCGAATACGTTAAAGTTCAGTACGGTGCCATTTACCCGTGCCGAAGCATTGGGACGGACAGGGCTGTACACCACCGCATCTTGTGCAAAAACATGGAGCCGATCTTTATCCATCTTTTTATTATGAGGAAAAAGGTTTTGCAGTCCGCCTTGCTGCAAAACGGTACGCAACGCAGGTGCCGCAATAGGACAGTCGCGTACGGGAATAACCGTGTTGCTCGAAACCCCATGCATCCCGATTGTTCCGTTTTTATCCGTATGGAATTGAAACCGATTTCGATATTCCCATGCGGGTCCCGCAATAAAAATCGGTGGACGTTCCGGTGTAATATGCGCCCTGTCGAAAAGCTCTGCAACCATTATCTGCCGGAGTGATTGCTGAAAGTCGTCATCCGCAATTTGCAGATTACATCCGCCGCAGTGTCCGAAATACGGGCAGGGCGGTTCAATCCGGTGCGGAGAAGGAGTAAGAACTTTTTTAATGGCGGCTTCGCTGTAATCGCGTTTATTTACCGTAACGGTAATATCGAGTTCTTCATCGGGAAGTGCAAAGGGGATAAACACGGTTTTCCCGTCAACCCGCGCAAGAGCTTTTCCTCCGAATACGATCTTTTCCGTAGTAACCCGCATAAAGTGTAGTATACAGGAAACCGGACGTTTTATAAAGCAGCCGCGGAGACAGAAACGGTCGGCGCTGCCGTTATTTCAAATACACAAACGGGATATCATCGATGCGTTGGAGCCGGATAGCGCCGCAGCCTTTTTCTGCGTACATAACATTCAGCATCGCGGTGATGTTGCGTTCAAAATCGGGATTGCTTTTTTCTTCCACGGCTGCGATACCTCCGCCGTAAATGCAGTAGACAAGGTCGGCGTATTGCAAGGCAAGCGCGGGGTTATGAATAGAAACGAGTACCGTCTTGTGCGCTTTTGTGCAAAGCTTACGGGTAATCTGCATAATCTTATGCTCGTTGTAAAAATCGAGATTGGCGGTCGGTTCATCCAAGAGGATGATGGGCGCATCCTGTACCATGCCGCGGGCAAGCATCACAAGCCGCGATTCCCCGGAGCTGAGCTGACTGTAATAGCGGTCTGCGAATTGCGTTAAGCCGAATACCTCAAGCGCATGATCGACATATTCCCAATCTTTTCGCGACGGGGCTTGCAGCGCGGTTTGATGGGGATTACGCCCCATCACGACAAAGTCGCGTACCGTGTAGGTAAATACGCCGGAATGTCCCTGCGGAATGTAACATACTTTTTGGGCAAATCGCTTTCGTGTAAGCTGCGCCGCATTTTCTCCCAATACCGAAAGCGTACCGGACGCGGGCATATCCAATCCGGCAAGCAGCCGCAACAGCGTAGTCTTGCCCGCTCCGTTAGGGCCTATCAGCGCAATAACCTGTTGCTGCGGAATATGCAGCCGGAGGTCTTTCAGAATAGGCTGAGTTCCCCGCACCGCCGTAACGCCGTCAAGCTCAAAAGCCGCGTTCATATTCCAATCCAAATATCGTTGTTCCGGCGGAGCATCAACTGCGCAAGAATCGGCGCGCCGATGACAGCCGTGATAATACTGACCGGTATCTCATTGCCGGACAGGGAGCGGGCAACGGTATCCGCAAACAGCAGCAGGGCGGCGCCGCACATAAAAGAAAGCGGGGCAACCTTGTAATTGTTATTGCCGAACAGCAGCCGGATAACATGCGGCGCAATAAGCCCGATCCAACTGATGATGCCGGCGGCGGACACGACGCTTGCAACCAACAATGTCGAGGTGATAATAAACAGCAGCCGCATCTTTTTAACCGGCGTACCGAGCGCCGCCGCTTCTTCATCACCGAGCGAGAGAATATTGAGCTGCCTGCGGAACAGGATAATAAAGCTGCATCCCGCAACGGCAATCGGCAAAAAGGCGGCGAGCTTTTTCCACGTGATAACGTTAAAACAGCCCATCAGCCAGAACTCCAGAGCAGGCAGCTCATTGAGCGGATCCGCCGTGTATTTGATAAGGGATACGCCTGCTCCGGCAAGCGCATTGATGATGACGCCTGCAAGCACAAGGCGTATCAGACTGTGTTCTCCGCCGATGTTCGAAAGCTGCAACACAAGCAATGTCGCCCCGATGCCGCCCGCGAAGGCGCAGAGCTGGATGCCTGCCGAACTTGTATGGAGCAGCACGATACCGATTGCCGCGCCGAGGGAAGCGCCGGTAGAAACACCGATGATGTCAGGCGCCACCAGCGGATTGCGGAACAGGCTTTGCAGGCTTACCCCGCTCAACCCGATTGCACCTCCTGAAAGAAAGACAAAGAGGGTGCGCGGCAGCCGGATGTTCATAAAGATATTGTAATCGGCTGTAGTTACCGCTGCAAATGCATCGGTGCGGAACAGGATGGAAAGTATCTTAATGAAAGAGAGCGGATAACGCCCCCAGCTCAGCGAGAATATCAGCGTCGCCAGAGGCATTATGAAAGCTGCACATATCAGTTTAGTCCGGTACCGCATCTGCATTGAAGGGTTTTATTTTACATTAAGGGAAGCGAGGTCTTTTTCTTTACCGAAGAAGTCCCGATAAAAAGCCTTGGTTTTTTCCGCCAAATAATCGGCAGGAACTTTTCCCGGATGCAGTTTATCGGCAAGCCAGATAACACCGAGGCATGAGCACGGAATGGGAGAATCCCACTCATCAACATTTGACGGGAATACATAGACTTTGCCGTTATCCACTGCGGGAATGCCCTTCCATTCAGCCTTTCCGGTGAGTTCTGCCGGAGTTACCTTCGATCCCGTTGCGGCAACGATAACCTGCGGGGCATATTTTTGCACCTGTTCCAGCGATACTTTTGTCCAATAGACATCGGTAATATCATCGCTTACTAATTTCCCGCCCGCTGCCGCAACGAGTTCCGCTTGGAACATCTTGGGGCTGAGCGCGTTCAGAGGATCGGAGCGGCTGGCCACATAAACGGATACCGCCGGTTCGCCTTTTACGAAACCTGCGACATCATTTAAGATTGTCTTATAAAAAGTGAGGAGTTTTTGTGCTTGTTCGCGATTACCGGAAGCGGCGCCGAGCATTTCAACATAGCTGAAAAAATTCTTCATCGTTTCAGGCTCAATCACCAATGCGGGAACACCGAGCGCTTCGATTTGAGGAAGCTGCTGCGCGGCTTTAAACGGCACTAAAATGAGGTCGGGAGACAGAGACGCAACCGCTTCGAGGTTCAAATTCTTTGCGCCGCCGCATGCGGGCTTATCCGCCAGTTCGGGAGCGAATTCTTTAATAAACGGCCGACCGCTTTTTCCGCCGTCGCCCGACACGATATATTCCCGACAGCCGATTGCCAATGCCGTGTTGCTGAGAATATAAAACGGCGCGACAATCCGCTCCGGCTTTTTTGGGATAACAACGGTTCTGCCCTGATGATCGGTTACGGTTGCAAAACCTTCCGATGCTTTTTTGTCCTGCTTTCCGCCTGCCCATACCGGCAAAGCTGCGAGCATCACAACCAAGATTGCCAATGAACAAAGTTTTTTACACATAGCGTCCTCCTTTTATAGACTTAGATAGACGTTAACATAATCTTCTTAATAAACGCAACCCCGTCTGCAAGCTCTTTATCGTCAGGATGTCCTTTCCCTAAGCCGCCGAACAGCTTGAATGGCCCGAAAGTATCAAATCCCTTGCATTCGAACTCCCCTAATACGGTAAAACCGTTCGTCTGTAAATAGCCGGCAAATTTTTTTGCATATCGACCTTTTCCCACTCCGCTCGTACATACGACAAAGGCATGGTTCGGAAGTTCATGCCGGTGCTGTTTCAAAAATGCATATATCGATTTGTGGAACCTTCCCGCATATATTCCCGAAGCGAAGCCGACACAGTCATATTCCGAAAAATCGACATTTTGAGCTTGTTCTGCCTTAAACAGCGTTACCGGCATGTCGTGCGCCATTGCCGTAACTACTTTTTCCGTATTTCCATGATGAACCGATGCATAGATAATTGCCGCTTTTTTCATAAAATCTCCCTATATATAATTTTAAAAACAATGCCGATCGATGTGCTTACATTATTCGACAGTGTCTTATTTTTAACGGTGCGATTGTACTATTTTTCGGAGAGCGATGCAAATGATAAATCAGGGTAAACGCATCAGGTCGTTTTTTTAACATTCCCGCAGAAAAATCGATACTATTCTACCGAACTGCCAAGGATGGCAGTGGTTCCATACAGTAGTGATGTTTTGTGCACGCACAAAACTCGCCTTCAACTGATGTACATGGACGTACAACAGTTGAAGATGGTTCAAATGGTCTCACAGTCTCAATTTTTCCGCGGCTTTTATTTACTCTACCTGATGCGTTTACCCGCCTGTTGAAAAAAATGTGCGAAATTTTAAGCAAAATTTCGCACAGGAGGAAGGCAACCGCTAAAAATATTTTTAATGCGGTTGCCCTGCCGATAAATATTCCGGTATGGAAAATAAGCTCTTGGCGTGATAAAATCAGCATAAGGAGAATTATGACACCAGAAGAAATAAAGAAACTCATTCAAAACGGTGAAAAAATAGATGTTGAATTTAAAGAATCAAAGAATGCCTTATCAAAAGACGTATATGATTCCGTTTGTTCTTTTAACAATAGAAACGGCGGTCATATAGTATTAGGAGTTAACGACAAAAGAGAAATTACCGGCGTTAATCCTGACAAGATTGATAAAATAATAAAGGAATTTACAACAGCTATTAATAATTCGCAAAAAATATATCCGCCTTTATACTTAACACCTGTTTCAATAGATATGGAAGGCAAGAAACTTATTTATATCAAAGTTCCAAAAGGCTGTCAGGTGTGCAGGCACAATGGGCGCATTTGGGATAGGTCTTACGAGGGTGATATAAATATTACCGATAATGCGGAACTGGTATATAAGCTTTATGCGCGGAAGCAAAGCACCTATTTTGTAAATAAGGTCTATCCTAATTTGGGAATAGATTGTTTAAACTCAGCGGTAATTGAAAAAGCACGAAAAATGGCTATTGCAAGGAATCAAAATCATTTATGGAAGGGTATGAATGATGAAGAACTTCTGAGAACGGCTAATTTAATTTTAATTGATCCGGAAACAAACAAAGAAGGTATTACCTTAGCTGCAATTTTATTATTTGGAAAAGACAACGCCATTATGTCCGTTTTATCACAGCATAAAACGGATGCACTATTTAGAGTAGAGAACAAAGACCGATATGATGACAGAGATGTCGTCATTACCAATCTGATTGACAGTTATGATAGGCTTATCAACTTTGGCAGAAAGCATTTGAATGACTTGTTTGTTCTAGAGGGCATTGTTAATGTCAATGCAAGAGATAGAATACTCCGAGAAGTAGTTTCCAACACATTAGCTCACAGGGATTATTCAAGCGGATTTCCTGCGAAAATGATTATCGATGATGAAAAAATTGCTATCGAAAACAGCAATGTAGCACATGGGATAGGCGCATTGGATTTGCAAAAATTCGAACCGTTTCCTAAAAATCCGTCGATATCTAAAGTCTTTAGGGAAATTGGAATTGCCGATGAGCTTGGTTCCGGTATGCGTAACACCTATAAGTACACACAGCTGTATTCGGGAAAAAATCCTATTTTTGAAGAAGGAGATATATTCAGAACGATTATTCCACTCAAGAAGATTGCGACGGAAAAAGTCGGCGAAAAAAATGTCCCTCACAATGTCCCTCACAATGTCCCTCAGAATGTCCCTCACAATGTCCCTCAGAATGTCCCTCAGAATAAGAAAGAACTGATTGAATTTATAAAGGCAAAGGTGAGGTCAAATAATAAGATTACAAGGCAAACTATTGCAGATAGTGCCGGCGTAAGTGTAAAAACTATCCAGAGAACCATAAAAGAGATAGAGAATTTACGATATATCGGTACCGGAAATAACGGATATTGGGAACTTAATTAGAAACGTAAAAAATTTGAACAGGAATAAAACGATCGGCGTATGGAATTAGATTTTAAGCATGCTTCATTACGGGAAATAATTGACTATGCTCCCGATCTCCGTAGGGAGGCGTATGTAGATGCGACGCTACGGATGCAGGCGGATGATAATATCGTTGGAGTGTTCGGCTCTGCGTATTCGGAAGCTCAGTCTCCCGTTATTGACGAAGCACTCATCTACGGCTGCGGTCTTGTGCCGGTGCCGATTGTCGGAGTGGACGCCTTTATTTTTAAGCACGGTGATTATCCTGCCTGCGATGTAATCAAGAGCACGATGGTATATTTAACGACGCAAAAATGTCCGCTGCTGTATTCTTCCAAGATGTATGTGCTTGATGGCTGTTGCCCTGCTGTCGAAACCGCATTCCGGCACTGTACGCAAAAACTTGTGCATATATACAACGACGCTGCAACACTCAAGACAGTGCTGCAACAGGTGTATGGCTGCGAGTATTCCGCTGCCCGCTATCAAGAATCGAAGTCTGCGTTTCTAACGCTGAATCGCTTGCTGCAGCAGCTTGAGCAAAGTGTTCTTTCCGGCAATGACTTTGGGGTGCTCGCTTTTTATTCCCGTTTTATCTTTGAGCTTGAAGAACGGATCGCCTTCTTGACGCGGGTATGCGAATTGCTTTCCTCCACAGCAACCGGCGAACATTCATCTCATTCACCGAAAAAACGAGAGCCTGTTTCAATTCATTGTCCCGACGGCATCATACAAAAAATCAAACCGGCTGCCGGAAATTATTTTAAGCCGGTATGGGTGCAGGCAGGGCGTTCCACCGATATTGCGTGCGCGGGATGTATCTATCCCGCGGCTGAGTATGTGGGGTATTGAGGGAGCTGTTCTTAACTTCTCGTTGAACCGTCCTAATAATGAAACTGTGCAATATACCAACAGCAATTCTTAATTATTCCTGCACGGAATATTGAAATTTTTTTGAATCCCAAAAAATTTCTGAAATTCTTGTCTCATAATTGTCAATAACAGCAGAATATTTGCTTCTTTCTAACTTCATTGAATGCATTTTTTTATTCACATCGAGAATAAAACAAATATCATCTTGTGCAGGTAAAGTTATCTTAAATGCTCCATTATGGAATTCCCAAAACTCCAAAGTCGCACCTTCTTCTGAGTATGCTGATTGAGCAAACATAAGTTCTGTAATTCCATTCTCATTAAAATCTCCTACCCAACCAAAACGATAGGGCTTGCCTAATGCTGATAAGTCCTGTTCCATTTTCAAAGATTTATAAAAAGAATCCATGTTTTCTTCATAATTATAATAGCAGCAATTGATTTTTAATTCTCCCCACAATTTAGGCTTTTCGTTATGAACCTCATATAAGAATGTTTTCTGCACCGTTTTTGATGCGTTTTTAATTTTTACAGCATCACAAAAAATAATGATAGAAGTCTCTTCTTTAGAAATGAAGTTTCCGATGGCATAATCTATGATATAGAAATTGTTAGGAATAGAATATGAAATATCTTTTAATAAAGCAGTATCGCTATTTTGTGCATATATTGCAACCGTAGAAAAAACATATAAGACACAGAGTATGTCTATCTTTTTCATGGTATTACTCCTTTGAGGAGAATATGTTAATGAAAGACCGAGTGTTTATTTCACCACGATATTGCCTTTGGAATCTGCAATGGAAATACGCGCGACAACCGAATAATTAAAATCCAGATAATCATCTTGAATGCCGTCGGAAAAGATGATGCCGTTTTCTCCCATCCTCGATTCAACGCAGAAATCCGTACCGGGGGTGATAGAACCGAAAATAATCTTTGTACCGGTGTTGACGCTCGGGAACGGTTCCCTCACGGCAAAGGTGAGTTGTTCTTTGCCCCAATCGATGACGGACTTCGCTTTAATTGCGAGCGATTGTTTTGATAAGCGGCCGGTAATTCCCGAAGCGCCTGCCAATACGCTTTTCATCCAACCGGAGCGTCCGAGCGGCGTAGAAACGATAATGCCGCTTGAAGATTGATTTTCTACGGCTCCGTCAACCGTAATAGCATACCGCGCCGACGCATGATTTTTAACACCGATAAAAAAATCGTTGACGGCATACAGCACCTGATTATCGGAAAGCTGTACTTTCGCTTTGGTAACCTGCTTTACGGTTGCCTCATCATTCAATGCCTGCCTGATAACCGTTCCGGCCTCATCTACGGAAAACTGAGACAGGACGCCGTCCCACCTGCTCGGGTCGGGATTAATGCCGATCAGTTTTTGCGCTTCCAGATATTTCAGAGTATTGGCAATAAGGCCGTCCTGTCCGACGGTAATAACCGTATCATTTTTGCCGAATATAAAATTCGGTAAAAATTTCCAGTCGATAACTTGTACGTTGCCGATACCTTGCGCGGTTTTTACCAGCCTATCCAATACCGCATAGTACGTTTCGTGTTCCGCTTCATAATCCTTAAAATCCGCATTCAGATGTTCGATGTAAAATTGAGCCTGCTGCTTTGTATTAAACCGCGCGACAAGCGCGTCCAAACGAGTCGGACGGCGGATAATAATCAGCCTGTCCATTATTTTTTCATCAGCTGCTGTAACAGTTCCGAACTGATGTTCAGCTCGCCGATTTTACCGGCATTTTCCGCGAGCCCGGTAAATGCATTTGCGATCAGCTTTTCGGGCGCCATACCGATTGAAGAAAGCGCTTTGATAATTTCGGGATTGATCTTGGACATCGGCTCCAGAACGGCGTTCAGCGAATAGGCTTTAATATCCGCTTCGGTCTTCTTGTTCTTAACGGAAATTTCAATAAGCTTCGCATTTTCCTGCTCCTGCTTAATTTTGAACGCCATATCTTCCTGTAAAATAACCCGTTTCTTTTCTTGAACCGTTCGTTTCCCCTCCATGTGCGCTTCCATAATTTGCCGCTGTTTTTCTTCAACTGCGATCTGCGTATTCAATTCATTTTCTTTTATTTTCCGCTCCTGCTCTACCGCTGCATTACGCCGCTTGTACACCGCATCATCCGCTTCGCGCAGAATATTTTCTCGCGTTTCCGCTTCCAACGCCCGCGCTGTTTCTTTGTTCGGCAAGATTGAAAGAATATTGATATTTGTGATTGTGATTCCCAAATTTTGCAGATATTCATTGTGCTGCACCGCTTCTTTTAATGCTCCTGCAATTCGATCAATTGATTGTATCGCTTCCCGCAAAGGCAGCTTGGAAACTTCGGTTTTGGTCATCGTATTTACCAAATTGATAATAATCCGGCTCAATTTTTCAGGATCATCCGAGAGGTACGCATAATTTTTAAGATCGACGGAGAAATTAACTTGATCGATAATTTTTTCGGTATCTGTTATTTTATAGATCAAATCACCTTGTATGGTCAGCGTTTGATAATCGCTCGAAAGCTCTTCAAACATGAACGGTACGTTTTTTGTTTCAAGCGGAACGGTAATAATCGAAGTCGAAGGTTTATAAAACCAAAACGAAAGCCCGCGCCCTTTTTTTACCACACGTCCTTTTTTAATTACGTGAATATACTCATTTGGTTCAAATTTTACAAATCGCAATCCGAACATATCGGCTCTCCTCTGATAACTGATACAGCATAATGCAATGACTTTTTATACTTAATCCAATCTTGTTATTTTGATAAACCGTACTTCTTGCCTGTAAGCGCTTACTATCGTAATAATTGAGGCCAGTATTAAAATTCCACCGTTTACCAATAAATCTCTTTTAACCAGCTTTGCGATATCCGGTTCGGTGATTATAAGCTCCGGCGTTTCTTTTAAAGCATCGAAAAAGCTGATATGCTCAATATCCGGCGCTTCATTTATGGCATCGTATATACGCCAGCCGTATTCCAAGACAGTTGCCGCTGCGAGCGCTATGCCCAGTACAATCAAAATCATAACGATGGCTTTTACGGTTAATTTTTTCCCCAGTCGTTTGTATACAGTATAGGATATTGCGCTGAGTAAGACTGGAATCGCCCAAACATAGAGGTTCATTTTTCCGACGATAACATACAGTAAGATCCCCGCTAATGCAACGCCGATAACGCCCAATGTACCGAGTAAAAAATTTTCTTGCGTATTTTTGTCTTTTTCTTTTTGAGCGGTAAGATCGGCTTCTTTTTCCGCCCGTTCAGCTTCGGTTAGATACAGGTATTGCAGTCCTATTTGAAACAACCGTATCGTTCCATCATTTTTACCATAGATAAATCCGCCGGATTTATACTTATTTTCTACAAGGAACGGGATTACGGTATCATTCAGTAAATTGAATGTTTTCTTATAGTTACCTAATGCCGGTATAGGATATTCAAGGATTAATGTTGCGTTATCGATACGCGTTTTTACCTTTTTTATTTCGCAAAGCCGCGGCTGCAAAAGAGCGAGCATGTCTTCTCCATCAGCCTCTTTAGAGGCGCCGATGGTAAGGATACATTTTTTCGCATTGGTATCCACGCGAAAAATCGTATAAAACCCTTGCAGCATCCCTGCATATACATTCTTATATTTTTTAAATTGATAATCCGTTGATAAAAAATCTAAACTTCCCATGAGTGTTCCTCTTTGAGTAAATAAGTTGCGCCGCAAATAATGAGGTGCTTTTGAAAATGAATTCTTCTGTGGCTATAGGGTATGTCTAAAAAGATAAAGAGACGGAAGGCTGTACGAACCGTATCGGCTCAGTCCGTATCACCGAAACTATATCATAGCTTCCGTCTCTTATCGTTTAAGATCAGCTTACGCGATAATGCCCATCTCTTTTCCGACTTTTTCGAAGATAGCGATAGCGCGGTCGAGCTGTTCGGTGGTGTGTCCTGCCGTTACCATACAGCGGACACGTCCGGTGCCCTTGGGTACGGTTGGGAACACGATCGGTCCGATGAATAAGCCGTTATCGAACAGCTTTTTGGAGAACTCAAGGGTCTTCGCTTCTTCCCCGATGATGACCGGCGTAATGGGGGTTTCGCTGTGTCCGGTGTTAAAGCCGAGGCGGGCGAGCTTTTCTTTGAAGTAGCGGGCGTTTTTCCACAGCCGGTCAGTGTATTCGGTTGATTCCATCAGCATTTTGATGGCTTCGATACATGCGCCGATAGCGGCGGGGGGGAGTCCGGTGGAGAACAGGAAGGGGCGTCCGCGGTTTTTCAGCCAGTCGATGGTAACCTGCTTACCGGCAACATAGCCGCCGACAACGCCGATTGCCTTGGACAGGGTGCCGATTGCAAAGTCTACTCTGCCGTGCAAGTGGAAGTGGTCAACGGAGCCGCGTCCGCTTTCGCCTAATACACCGCTGGCATGGGCGTCATCCACGTAGGTTAAGCACTCGTATTTTTCTGCAAGGGCAACGATTTCCGGCAACTTGGCAATGTCGCCGTCCATGGAGAACACGCCGTCAGTGATGATGAGGATGTTGCGGTAGTTGGGGCGCTTCTCTTTTAAAACCCGCTCCAAGTCTGCCATGTCGGAGTGCTTAAACACTGCCTTATCGGCTTTTGAAAGGCGGGAGCCGTCAATGATGGATGCATGGTTTAATTCGTCGGATAGGATGAGGTCGCCTTTGTCGGTAACCGCTTGGATAACCCCTGCGTTGCAGTTAAAACCTGACTGGAAGGTGAGTACCGCTTCTTCCCGCTTGAACTTTGCCAGTAGTTCTTCTAGCTCATCGTGGATTTTCATGTTTCCGATGATGGGGCGGACAGCGCCGGCTCCCGCTCCGTAAGTCTCAATAGCTGCGATTGCCGCCTTCTTTAAGCGGGGATGGTTTGCAAAGCCCAGATAGTTGTTTGATGAAAGATTGATAACCTTCTTTCCATTGATAACGCATTCTGCTTCGTTCGGCCCGTCAAGGGTTACCGGTACCTTATACAAGCCTTGATCTTTTAATTCCTGTACTTTTTGTTGTAAAAAAGCCATTTCGTGAATATTGCTCATTGTTTTCTCCTCTTCAATGAAATTTAATGCTCATTGGAACGTTTCTTTATTTCCGTGCCGACTGATACGCAACGCCGAGTCGCTTGCTCAGTTTTTCCAGCATATCGACGGTCATGGTTTCCAGTGTGTATTCGGGTTTCCAGTTCCATTCATTCCGTGCGCAGGTGTCATCGATGGAGTTAGGCCATGAATCGGCGATTGCCTGCCGCATGGGATCAACCTTGTAAGTCATTTGGAATTCCGGGATGTGCTTTTTAATTTCCGCTGCGATAATTTCCGGCGTGAAGCTCATCGAGGCGATATTAAAGGCGTTACGGTGGATTAACTTTGACTCATCTGTTTCCAAAAGCTGCTGAACTGCTTTGAGGGCATCGGGCATATACATCATGTCCATATAGGTGCCTTCTTTAATAAAGCACTCGTATTTTTTGTTCTTGAGCGCTTCGTAATAAATGTCAACGGCATAGTCGGTAGTGCCGCCGCCCGGAGGAGTTGTATACGAGATGAGGCCGGGGAAGCGCACGCCGCGGGTGTCAACACCGAAGCGCTTGTGGTAGTAGTCACAGAGCAGTTCGCCTGAAACTTTGGTTACGCCGTACATCGATGTCGGGCGCTGGATGGTGTCCTGAGGCGTTTTGTCTTTTGGAGTACCCGGCCCGAAGGCTGCGATAGAGCTGGGGACAAAGAATCGGTATTTGTTTTCCCGGGCAATTTCCAGCATATTATATAATCCGTGGATGTTGATGTTGAATGCCATTTGCGGATCGCGTTCCGCAACAGCGGAAAGGAGCGCTGCTAAGTGAATGACAGTATCGACCTTATATTTTTTACATGCATCAGCAACCTTCTGCGGTTCCAATACGTTTAATTGCTCAAACGGCCCGGATTCAAGGACTTCCGGCATGTCTTTTTTAACTACATCACTTGCAATTACATTGCTGCCGCCGTAGGTCTTGCGTAGGTGCATAACCAGCTCACTGCCGATTTGACCGAGGGCTCCTGTTACCAGTATTGTTTTCATATTACCTCCTATAAAAACTTTTGCAGGAAATATCAATTTCCGAAAAAATTTTTAGCCGTGCGCATAATGCGCACATAACAATAATCGAGTTTGCAACGCAAACTTGAAATAAAAAGTATCGGCGATAATTTCAGACGGTACTTTTTATGATACCTCCTCAGATAATACACTTTTACCTTCGCACGAAATTTTAAATAAAATTTCGTGTATTTTATTTTAAGGAAGGGCAAACGCATCAGACAAATATGTAAAAATTCAGAATAAAAGTTTACCACATAGAACCGACGCTTTTGAAAAGAGACTTTTCGTTAGCCTTTTGAAAAGAGAGCGGTAGATACAAGGAGATAGGCAAAAAAGCACCGCAGGCGTATCTTTGATACGTTGAGGATACTTTTTTGCCGTACGACACAGTAGATACCCCTCTATTTTCAAAAGAACAGGTTGAACAGCCCCAATTATTTTGCGGGGTTATTAGGTAACTGTCTGATGCGGTTGCCCTGATATATTTAGTATATCACTGCTGTTCCGATTTTGCTATAATAAAATAATGAATGATACTATTTTGACAGATGAAGCCAAGGGCTTCACGAAGAAAAAGAATTTCTTGCCGGTTCTTTCCGGACTCTTTATCGGTGTTTTGGTTCTGTCGAATATTTTGGCAGTAAAAATGGTGCAGATCGGTCCGTTTGTTTTTGACGGTGGAACGCTGCTGTTTCCGTTTTCGTATATCTTCGGAGATGTGCTGACTGAGGTATACGGCTATCGGGATACGCGGAAAGTCATTTGGACAGGTTTTGTCGTCCTCATTTTTATGGCGTTCAATGTCTGGCTGGTGAGTATTTTGCCGGCAGAGGGCGGCTGGAATCTGCAAAGCGATTTTAATAATATTTTGCTGCAAATGCCTCGTATCAGCGCAGGTAGTATCTGCGGCTACTTTGTCGGTGAGTACAGCAATTCTACCGTTCTTTCTAAAATGAAAGTGCTTACCAGCGGTAAACATCTGTGGATGCGCACCATCGGTTCCACTTTGGTCGGAGAACTGCTGGACAGTGTCATTTTTGTGATGATTTCGTTTTCAGGGCTGTACGCATCTTCTGTTTTAATTATAATGGCTTTTTCCAATTATCTTTTTAAGACAACGATAGAGGTTGTCTGCACACCCTTTACCTATCTGGTTGTCAACTTCTTTAAAAAACACGAACAGCTTGATACCTACGACTATGGCGAGCGGTATAATCCACTGCCGCAGTTTAGCAGGTGATTTACAAAAAAACTACTTCAGTACGGCCTCAGAATGGTATTGTTAAGAAATATACATCCTGAGTACATTTCTGAATTATGAGTTTTCCTCAAGAAAACTCAATACTGTTTAGAACTACTAACGCCGCTACTCAATCCGATATACAGATATATCGGATTGAGCAAGACTTATCAGCGTTATTGGTTGGCGTTGGTGATGCGTTTTTTTAGCTCGGCGATGGTAACTTCCAGCGAAGGTTCAAGCGCTGTCTGTGTTTCTATTTTTTGATGCCCGTGCATAACTGTCGAATGGTCTCGTCCGCCTAATTCAACACCGATTTCCGTAGTGGAAAATTCGGTCATTTCACGAGCCAGATACATTGCCACCTGCCGTGGGAAAGAAACATTTTTTGTCCGTTTTTTTCCTTTTAAATCGATATATGAGATACCGAAATAGTCGGCAACGATTTTTAAAATCGTGTCGATTGAAATATTATGCTGACGGGGAGATCCGAACATGTCTTGTAAAAGTCGCTGCGCATTTTCGAGCGTAACGGGACCAGTCAGCTCCGAATACGCTTGTAATTTAGTGAGCGCACTTTCCAAATCACGGACATTGGAAGAAACATTCTTTGCAATTAGGTGTACTACTTCGTCGGGAACAGAAAAATGTTCATCTTGAAGCTTTTTAAATAAAATAGCACAGCGAGTTTCATACGAAGGTATCTTTAAGTCGATACTCAGACCGCGGGTAAAGCGGGAGCGGAGCCGGTCGGTTAAGTTTTTCAGTTCTTCTACCGGACGGTCGCAAGTAAATACGATTTGCTTATTATTTTCATAGAGGGCGTTAAAAGTGTGGAACAGCTCTTCTTGAGTCCCTTCTTTTTTCTCCAAAAAGTGAATATCATCAAGCAGCAACACATCCGCATTGCGGTATTTATTTTTAAATTCATGCATCTTATTTTTATTTACATGAGCGATATACTCATTTGTAAAGGTTTCCGCCGGGGCATACAAAATCTTCAAGTTGGTTGTTTGATACAAGGCATTGCCGATTGCCTGCATCAGGTGTGTCTTGCCCAATCCTACACCACCGTAAATTAGCAGCGGATTATAAGCCGTCCCGGGATTCTTTGAAACGGCAATCGCAGCATTTGCCGGAAGGGGGTTGTCGGCATCTATCACGAATTTATCGAATGTATAACGTTCATTCAGCAGCGGGTGCTTCTTTTTTTCTTCAGGCAGCGCCGTCTTTTGCGGTTCATGGGAAACTGATGCTAACGTCCCTGCCGGTTTATCTTTTTTAGGTACCGACTGAATATCCATTGCCTGCGGGGCTTTTATTTCAAATTCAATACTGATACGAGAGCCGAGCAGCTCCAATAACTTTTTTTCGATGAGAAGTTCATAGCGTTGCCGCACATTATCGCGATAAAAACCGGAAGGTACCGATAAAACGATTACGGTATCCGTTGCCCTCTCGTAGCCAATACGCGAGAACCACATGGATATTTCCTGTTCGCCTATTTCATCTTTTAATTGTTTTACGGTTTCTTCCCAAAAAATACGATAATCGCAACTATTCAT